>NC_006177.1:2269358-2593552 GCF_000009905.1 Symbiobacterium thermophilum IAM 14863
AGACTGCAGGCGGCGATCCAGCAGGCCCTGCATGAGCGGCGGGAAGTGCTGGAGGTCGTCATCCCCTACGCCCGGTCCGCCTGGCTGTCGTGGGTGCACGAGCGGGGACGGGTGCTGACCGAGGAGCACCGGGAGGACGGAACCTACGTCACGGTGGAGTTGGAGAGGGGGCTCGCGGCCCGGCTGCGGGCGGCCCTGGACGAGTAGATACGGCATCGAATCCAGCCAGAATCGAGGCGACCCCCCATGAACCGGCGTCCGCACCAGATCACGCTCTCCGCCGTATTCCTGGCCCTGGCGCTGATCCTGCCCTTCTTCACCGGCCAGATCCCCCAGTTTGGGCAGATGCTCCTGCCCATGCACCTCCCGGTCCTGATCTGCGGCTTCGTCTGCGGCTGGCGCGAGGGGCTGCTGGTGGGCTTCCTGGCCCCGCTGCTGCGCAGCGCGGCCTTCGGCATGCCGCCGCTGTACCCCACCGCCGTGGCAATGGCCTTCGAGCTCGCGACCTACGGGACGGTGACGGGGCTCCTGCAGGCGCGCCTTCCCCGCAGCACGGCCTCGCTGCTGGCGTCCCTGGTGGCCGCGATGCTCGCGGGGCGGATCGCCTGGGCGGCCGCGACCTTCGCGCTGACCGGGGCGCTCACGCTGGAGCTCTTCCTTGCGGCCGCCTTCCTCAACGCCTGGCCGGGGATCGTGCTGCAGCTCCTCCTGGTGCCGCCGGTCGTGGCGGGCATCGCGCGCCTGGTGCAGGAGGAGCCGGCCATGCGGGGTTCCCCCCGCAGATGACGCCGGATGACGCCGGCGGCGAATCGGGCCGGCCTCGCGCCGGCCCGGAACCGGCACACAGCTCGACCCGGGGCCTTGCGGCCCCGGGTCTGCGTCTCAACCTGCCGCCTGTTCGTACCACGGGGCCCTGCCCCCTTTCCGCCGGGCCGCTACTCACGGGCGGCGAAGGCCAGGCGGAGGTGGGCCGCCGCATCCTCCAAGGCCTGCCTGCCGGCGGGCATGGCGCCCAGCAGCGTGCAGAAGCCGTGGATCTGGCCGAGGTACCGCTTGACGGTGACGGCGCTGCCGGCCTCGATCAGCTTGCGGGCGTACGCCTCCCCCTCGTCCCGCAGCGGGTCGTACTCGGCGGTGATCACGAAGGCCGGGGGCAGGCCGGACACGTCGGCCGCCTGCAGGGGCGAGGCCCGCCAGTCCCTGCCATCCGCCTCGCTCCGGATGTAATGGTCCCAGAACCACTGCATCATGGCCGTGGTCAGGAAGTAGTCGTTCCCGTTTTCCCGGTAGGACGGGGTATCGAAGTTGTGATCGGTCACCGGGTAGATTAGCACCTGGTAGGCCAGGTCCGGATAGCCCTTGTCCCGGGCCATGAGTGAGACCACCGCCGCCAGGTTGCCGCCGGCGCTGTCACCGGCCACCGCGATGCGCCGCGGGTCGCCGCCGATGGTCCGGGCATTCTCGGCCACCCACACGGTCGCGGCGTAGCAGTCCTCCGCCGCCGCCGGGAACTTGTGCTCCGGCGCCAGCCGGTAGTCCACCGACACCACCACGGCCCCGGCCCTGTTGGCCAGCAGGGCGCAGGTGGCGTGCACGGTGTCGGGGCTGCCGAGCACCCAGCCGCCCCCGTGGAAGTAGAGCAGCACCGGGAACGGCCCCTCCCCCGCCGGCGTGTAAATGCGGACGGGAATCTTCCCTGCGGGCCCCGGCACGGTCCGGTCCACCACACCGGCCACCGGCTCGGCATCGCCGCCGAACGCCGCCATCTGCTCGGTCATCTTCCGGGCATCCGCGGGGGACAGCTCGTTGAGCGCCGGGCCACCGGCTTCGGCGAGCTGCTTCAGGAAGGCCTCCGCTTCTCTGGCCAGCGGCATGAATCTCCTCCCCTTTCTGTCCTGACGTGGGGCGTGGCTTCGGACACGCCCGGTAGATGGATATTCACTGGAAGGAGTGGCAATTCGTGGGCGAATCCGCCGACTTTGACCGCCCCGGTGTTCGGGTTTATACTCGAATTGTGCAACCCCGTGAGGAAGGAGCGTCCGCGTGAAGACCTACATCGCCCTTGTGCGCCACGGTGTGACCGACTGGAACTACGACGGCCGCGCCCAGGGACAGGTGGATATTCCCCTGAACGCCGAGGGGGAGCGACAGGCCGGGGCGGTCGCTGCGCGGCTGGCGACGGAGCGCTGGGACGCCGTGTACAGCAGCGACCTGGCCCGCGCCCGTGCCACGGCCGAGGCCATCTGCCGCCTGACCGGCCATGCCCTGATCACGGACGAACGGCTCCGGGAGCGAAGCATGGGCCCGGCGGAAGGCATGACCGCCGTCGAGCGGGAGGCCCTGTGGCCCGGGGTGGCCCTGAGCGACATCCCCGGCGTCGAGTCCGACGCAGCGCTGGGCCTGCGGGCGGAAGCCGTTCTCACGGAAATCGCCCGCCGCCACCCCGGCCAGCGGATCGTCGTCGTCTCCCACGGGGCCCTGCTCAACCGCTTCCTGCAGCAGACGGTGGGAACGAAGCCGGTGAACTTCCGCAACACCGGCATCAGCCCGGTGGTCTGGGACGGCCAGGGGTTCCGGCCCGCGGGGCAGCACGACTACCGGCACCTCCTGGTCGACGGGGTGGAGTACGACGGCGTCCGGACCCGCCTGGCCCACCACGTCCAGCGGGAAGGGCTGCCCGGCGTGGCGCTGCCGCCGGAGAAGGCGGCGCTCATGGTGCGCAACGCCTCGGCCGTCGACGCCGCCTGGGTGGACGACCGGCTGGTGGGCTACGTCCGCGCCTTCACCGACCGGGTCCGGTACGGCTACATCGACCTCCTCTACACCGCCCCCGGCTACGAACGGGTGGGGGCGGTGCTGCAACGGCGGATCGCGGAGCGGTATCCCGAGGTCCGGTTCGAGCTGATCGCCGGCGGGGCCGGCGAGACGGGCGAGGCCACCGGCGCCTGATCGAAGGAGCCTCAGAACCTCCGGGCGCGCACCGGCGTCTAACAGCCGGAGCTTGTGCACCGGAGCCTGCAGAGCGTAAGCAAAGAACCCCGGAGCGCTCCGGGGTTCTGCGCGTCCCGGGCGGCCGGCAGCCGGCTGCTCCTGGCGCCGCGACCCAGGGGCGAGAGAGATTGCCACGCGGGAACCCTTCACGGCTCGGTTACAATAATCGACATGCAATTTAACGTTAAGGAGGTGGAGCCCATGCCGCGTGCCTCCAACGCACGGCAGAGACGGCCGAGAAAGACCAGGCTCTGGCTGCGCCGGGCGGTCCAGGGCGTAACCCTGCTGGTCGCCGCCTGGCTGCTCTACTGCGCAGGCTCCGCCGTATACCTCTTCTCGTCCCTGCCCGCCGCCGGGCTTCATCCCGGCCGGCCGTCGATGGTCTACGCCTTCGACGGCAGCGAGATCGGACCGCTCACCGGCGACGTCTACCGGGTGCCGGTGGACCTCGGCGAGCTGCCCGAGTACCTCCCCCGGGCCTTCGTCGCCTCGGAGGACAGGCGCTTCTACCAGCACCCCGGCGTCGACCTGCGGGGTATCGCCCGGGCCCTGCTGACCAACCTCCGGGCGCGCAGCATCATCGAGGGCGGCAGCACCATCACCCAGCAGGTGGTGAAGAACACCTTCCTCACCCCGCGCCAGACCCTGACCCGCAAGGTGCAGGAGGCCGTGCTGGCCCTGCTGCTGGAGACCCGGTACGAGAAGGACGAGATCCTGAGCCTGTACCTGAACCAGCTCTACATGGGCCACGGCACCTATGGCGTCGGCGCCGCCGCCCAGATTTACTTCAACAAAGACGCAAGGGATCTGACCCTCGGCGAGGCGGCGACGCTGGCGGGCATCGCCCCCGCCCCGGAAAGCTTCAGCCCGCTGCGGGACCCCGAGGCCGCCCGGGAGCGGCGGGACCTGGTGCTGGACCGGATGGTCGCGGCCGGATATCTGACGCCCGAGGAGGCGGACGCCGAGAAGGCCCGGCCGCTCAACGTGGTGCAGGGCGAACTGGAGCTGAACAACCCCTTTCCCTGGTACATGGACGAGGTCCGGGCGGAGCTGTTGGAACGGTACGGACTGGATCCCCAGGTCGTGGCGCTGATGGGGCTGGAGATCCACACCGGCCTGGACCCGGCGATGCAGCAGGCGGCCGAGGAGCGGCTGGCGGCCCGCATCTTCCCGGCCCACACCCCCGACGGCGTGGAGGCGGCCTTCGCGGCGGTGGACCCCCGCTCGGGCGAGGTGCGGGCCCTGGTGGGCGGCCGCGAGTACCCCCCCGGCGGCGGCCTGAACCGGGCCACCCGGGGCCGCATCTCCCCGGGCTCCACCCTGAAGCCGGTCCTCGTCTACGCGCCGGCCATCGAGTACGAGGGGCTGACGCCGGACAGCATCGTCGTGGACGAACCGTTGGACATCAACGGCTGGCAGCCGCAGAACTGGGACTTCCGGTTCCGGGGCGAGGTGACGCTGCGGGAGGCGGCCCGCCTCTCGCTGAACATCCCGGCCGTCCAGCTCCTGGACCGGGTCGGGGTCGAGCGGGCCAAGGCGTTCGCGGAGCGGCTGGGCATCCGCTTCGCCGAGGCCGACCGCGACCTGACCCTGGCACTGGGGGCCATGGCCGACGGGGTGAGCCCCCTGGAGATGGCGGGGGCGTACCAGGCGTTCGCCAACGGCGGGACCTACCGGGAACCCCACACCATCACCCGCGTGATGGCGACCGGCGCCGAGCTGAAGGGACGGTCCGCGGCCGTGCGGCGGGCCATGCGCCCTGAAACCGCGCACGCAGTCACCGACATCCTGCAGACGGTGGTCACGCAGGGAACCGGCACCGGCGCCCTGATCGGCCGGCCGATGGCGGGCAAGACCGGCTCCGTGGAACTGCCGCCGGACCCGGCCTTCGAGGGGCTCTCCGGCAACAGCGCGGCCTGGTTCGTCGGCTACACGCCCGACGTGGTGGCCTGCGTCTGGGTCGGCTATGACCGGGTGGATCCGGAGCACTACCTGCCCCCGGACGTGAACGGCTCCACCTACCCCACCCTGCTGTGGCGGCAGGTGGTGGGCGCAGCGCTGGCGGGCAGGCCGGTGCTGGACTTCCCCGGCCCCGGCGGCGGCCCGCCCGTGGTGGTGCAGATGCCGGCGCCGCCCGCCGGGCCGGAGGAGCCGGCCGGGCCAGCGGAACCGACCCCGCCCGCCCTGCCGCGCATCGCCGGGCTGACCGCCGCGCCCGGGCCGCAGCCCGGCTCGGTGAACCTGGCGTGGCAGGCCGAGGGCGGCGATGTCCCGACGGAGAACCTCCGGTTCCTGGTCCTGCGGGGGACCGACGCCGACGTGCCGGCGGACGACGCGCACACCCTCGCCACCGTGGCCTCTTCCCCCTACCTGGACGTGCTGACGCAGCCGGGCACTTACTACTACCGGGTCGCCGCCGTCGATGCAGCGACGGGGACCGTCGGCGAGCCCTCGGCGCCGGTTGCCGTGGAGGTCACGCTGGAGGAGCCCGGCGGCCAGGGCCCCGGCGACGGCGCTGAGCCGGGCGACGAACGGGAGCCCGACGACGGCGGTGGGCCCGGCGACGACGGGGGGCCGGCGCTGCCGGGCGAGGACGGTGAACCTGTCGGGGGCGGACCCGCGGACCCGGGGAACGGTGGCCGCCCCGCCGAGGGTGAACCTGACGCACCGGAGCGGGACGACGGTCACCCTGCGCAGGGTGAACCCGACGAACCGGAGGGTGGCAGCCCACCCGCCGAAGGATAGGCCCAGCCCCGCGGATGACGGCTTGCCGCTGACCCTGCAACCCCACCCGGGCGGGGCGGAGGCGCCGGGCGACCCAGCCTGCCGCTTGCTCCCTCCGCCTTCCACAGGATGAACTCCACCACGGAATCCAGCCCCAGTTCAGTCAGGGCGTACGGGTCCACGGCGGGAACCACCCAGGGCGCCTCGGTCAGGTCGACCACCGCTTTGCGCCTTCCGTCCGCTTCCTCCCGGATGCAGACACGGACAGTGCCCGCTCCCCCGGCCGGCGCCTCGTGCACCGGGCCTTCGCCGGCCGCGCGTGCGATGAGCTCGTTCACGTCGAGCGTCACCCTGTCCGCCTCCGCCTGATCCACCGCCGGCCTGTCGGCCGGAGGCGACAGGCCATCCGGCAGCCGGGGCACCCCCGCGATCGCCGCCATGGCGACGAGCAGCCCCACCCCGAGCCACCGCTTCCGCACGCCACCCACCTCTCCCTTGCATTTGGTACGGCAAGTGCGTCTGTTCTATCGTTCCGGCAGATCCGCCGTCAAACCGCGCCGCGGCGGTTGGCGCATCTGGACGACCCCGCGGCGGACAGGCCGAAGGGGGCTGCCGCCCGCAGCAGGACGCATGCGAGCAGGATGCCGAGCCGGCCCCGGCGCATCGTGCCCCCCTTCCCGGCCCGTTGTCGAAGAATTTGGGTCTTTGAAAGGTACACCCCTTCCTAGTTGTGCACGGTTCCGCCGGGGCATCCCCGACCGGCGCGTAACGCGAAAAAGGCCGCCGCCGGTGCGGCGCCTCCTGATGTCCCCGTGTCTCGGGCCTGATGGGCCGGACGGCAATGCGCAAGGCGCGGTGCCCTGCACCGCGCCGCCCCGGCCTCTGCGACAGGCCGGTTCCCTGCCTTCCGTTTGGAGGTGGGTGTGGGATTCGAACCCACGGATAACGGTTTTGCAGACCGCCGCGTTACCCCTTCGCCAACCCACCGGATCTGGTGCGAGGGCCGGGATTCGAACCCGGGACCTCTCGGTTATCAGCCGAGTGCTCTGGCCCACTGAGCTACCCTCGCAGTTCGGCCCCGCCTGTGCGGCGGGGCCGATCCCATTCGCAGGTATTTATGATACCCGATGTGCCGTCACATTACAACCCAGGAATTTTCGCCAGCAATAACTTTCACTAGCCGGACACGGACTGGTGCTGCGGGCGCTGGCGCGGCCGGAGCGAGAGCGACACGCCGGCATACAGCAGCAGGATGCCGGCCGTCTGCGTGAAGGCGAAGATCTGGGAGAACTCCAGCAGGCCGGCCGAGGCGCCGCCGCTGGCGAACATGAACACGCCGCCCGCGATAAGCAGGGCAAACGGCGCCCTCGTGCGCACGAACGACATGATGGCGGTCACCAGGATGAGCATGGCGCCGCAGATGTTCTGCAGCAGGAAAGGCAGCTTGATGGCCCCCGTCGGCGCAGAGCGGAAGGCCTCGCTGGACAGAACGGCAGGACCCATGCCGCCGGTGAGCAGGGTCGCCGCCACCACCCAGGCGGTGGTCACGGCCGCCGTGACCAGGGCGCCCTTGCCGAACTTCTGCGAGATCAGGTACGCGCTGCCGACGCTGAGAAACGCGACGCAGCTGCTGGCCGAAGACCAGTAGAGCCACCAGAGCACCGCCGGCACCTGGCCGGTGAGCTCGTAGACCAGTTCCGGCAGGGCGGCGCAGGCGATGAGGATGAGGCCGACCCCGTACCACAGGGAATGCGGCCGCGGCTTGTTCCGGTAGTGCATCAGGAGCCGCCCGCCCAGCAGCAGCGACAGCACGACCAGGACCGAGTTGGCGATGGTCATCATCTGCAGGACTCCCCTCTCCCCACAGGCATTTCTGATCCTTATGCTTTGGATGTTAGCTTGCCGCGAGGGCGGTGTCAAACCGGCCCTGCCGGTATTTCGACCGGACGCGCCCGCCCGGGAGACTAGGGCCGCCACCCGAGGGCGGCCGCCCGAGGACCCGGGTGCGCATGAAACAGGCCCCGACCGTTGCGGTCGGGGCCTGGCGGTTTCCGCCCATCAGCTGCTCAGTCGGCCTTGTTGATGCGGGCCGGGCCCTTGTCCTCGATCCCGAAGTACGCGGCGAAGACCGCCCGGGCCGACGGGGCCACCCACGAGCCGTGGGCGCCGCCCTCGACGAAGACCGCCACCGCGATCTGGGGATCGTCGATGGGGGCGAAGGCGACCGTGATCGCGTCCGCGTACGCCTTGCCCGTCTCGGCCGAACCGGTCTTGACGGCCACCGGGATCGGGAAGTCCTGGAACACCCAGTAGGCCGTGCCCAGCGGGTGCGCGCCGCCCTTGCGCATGCCCTCGAAGACCTGCCGCCAGGCCTCCTCAGGCGCCTCCACGGTGCCCGCCACCACCGGCTCGTGCCGCCGGACCACCTCGCCGGTGCTGCTGCGGATCTCCTCCACCAGGTAAGGCTCGTACCGCACGCCCCGGTTGGCGATGGTGGAGGCGTACACGGCCAGCTGCAGCGGCGTGACCAGCACGTCGCCCTGGCCGATGGCCACCGAGTAGACGTGGCCGGGCTGCCACCGGTCGCCGTAGGACGCCTGGGTGGGCAGCAGGCCGGGGTCCTCGAACGGCAGGTCAATGCCGGTCCTCTGGCCGAAGCCGAACTGCGTCAGGTACTCGGCCAGGCCGTCGATGCCCAGCCGGTGGCCGATCTCGTAGAAGTACGGGTTGCACGACTGCGCCAGGGCCATGTCCAGGGCCAGGTGCCCCTGGTCCACGGGGTACCAGTTCTTCCGGGTGGGGTCCCGGAAGTACGTGGTGTTGCAGTGCACCGTCTCGTACGGGCCGATCACGCCGGTGCTCACGCCGGCGAGTCCGACGCCCATCTTGTAGGTGCTGCCCGGCGCAAAGCCCTGGATCGACCAGTTGATGAGCGGCGAGCCGGGGATGTTCACGCTCTCGTTGTACTCCTGCGCCGAGAGCCCCACCGTCATCGCCTTGATGAAGAGGTTCGGATCGTAGCTGGGCACCTGGGCCATGGCCAGCACGGCGCCGGTCTTCACGTCCAGCGCGATCAGGGACGCCCGGATCGGCTGGGCCTCCGGATCGTTCTGCGCCTTGATCCACTCCACGTTGCCGGCCAGGGCCTGCTCCGCCGCCCGCTGCAGGTCCAGGTCCAGGGTCAGGGTGAGATCGTACCCCGGCTCCGGGTCGACCTCCTCCACCAGCCCCAGCGGCCGGCCCGCGGGGTCAACCGCCTTCACCCGCTTGCCGGTGCGCCCCTGCAGCACGGCCTCGTAGGCCAGCTCGATGCCGTCCTTGCCGACCACCGAGTCCGGGTGATAGCCCTTGAACTGCTCGCTCTCCAGCTGCTCCTCGGAGATGGGCTGGACGTAGCCGATCACGTTGCCGGCCACCTTGCCGTTGGGGTAACGGCGCACCGACTGGGTGACGATGGTGACCCCGGGGAACTCGTGCTGCCGCTCGATGAACTCGGCCACGGTCTCATGGGAGAGCCCTGACCGGATCACCAGGTCCTCGGCCTGGCGGCCCCACTTCTGATGCAGCCGCACCCGCTCGGTCACATACTCGCTGATCCCCTCGGCCAGGACGGGGTCGCCCTCGGCCAGCAGCTTGCTCAGCTCCGGCAGGATCGCCGCCACGTGGTCGGGATCCTGGTCGTACAGGAGCGCGGCATAGACCGGCTCGCTGGTCGCCAGCGGCCGGCCGTCCCGATCGTAGATGGCGCCCCGCGGCCCGAAGCTGGGCAGCTCGATGTAGTTCTGGGCGATGGCCCGGCTTGTCCAGACCGCCGCCTCCACCACCGTCAGACGGTAGAGCCGGGTGCCCATCACGCCGATCGCCAGGACCACGGCGCCCAGCAGGATGAGCACGCGCTTCTGCTCGCTCCGCACCTCCACCGCCTCCCCGCTGTACTAGGGCAGCCACCCCCACGGATCCACCGGCTCGCCCCAGACGAGGACGGTGAAGTGAAGGTGCGGCCCGGTGGAATTGCCCGTGCTGCCGGAGTAACCGATGATCTCGCCCGTCTCCACCCACTCGCCGACGGAGACGGCGACCTGGCTCAGGTGCGCGTACATGGTCATGATCCCGTCGCCATGGTCCACCTTGACCGCGTAGCCATATCCGCCCAGCCAGCCGGCGGTGGTCACGGTGCCCGACGCCACCGCCGCCACCGGGGTGCCCGTGGGCGCGTCGAGGTCGATGCCGTCGTGCAGGTGCCAGACGCCGGTGACGGGGTGGACCCGCCAGCCGAACCAGTCGGTGACGCCGCCCCAGACCGGCCAGATGTCGAAGGTGCCGGTGGCCGCAGGGGTGCGGGAGCCGCCGCGGCTGGCCACCATGGTGCGCCGCGACGGCGGCGTGCCGCCGGGCACGAACAGGAGGTCGCCCGGCTGCAGGGCGTCGGCGTTCACGTCGGGGTTGGCGGCCACGATCGCGTCGAAGTCGGCGTCGAACGCGTCGGCCACGCCCCACATCGTATCGCCCTCGACCACGGTGTAGACCAGGGCGTCCATGGTCGGGATCAGAAGCTCCTGCCCGATGTGCAGGATGTCATCCGCGTACATGTCGTTGATGTAAAGCAGGGTCTCGGTGGACACGCCGTACCGATGGGCAATGTCCTCAATCGTGTCGCCCTCGACCACGGTGTAGGTGATCACCTTGGGCTTGGACTGCTCTTCCTCCTGTTCCGGTTGGGCCTGCGCCGCGGCGGCCGGAGCCGCCTTCTGCAGGGCGACGGCCTCGGCGCCCACCGGCAGGGCGGGACCGTAGAACCCCTCGGGGATCGCCCCTGCGGTTGCATCGTCAGGCCCGGCCTGATTCGGCGCCGTGGCGGGCGCCGAGTGCGGGCGGGCGGCCACGCCGACGCCGCTGACCACCAGCGCGGCCAGGGCGGTGGCGAATACACGCCGACGTAATGCAGAGGTAGGGAGGTGCAAGAAGGAGCCCTCCTTAGACCGGTCATCTCGCGAGCATCCCGCTCGCGGACACACGGTTTACATTATAACCGTTGACGTAGCCGCGCGGTATGGTCTCTGCAACCCATCTCCATCCTATTGCCGATGGATCGGCTGCAGGTCGGGCCCCACCAGCGCGGTGCCAACCGGCTCGACGGCGATCCGGCCCGCAGACGCCTCCGCCAGCTCCGCTGTCACGCGGTCGCGGTCGGTCTCCAGCACCCGGAAGACGATCACGACCTCCTGGCCGAAGTCGGTCTGCAGGGTCAGCGCCCCGTGCTGCTGCAGCAGGTACTGCACCCTGCCCAGCAGCGCATAGTCCACCCGCACCCGCAGGTCCACGGCGGGGAGCGCCTCGGCCACGCCGGCCGCCTCCACGCCCGCCGCGGCCGCCTGGGAATAGGCGCGCACCAGCCCGCCGGCCCCCAGCAGGATCCCGCCGAAGTAGCGGGTGACCACGATGGCGGTGTCGGACAGCCCCTGCTTCTCCAGGACCTCGAAGATGGGGCGCCCGGCCGTTCCGCTGGGCTCGCCGTCGTCGGACATGCGCTGGACGGCGCCGGCGGTGAAGGCGAAGCAGTTGTGCGTCGCGTCCGAATGGGCCGCGCGGATCTCGTTGATAAAGGCCCATGCCGCCTCCTCCGAGGCGACCGGGGCCACGTGGGCGATGAAGCGCGACTTCTTGATGACGATCTCAGCCTGACCGCGGCCGGCCACCGTGCGATACGACACCCGTTCACCCCTCGCGTTGAGAGTGGACAGGGTACAATTCGAGGAGTGTCCCCCGCACACCTGCCTCAGACTAAAGAAGCAATGGAATCAAAGAAGCCATGGGATCACCTGCGGAGGGATGGCCTTTGCCGGATGCACACGACGGAATCGATCTTTTCCGGGGCGGACAGCTCCTGCGGAACGCCGCCGAGGCGTACGGCCGCGCGCTCACCCCCGAGGAGTACTGGTGGCTGGGCGTCGGGCTGGCCGCCGCGACGCTGGCGGAGCTGGGCGGCCGGGAGTATGCGGCCCGACGCATCCAGCAGCTGCTGGGACGGCTGGGCGGCCCCGGCGACCCGGAGGAGTGGTTCGAGCAGTTCCACAACGAGCTGGCCGCCCTGGACGCCGAGGGACTCCTCTGGCCCCTCTACCAGCGGGACGAACGGGGGAAGATGGCGCGCACCGACGCCGTGGTGGCCGCCGGTTTCGACGCGGACGCCGGCTGGGCCCTGGCGCTCGCCCACCTGGCCATCGCCCGGGCGGTGCTCGAGGAGCGGCAGGAGGCCATCCCCACGCTGGCCGAGGTCATCGCGGACCTCATCGAGGGCGCCCCCGCGGCGGAGCACCTGCCGCGCGTGCAGGCCGCGCTGGGGATGCAGCCGGAGGGCGCGGAAGAGCCGTGACGCCTCAGGGATGCGTCACGGCTCAGGCGTACTTGCAGGCGTACATGCGCTCGTCGGCGCGGTCCAGGAGCTGCTGGAACTCCGACTGCTGGGCGGTGTCGACGCCGATGTCCAGGATCAGGCGGGGCTCGCCCTCCCCCTGCTGCGCGTTCCACTCCGCCACCCGCTCCTGGATCCGGGCGGCGATCCTCTCCGCCTCGGCCCGGGTGGTGTTGGCGAGCACCACCAGGAACTCATCACCGCCGTACCGCACCACCAGGTCCCCGGTGCGCACGCTGCCGCAGATCAGCTCCGCGCACTGCCGCAGGACCCGGTCGCCCGTCAGGTGCCCCCAGCGGTCGTTGACCTCCTTGAACTTGCGCAGGTCGATCAGCAGCACCGAGACCTCGCGCACTTCCCGCATCGCGTGCTGCGACCACTCGTTGAGGTAGTGCCGGTTGTAGACGCCGGTCAGCGCGTCCCGGCGGGCCAGCCGCTCCTCCAGCTGTGCGCGGGAGATGGCATCGGAGACGTGGGCGGCCATGAGTTCCAGGAGGTGCAGGTCGCCGATGGTGTACTGATCCACGCCCGGCCGGTCCACCCGCAGCACGCCGTAG
This sequence comes from Symbiobacterium thermophilum IAM 14863, assembly GCF_000009905.1. Lineage (GTDB taxonomy): Bacteria > Bacillota > Sulfobacillia > Symbiobacteriales > Symbiobacteriaceae > Symbiobacterium > Symbiobacterium thermophilum. The sequence continues at coordinate 2,282,043 of NC_006177.1, forward strand.
AGCCGGCCGTCGGCGATCAGCGGCACCACCAGGATCGACTCATCCTCGTGCGGCGTGCCGGGCACGTGGGCGGCGCGGGGATCCCGGGCCGCGTCGTTGGTGAGGATGGACTGGCCGTGCTTGGCCACCCACCCGGACAGCCCCACGCCGACCTCGATGGTCGTGTTCATGACCGCCTCCTTCTCCTCAGGCGACAGGGGCGGCTCACTGTACAGGAAGTGCGGGCGGAGCACCTGGGCCTCCTCGTCGAGGAGCAGCACCACGCCCGTCCGGCTGTTCGTCGCGCGCACGATGTGGCGCACGGCCGCCTCCACCACGTCCTGCACCCCGTGCGCCTTCAGCACCGGCAGCAGCTCCATCAGCCGCCGCAGGTGGTCGGTCTGGATCGCCTGCTCGCGGAAGCGCAGGTAGATGGCCCGGATAACCCCGATCACGCCGCTGAGCCCGGAGACCAGGAACAGCAGGGCGGAAGCATCGGCCCCCAGGAACCAGGCGCCGGCCAGGGCCACCGCCAGGATCCATACGTGCGCCATCAGGAACCACTTGCGGAACCGGGCTGCGACCACCGCCGAGAGCAGGAGGAGCAGCAGCGGGCCGAACGGCGAGTCAGGATCGGACCAGAACAGGATCACCGCCAGCCCGTCCAGAGCCAGGAAAGCCCACGGCAGCCAGGGAACGGTCACGTACACGCGCCAGAAGGCGCTGAACGTGAGCACGAAGCCCAGCGCAGCGCCGATTCCGGGTCCCCACCAGGCCAGGGACCACATGGGCGGCCGCCGGGTCAGAAGCCAGCCGGCGAAGGCAGAGGCGACAGCGAACGCCGAAAGCGCGGCCATAAACACCCGCCCGCTCCAGTGCAGGCCGGTGACCGCGCCGACGTCGTTCGGTTGTCTGTGCCCCATGCCGGCACCCCCGATTCCGCGATCGAACTTCCTGCGGGGGATTCGCCGCTCCTGCGCATTTTTCCTGCTGGCGAACAGGGGGCGAACGGTCAAAGCCCGGCCGCGCGGCCGGGCTGAGGCAACGGTCAGGAATTGTCGTCGCGATCAGGGTTGCCGGAGCTGAACGGCCCGGGCGGAATGTCGTCCCTGAGCAGGGGCACGACCTTGCCGGCCCGCCCGCTCCGCTGCGTCAGGCGGGGGGTGGTACGGATCCGTCCGTTCACGAGCTGCTCCAGCCGGTGCACCCGGTAGATCAGGTAGAGCAGGGCAGCGAACTGAAGCAGAAGTAGCAGCCGCAGCGTCTCCACAGCCACATGCCTCCCCGCGCCGGATTTCCTGGTCCCCTTCTGTATTCTATAGACGCTCAGGCGCCGCCTTTCGTTCGCCCGCCTTCCGCGATGGGGCGCAACGGCCGTGCCAGGGCGTCGAGCAGGCAGCGGGTGCACTGGCCCGAGCATCCCGCGGGCGCCGGCAGCGCCTGTCCGCAGCGGAGGCACCGGCCTTCGGCGGGCCCATTCTCGAACCCGCAGCGGGGGCACGGGCGCCGGACGTCGCAGCGGGCCGTGGCCATGGTGATCTCTCCCCTCTTACCAGACGAGGATCCGGTTGAAGAGCCCGCCCAGGAAGATGGCGAGGAAGATGTCCGCCACCCAGATGGCGGCTCCCTGCCGCTTCCCCCGTTCCTTGAACATGATCATGATCGACGCGATGCACGGCGTGAACAGGGTGATGGTCAGCACGGCCACCATCACCTGATGCGGGTTGAGCGCCAGGTCGAACAGCCCGGCTGCGCCGAAGTCCCGCCGGACGAAGCCCATGATGAACGCCTGCGCCGCCTCCCGCGGCAGCCCCAGCCACCCCTCGGTGATCGGCGCCAGCCCGTTGGCCAGCGCAGCCAGGAGGCCGGTCTGCTCCATGACGGAGATCAGCAGCGCCCCGATGACGAAGAAAATCCATGCCTCAGAAACGAAGCCCTTGGTCTTCAGAAAGGTCTTCTGCAGCACGTTCTTGATGCGGGGGAGCCGGAGCGGCGGCAGGTCGATCAGCAGGTCCGACGACTCGCCTGGCAGCAGCCGGTTCAGGACCACGCCGGCGAGGCCGTAGACCAGCAGCAGGACGGCGACGAAGGTGAACAGGTAGGCCGGACCCAGCGGCGCCAGCATGACGGTGATCACCGCCAGCTGGGCCGAACAGGGGATGGCCAGCGAAAGCAGGAACGTGGCGATGGTCCGCTCCCGCTGCGTGCCCATGAGCCGGGTCGTCACGGTCGCCATCGTGACGCAGCCGAACCCGAGGATGGTGGGGATGATGGCCCGGCCGTTCAGGCCGACGAAGTTCATCAGCCGGTCGACCAGCACGGCAATCCGGGGCAGGTAGCCCGAGTCCTCCGCCAGGGCCAGGAACAGGTAAAACCCCAATACCAGCGGCAAGAGGAGCCCCACCAGGTAGGCCACGGTCATCGTGAGCAGGCCGAACTCGCCCACCAGGATCTGGCCGAGGAACGAGTCCACGGGGACGACCCGGCCGACCAGGCCGGTCATCCAGGGCACGTAGTACTCGCCCATCCAGACCCCTTCGGTGACCTCCACCACGTCCTGGGCGACCCATACGCCCAGCACCTGGTACATCAGCAGGAGGAAGAGGGCCAGGAACGCCAGCCCCCCGACGGGATGGAGCATCCAGCGGCTCAACCGCGTGGCCAGGGAAGCGCCGGCCTGGGTCTCGGAGACAACCCGCTCGGCGATCTCGTCCGCCCGGCGCCGGCGGGCCCGGTACATCTCCTCCCGCAGGCCGGGTCCAGGCCGGCCGATGCGCTCGCAGGTCTGCGGGTCGTCCTCCAGCCAGAGCACGCCGTCGACCTGCGGCAGGTCCTCAGGGAGCCGGCTCGCCACCTCCGGCGTGGGCCGGCCGCGGCGTGCCCGCCGGATCGCCTCCTTCAACTCGGCGATCCCCTCGCCCCTCACGGCCACCGTCGGGATCACCTCGACGCCCAGCTCCTCCGCGAGCCGGGCCACGTCGATCTGCAGCCCGTTCGCCCGGGCCTCGTCCATCAGGTTCAGGGCCACCACCGCGGGGAAGCCCATGTCGAGGATCTGCTGGGTCAGGAACAGGTCCCGGTCCAGGTGGGCGGCGTCCACGACGTTGACGACGATGTCGGCCTCGAGAATCATGTCCCGGGCGACCCGCTCCTCCTCGTTGAAGGCGGAGACGCCGTACACGCCCGGGGTGTCGTAGATGCCGAGATCGTCCATGCGGCCGGACGCGATGTCCACCGTGGTTCCGGGGTAGTTGGAGACCTCCACATAAATGCCCGTTAGGGCATGAAAAATCGCGGACTTGCCCACGTTGGGGTTGCCGACCAGCACCACCTTGGGCGCATGGCCGGGCAGCGCGACGCTGGGGCTTGGGCCGTGGCAGGGTGCCTGGGCCATCGCTTATCCCTCCACTAACTCGACTGTAATGCGATGCGCCAGGCTGCGACCCAGGGCCATCTCCTGCTTTCCCTTCCGCACCACCACGGGGCCGCCGGGAAGCACCGTCTGGCAGGACGCGCGGCTGCCCTCGGCGATGCCGAACCGGATGGCAGCCAGCCGGGCGGCGGGGTCGTCGATGCTGCGAATGAGGAACGTCTGTCCGGGCTTCGTCTGATCCAGCGTCATGGGCACCCCTCCGCAAATGAGAATCGTTATCGTCCGCCCCTATTGTCGCAGGTTCACACCTGGACATTCAAGACTCCGAGAGGAGCATTTCCGGCTAGGCTCATCGGGTACAGGCTGTAGATCGCCGGCACCCGGTCTATTCCACCCCGGCCAAAGAGCGCCAACCGCCCGACAGACGGCGGTCGGCAGGGTCCGGCCCGTGCAGTCGCCAATAGTACTTTTGTGCCTCCCGCACATTTCGTTTATTGGACTACAATGTTGAGACGAATGCTTCGTCAGGGGGGGAGAGGCGTGCCGGTCGGCGAAGCGCTGGTTCTGCCCGCGGTTGCGCTGGGCGTGGGCTTCCACCTGGCGGTCAGCTGGGCCCTGCTCTGGCGGTACTACCAGGCCCAGGAGCGCTCTCTGCTCATCTGGGGCCTGGGCTGGCTGGTGCTGACCATCCACGTGCTCGGCATGTTCCTGACGGAGATGGGCGTCCCGGGCGCCTCGCTGCTGCGGGACATCGCCTTCGCGGCGGCCGCGCTGGCCTTCCTGGGCGGCCAGGCGGAGCGCAGCGGCCGCCGGGCCGACGGCCTGCGTCGCATGGCCCTGGTCTGCATGCTCGGCCTCAGCGCCGCCTTCGTCCTGGGCGTGGTCCTGAGCGACCCGGTCGGCGTCACCGCGACCGGCGTGGTGGTCATCGCCCTGGGCGCCTGCGCCTGGCTGGCCTACCCGACCGCCGCCGAAGGGCGCAGCCTCCCGCAGTGGCTGCTCTTCAGCGGCTTTTGCACCGGTGCCCTGCGGGCGGCCGTCGCAGCCCTGCCCATGCCCACGCTGAACCTGGAGATCGTCACCCACGCCCTCTTCTCCCTTCTCTTCTCCGCCGCCGTCACGTGGCAGTCGTGGGAGCACGAGCGGGCCGTCCGGCTCTTCTCCCGCACTCTGGAGCGGCTCAACCGGCCGCTGGGCCTGCAGGCCGCCCTGGATGAGGCCCTGCGGCTCGTGGCGGAGATGCTGAACGTCAAGGAGGGCTGGATCCTCCTGCGCACCGAGGGGCGGGGCGGCGCAGAGGGCGCCTGGACCATCGGCGCCGCCTACGGCTTCCCCGAGTGGGCGCAGGCGGGGGTGCAGGCGCAGCATTTCCCCATCGACCGCTGCCTGTGCCTCCGGCACCTCACGGGCCCGACCCTGGTGACGCAGGTGCGGGACCTGGCCTGCGTCCGGGCCACCGCGGAGGTGGGCCACCCCAGCGGCCGCCACATCACCATCCCCCTGGGGCAGGGCGGCAAGGTGGCCGGCATCATGGTGCTGATGATCCCGCCTTCCCGCTACCTGAGCCCGAGCGACCGGGAGATCCTGACCGCCCTTGGGGAGCAGATCGGCCTGGCCATTGACCGGGCCCGGCTCTACGACCAGCTGGCGGAAAAGGAGCGGCTGCGGGGGAGGCTGCTGGCGCGCCTCATCACTGCGCAGGAGGACGAGCGCCGGCGGATTGCCCGGGAACTGCACGACGAGATCGGACAGGCGCTGACGGCGCTGGTGGTGACGCTGGACTTCCTGGTGCGCCACCCGCTGAGTGAGGAGATGCTGCGGCAGCGGCTCGTCGCGGTCAAGGAGATGGCCGAGACCGGGCTCACCGAGGTGCGGCGCGTGATCCACGAGATGCGGCCCACCGCGCTGGACGATCTGGGCCTGGAGGCGGCGATCCGCTGGCTGGTGCGCCGATACGAGGACGCCGGCCTGAAGATCGACGTGCAGATCGAGGGGCTCGAGGAGCGGCTGCCGGACTACATCGAGATCACGGTCTTCCGCCTCATTCAGGAGGCGTGCACCAACACGGTCAAACACGCCGCCGCCAGTCACATCCGCATTGCCCTCCGTCACCGGGGCAACTGGCTGACCGTCGAGGTGACGGACGACGGCAAGGGGTTCGACATCAAGCGGCGCGGCGAGGGCGTCGGCCTGACCGGCATCCGGGAGCGGGTGAGCCTGGCCGGCGGCAAGCTGACGATCGAATCCGGCCCCGACAGCGGAACTCGGGTGTACGCGGAACTGCCCGTGGAAGGAGCGATGCAGCGTGGCGATACGGGTGCTGATCTGCGACGACCACATGATGGTGCGCGAGGGCGTGCGCATGGTGCTGCAATCTGAGCCGGACCTGGAGCTGGTCGGCGAGGCCGGCCGCGGCGAGGAAGCGGTGGAGCTCACCAAGGCGCTGAAGCCCGACGTGGTCATCATGGACATCTCGCTGCCCGACATGAGCGGCATCGAGGCGACCAGGCTGATCAAGGAGGCCGTCCCGGAGACCCGGGTCATCGGGCTGACGATGCACGAGGAAGAGCCCTTCGTGCTGGAGTTTCTGCGCGCGGGGGCGGACGCGTACATCGTCAAGCGATCTGCGGCGGCCGACCTGGTGGGTGCGATCCGCGCCGTGATGGAGGGCCAGGCCGTGCTGGACCCGGCCGTCACCCGGGCCGTGGTCGAGGGCTATGTCTCCCGGCCGGGCCGGGCCGTCGGCCAGCCGGAGGAGCCCTGCCCGCTCACGCCCCGGGAGCGGGAGATCCTGGTGCTCATCGCCGAGGGGCTCACCAACGCCGAGATCGCCCGCCGGCTGTACATCAGCGAGAAGACCGTGCAGACGCACCGGTCCAACATGCTGGACAAGCTGGGCATCCATGACCGCACCGAGCTGGTGCGGTACGCCATCCGGCAGGGCCTGGTGGAGCCGTAGTCCCGGCCTGCGGATTGACAGAACCCGGGGCCTGTCTTAGAATTCACTTGCACAATCGGTTCCACAGATAGGAGTCGCACATGGACTGGACCACCAGGATCATGGAGGCGTTCGGGTACCCCGGCATCGTCCTCGTCGTCCTCATCGAAAACCTGTTTCCGCCCATACCGTCGGAGATCGTGCTGCCCTTCGCCGGCTTCATGACGACGCAGGGCAGCCTTACGTTGTTCGGCGTCGTGCTGGCGGCGACGGTCGGCTCGGTGCTGGGGGCGGTGGCGCTCTACGGCGTCGGCCTTTGGTTCGGGCGCGACCGCATCTACTGGATCGTGCGCCGGTACGGCCGCTGGCTGACCGTCACGGAGGCGGACGTGCAGCGCACGGAGGACTGGTTCGAGCGCTACGGCATGTGGACCGTCTTCTTCTGCCGCATGGTGCCGATCATGCGCAGCCTCATCTCGATCCCGGCCGGCCTGGTGCGCATGAACATGGGGCTGTTCGTCGTCTACACGGCCATCGGTTCGGCCGTCTGGAACCTGGTGCTGGTCGGACTGGGGGCGGCGCTGGGCGCCACCTGGGACCGGGTGTCCCACTGGGTCAGCATCTACCAGGACGTGGTGATCGCCGTCCTGCTCCTGGGCGCGGCCGCCTTCCTCCTCTACCGGCTGCTGCGCAGGCGGAAGTAGGGCGGAGAAGACGTCCCCCAATGCCCGGAGCCGGTGCCGCGCATGCGGCACCGGCTCCTTTCGTGTTGCCCTCTGCGCTTCAGCGCCTGCGGCGGGACGGCCCCGACCGCAGAACCAGCTCGACGCTGCCGTCTTCGCCCACTTCCGGTGTGTAGCGGTTCCCCTCGGAATCGCTCACCTGGAGCCGCTCGATGTACCAGGGCCCCCGGCTCTCGACCAGGGCCTGGAGCTTGCTCACCACGTCCTCCCGGCTGATGGCGAGCGTCTTGCCGCCTCCATGCTCCATGATCGACCAAACGTCCACCGGAACTCCCCCTTTCCCCACAGATCCGGCCCGGCCTGTTGGAGCGCGCTCCCCCCGGCCGGCCTGCGGTATACACGCGCTGCGGCTGGGCGCCGACGCGGGACCGGCTGCGGCACCGGTCGCGCCGTCGGCGCGAACCCTCCGCACCGCAGTGCGACGGATGACCTTCCTATCTTACACCAGTTGCGGTGGCAGGCACAACCCTGAGCCGCACCGCACCCACGTCGGGAGACGTCTCAACGATTAGGAGGTGTGGGCAGTGGTCCTCGTCATCGGCGGCGATCACCTGGGCTCCATCGACGAACACCTGCGCCGGCTCGGCTACCGGTCCGTGAAGCACGTCACGGGGCGGAGCGAGCGGCGCGTCGAGATCCCGTCCGGCACGGAGCTGGTCGTCGTGCTGATCGATTACGTCAACCACAACCTCGCCAGGTGGGTCAAACAGCAGGCCAAGGCGCGGGGGCTGCCGATCATCTTCTCCCGCCGCTCCTGGAGTTCCATCTGCGCCTCGCTCCGGAACTGCGAGGACTGCCCGCACCGCAAGGGCTGTCTGGACTCCTCCGCCGCCTCATGACGCGATCGAGGCCGCCATCCGGGATCGGGTGGCGGCCTTTTCGTCTGTCCGGCCAACGGGTTCCTCAGGCGGTCCCCTGCCGCTGCACGTGCTCGACGGCGTTCATGAACGTCTGCAGGACCTTGGGGTCGAACATCTCCCGCATCGGCCCCGCCATCGTGGCCAGCGCCTCCGTGGGGTGGATCCCCTCCCGGTAGACGCGGTCGGCGGTGAGGGCGTCGTACACGTCGGCTACCGTGCAGATGCGGGCGTAGAGATGGATCTGTTCGCCGGCCAGCCCCATCGGGTATCCCCTGCCGTCCCAGCGCTCGTGGTGCTGAAGCGCCACCAGCGCCACCTCGGGCGGCAGGTCCGGCTGCTCCCTGAGCAACACCCAGCCCAGGGTCGTGTGCCGCTTCATGACCTCGAGCTCCTCGGGCGTCAGCCTGTCGGGCTTGTTGAGGATCGCCGTCGGAATGCCGACCTTGCCCAGGTCGTGGAGCAGCGCGCCCATCGCCAGGTCGACCAGGGCGCTGCCCTGCAGCCCCATCGCCCGGCCGATCATGGTGGAGAGGAGACACACTTCCACCGAATGCAGCAATGTGTACTCATCGGCCTGCCTGAGCTCCTGCAGGGGCAGCGCCGCGGCCGGGTGGGTGAGGACCTCGCGCACGACGCCCACCACCGCCCGGCGGATACCGCTGGTGTCCAGCTCCAGCTCCGGCAGACGCACGGTGGCGGTGGCCTGCTCCATCGTCCGTCGCAGGCCGTCCGTGAACTGCCTGAGCTCCTGGGTCACCTCGCGCCGGAGACGCAGAGAAAGCTCCGGCGCCGGCTTGGGCGGCGACGTGTCCGGCACGTAAACCGCCTCGACGCCGTGCTGCCTGAGCTGCCAGATGTAGTTGCGGTTGAGTCGCACTCCGGTCGAAAGCAGGACTCGGCCGTCCTCGCTCAGCACGTCCCTCGCCAGAAGATCACCGGGCTGCAGCTCGGCTACCGGTACCCGTCGGACCTTCGCCACAGTGCGTTCCTCCCCGGGGCGGGCGGCTAAACAGCCATCTCCCTCATGTACTGATCAGCGTCTTCGTGGACTTCGCGGATGATCTCCACGTGCCGCTCCCGGAACAGATCGATCTCATAGGGCTGCGGCGTGGGGGACCCGTCGGGCTCCAGCAGCACCCGTACCCGGGGCCGGTCGGCCCGTCCGCGCTCAGCGGCCACCACCACGGCCTTCCGCCCGCCGGTCAGCTCCACCATCGAGCCCACCGGCCAGGGCGCGATGCAGTTGAGGAACGCGAGCAGGAAGTGGGGATCGAAGAATCCGTGCATGGGGCCCGACAGCGATTCCAGCGCCATGGCGGGGCTGAGCCCCTTCCGGTAGATGCGGTCCGACGTCATCGCGTCGTAGCAGTCGACGATGGCGCACACCCGGGCATACCGGTAGATCTGGTTGTCGCGCAGGTTGTGCGGGTACCCGCCCCCGGCCCAGCGCTCGTGGTGCTGAAGCGCGACCACGGCCGCGGTGGGCGGGATCTCGGGCTGGTTCTTCAGGAGCTCCCAGCCCAGCACCGTGTGCCGCTTCATGATCTCCGCCTCTTCGGGCGTGAGCCGGTCGGGTTTGTTGAGGATCTCCGGCGGGATCGCCACCTTGCCGATGTCGTGCAGGAGCGTTCCCAGGGCGAGATCCCGCAGGTCGTCCAGTGAAAACCCCAGCTCGATGCCGAGCAGGGTGGACAGGATGCAGACATTGACGGAGTGGCTGAGCGTGTACTGGTCGGCAGACCGGATGTCCACCAGGCTGACGGCCACCTTGGGGTTGCTGAGCAGTTCCGCGATGATCTGGTCGATCGTCTGCTTCAGGCCGTCGGTGCGGATGGTGGGCGAGAAGTGGCGAAGGCCGGCGTGGGTCGCCTCGGCGAGGGCCGCCCGCACCTCCTCCATCGTCCTCTGCATCTGGTCCTTCAACTGGATCCGGGTCTCATCGGATACGACGTCCAGCGGCTCGACGTCAGGCGCCAGCTCGTTGACGATGTACACGGTGGTGATGCCGTACGAAAGCAAGGGCCCGATGAAGGACTCCCTCAGCACCGTTCCCGCTTGCAGCAACACCTGGCCATTCGCAGAAAAGATCGTCTTCCCCAGTCTCATGCCGGCGCGGATGTCGGTCGTCGGGACCCGGTACAAAGTGTACACCTCCGGGTTGGAAGGACAGATGAGCGCCGCATCGCGGAGGATGCACGGTCCGCCTCCCCTGTTACGCACACACCAAAGGTACAAACATTAATGTATGGGTTATACACAATAGCGACCTAATCCTTCTCCAACCCGGACCTTCATCGATTGGTTTTCCGTTTTTTGATATGTTGACTCCCTATAACTGTAAGTTCCCGCCGCCCTCTCTCAAAGGGCCGGCGCAAGCGCCGCCAGCCGCCCGACGCAGTCCATCCAGCCGTCCCGGTGGTTTTCCGCCACCCCGGGGGCCGCAAACCCCTCGTGTCGCAGGATCAGCTCGGTCCCGCCGTCGACCTCCCGCAGGAACAGCGAGACCACCGTCTCCTCCCCGGCGGGGTCGCCCTCCCAGGCGAAGGTGAAGACGAGTCGCTCCGGCGGGACGATCTCCCGGTACGTCCCCACGCACACCAGGTCGCCCCAGCCCAACCGCATCGACAGCCGGTAACGGCCGCCCACCCGCAAGTCCACCTCCGCCCGGGCCTCCGGCCCCTACCAGCGCACCAGCAAGTCCACCTCCGCCCGGGCCTCCGGCCCCTACCAGCGCACCAGCAAGTCCACCTCCGCCCGGGCCTCCGGCCCCTACCAGCACACCAGCAAGTCCACCTCCGCCCGGGCCTCCGGCCCCTACCAGCGCACCAGCAAGTCCACCTCCGCCCGGGCCTCCGGTCCCCACCAGCGCACCAGCAGGTCCGGCTCCGTCCAGTCGGCGAACACCCGCTCCCGGGGCGCCTTCAGGCGCATCTGAACCGGTTCCATCTCCATCGTTCCATCCCCCTCCTGCAGCGTGCATGCACGGCAAGCGGCTACGCCGGCCGCCCCATCTCCAGGGCCAGGGCCACCAGCCAGTCGTGCCAGCCCAGGTGGTTGTCGATGGACTCCCAGCCCAGCCCCTCCTCCCGCACGGTCACCCGCGTGCGCCCGTCGGGCAGCGGATCGATCCGCCACGTGACCGTCGTGGCCGGCTGGTCCGCCGCGAACACGCAGACCAGCAGCCGCCCCTCCTCCCGCCGCAGCTCCGGACCCAGGGCAACCCCGAGCCACCGGTCCCTCAACACCGGGTCCACCAGGGCGGCCCACACCCGCTCCGGGGGCGCGTCGATCTCCACGGACCGCTCCACCACGGCTCCGAAGGGCGGCCGGAAGGCGAAACGCGGCAGCGCCGCGGCCCGCTCCACCCAGCCCTGCAGCAGCCGGAGCCAGAGGACCCAGACGCACTGCCAGGTCTGCTCCGGCCAGCGGGCCGGCAGCGCGTCCTCCGGGATGCCCCGGTGATGGACGGTGACCCGGGTGCACCCGGCCCCGGCGTGGCCCACCCCCGTTCCCGACCCGACTGTGCGTCCCTCCCGGGTCAGCTGGTCCGATGAGCCGCCCTCTCCGGTCACCGGATCCAGCACGATCTCGACCACCGATACCCACCCCCCGAGCGGCCACTCGAACCGGAAGCCCCGATCGCCGTTCTCCAGCAGCCGGCCGCCGAGGGATCCCGTAGGCACACTTTCCCCGCGAAGGCGATAGACCGAGTCGCTGACCTCGGCCGCGGCGCCGCTCCAGACGGCGAGCTCCGCCGGGTCCGTCAGCGCCCGCCGCACGCGCTCAGGAGCCGCGGCGATCTGTCGGGATGCCCGAACCTCCATCTGTCTGCTCCCCCTCTCCTCGCCAGTCTTCGGACTCCACCAGCCGCTTCAGGCCGGCCAGGCGGTCGTCCCAGAACCGCTGATAGTGCGACAGCCAGCCCTCCCACAGCTCCCGAAGCGGTTCCGGCTCGAGCCGGTAGATCCGCCTCCTTCCCTCCCGCCGCTCCCGCACGAGCCCGGCCTCCCGCAGGACGGCCAGGTGCTGGGACACGGCCGGGCGGGAGATGTCGGGAAAATGCCTGGCAATTTCTCCCGCCGCCAGGTCGCTTTGCGCCAGCAGGTCCAGGATGCGGCGGCGGGTCGGGTCGGCCAGGGCCTGCAGCACCCGCTCCATCCGCCTCACCCCCATATGTAAGTCGATACTTACGTATCAGAGTGTATAAGACACCGAATCCTCTGTCAACATGCATTCGCGTCAACACGTTGGGCAAGGGCAGGCGTGAGACCGGGGCCGGGGTGATACCCCGCAGGCACGACGGGAACGAATGTGCACTTTCTTCGAGTCCTTGCGCAGCGGGCGTTTCCGGGCGCGCGGGACGGGAAAAGCCCAGGAGGCGCGGGCTTCACGAAAGTGCACATTCGCATCAACGGCGGGGTTCATGGCCCCTGCGTGAACGTGTTCGAGGACCGCGCTTCGATCGGGGTCGTGCCGCGGCAACGAATGTGCACGTTCTTCGTGTCCTTGTGCAACAAGCGTTTCCGGGCTCGCGGGACGGGAAGAGCCCATGGGGCGCGGGCTTCACGAAAGTGCACATTCGCATCAACGGCGGGGTTCAGGACCCCTGGGTGAAGGTGTTCGGGGCCCGAGCTTTGGCCGGGGGCGTGCCGCAGCAACGAATGTGCACTTTCTTCGAGTCCTTGCGCAGCGGGCGTTTCCGGGCGCGCGGGGCGGGAAAAGCCCAGGAGGCGCGGGATTCACGAAAGTGCACATTCGCGTCAACGGCGGGGTTCATGGCCCCTGCGTGAACGTGTCGAGGACCGCGCTTCGATCGGGGTCGTGCCGCGGCAACGAATGTGCACTTTCGTCGAGTCCTTACGCAGCAAGCGTGTCCGGGCTCGCGGGGCGGGAGAAGCCCATGGGGCGCGGGCTTCACGAAAGTGCACATTCGCATCAACGGCGGGGTTCACGGCCCCCGCGGGAACGTATTCGAGGACCGAGCTTCGGTCCGGGTCGTGCCGCAGCAACGAATGTGCACTTTCTTCGGATCCTTGCGCAGCAAGCGTGTCCAGGCTCGCGGGACGGGAAAAGCCCATGGGGCGCGGGTTTCACGAAAGTGCACATTCGCATCAACGGCAGGGCGGGAAAAGCCGGAATCAGGTATCCGCGCAGCGTGCACGAGGGAAATGCACGAAACCGGCGCCGAGCCCGCGCGGCCCCGGCCGCCCCTTGCAAACCGGCGTTCCGTGGGGTAGTCCTAGATAGAGAGGATCACAGTCGCGGCAAGGGGGCAGCCCGTTGAACCAGGCAGTACCACAGATCGACGTGGTCGGCGCGGTCATCGAAAACGAATCGGGCGAGGTGCTCTGCGCCCGCCGGGCTCCCGGATCGGCCCGGGGCGGTCTCTGGGAGTTCCCCGGCGGAAAAATTGAACCCGGCGAGCGCCCCGAAGAGGCGCTGCGCCGGGAGATTCGCGAAGAATTGGGGTGCGACATCGTCGTCGGCGAGCCAGTCGCGGAGGCCACGCACCGCTACCCGGAGGTGGTGGTGCGGCTGCTGACATTCCGGGCGCGCCTCGTCCGCGGCCGGCCCGTATCCCGGGAGCACGCGGAGCTGCGCTGGGTGCCCGTCGCCGCACTGGGCCGGCTCGACTGGGCCCCCGCCGATCTGCCGACGGTCGCCCGGCTCCAGGCCGAAGCCGGAGCCCCGGGCGAGGGCCGCCCCGTCAGCCCAGGTGAATGAGCCCCAGGTGGACGGCGCCGCCGTCCTCCCAGAGCGCGTCCCGAAGCTCCTCTGGGTAGACCGGCTCCGAGAGCGCGGCCACCTCGGCCCGGGTGAACCAGCGGCACTCCCGCACCGGCCCGTCCGGGTCCTGGATGCGCCAGCCCTGCCAGGGCCGGTCGGCCGGACCGGCCGGCTCGGCCGCCCGCCCGGCGAGTGCGGCGCCGGACGGATGGCCGGTGGGCGCCGCCGCCCGGAAGACGATCTCGACCACGTGCTCCGACCGGCGCGCGGAACGGAACTCCTGCACGTAGGCTAACGGTCCCACCTCTGCGGCGACCCCGGCCTCCTCCGCCGCCTCCCGGACGGCGGCGGTACGCAGGTCCTCCCCCGGGTCCAGCGTGCCGCCGGGCAGCACCCACGCTGACCCGTCCCGGCTGCGGCAGAGGAGCAGTTCGCCGCCGGCGTTGAACACCATCACCCGGGCGACGACCCGGATGCCGGTCACCTGCTCGCCCATCCGATTCCACTTCCTTTCGCAGTGATGATTTCAACAGCGCCATCTTACCGCATTCGCCGGCGCCATTCCCAGCGCCCCGGCGACGGAAGGAGGGATCCGCCTGAACCCCGTTCCCATGCCCGACCTCCAACGGCTGAAGGCCGAGATGAAGGACCGTGCGCGGGAGATCGGCATCGACCTGGTCGGCGTGGCACCGGCGGAGCCCTTCCTGCGGGAACGGCAGATCCTGGAGGAGCGCATCGCCCGCGGGCGCGGCCCCAACCCTTACGAGCACCCGGTGGTCGAGGAGCGGGTCTACCCCGAGCGGCTGCTCCCCGGCGTGAAGGCCATCATTGCCTGCGGGATCGCCTACTACCACCCCGACGCCCCGCGCCCGCCCGAGGACCGCGTCGCCCTGCGGGGCTGGCTCTCCCGCTACTGCCGGGGCCGCGACTACCACCAGATCCTGAAGGACCGGATCCTGGCGCTCGCCGCCTGGCTGGAGCGCCGCGCCCCGGGCCACCGGCACGTGGCCTATGTGGACACCGGGCCGCCCCTGGACCGGGCGGTGGCCGAACGGGCGGGCATCGGCAAGTTCGGCAAGCACACCAACCTCATCACCCGGGAGTACGGCACCTGGGTCTTCCTCGGCGAGCTGCTGACGACCCTGCCGCTGCCGCCCGACGAGCCGCAGCCGCCTGCCTGCGGCGCCTGCACCCTCTGCATCGACGCCTGCCCCACCGGGGCGCTCAGCGAATGGCGGCTGGAGTGGGACCGCTGCCTCTCCCACATCACCCAGATGAAGGGCATCATCCCCGCCGAGTACCGGGAGGTCATGGGCAACCGGCTCTTCGGCTGCGACGACTGCCAGGATGTCTGCCCTTACAACCGCCGGGCCCGCCCCTCCCGCCACCCCGAGTTCGCCCCGTCCCCCGACCTGGATGGGGGCGAACCGGACCTGCTGCGGCTCATGGCCATGACCAAGGGCGACTTCCGCCGCTGGTTCGAGCCGACGGCCGCGGGCTGGCGGGGAAAGACCACCATCCAGCGCAACGCGCTCATCGCCCTGGGCAACAGCGGCGACCCGGCCGCCCTACCGGCGCTCACCGCCGCCCTGGAAAGCGAGAGCGCGATCCTGCGCGCCCACGCGGCCTGGGCCCTGGGCCGGCTCGGCCGACTGGCCCCGGACGCCAGGGATGCCGCGCGCTCCGCCCTCGCCCGGCGGGCCACATGCGAGACCGACCCCGCCGTCCGGCTGGAGCTCGGCGCCGCGCTGGAATCGCTGGGAGGCGGCGAATAGCGGCGGCAGGTTGCGGCCAGAATAGCAAGCAGAGGCAGCCCCTATTTCGGCGCCTCTGCTATGCCCATTCTTGGTAGCGGGGGCCGTCCCGGCGGTGAGGGACGGCCCCCTGTCATGCCCTCAGTCCCCGGTCTGCGCCGCGCGCCCGGCACCCGTGCGCCGGGCGACGGCCTGCGCCGACTGCTCGTCGGCGTGGTAGGAGGAACGTACCAGGGGACCCGACTCGCAATGGGCGAACCCCCGCTTCAGGGCCTCCTCCCGCAGGTGTTCGAACTCGGCCGGGGTGTAGAACTTCTCCACCGCCAGATGGCGGGCCGTGGGCCGCAGGTACTGGCCGAAGGTCACGATGTCGACGCCCGCCGCGCGCAGGTCGTCCATCGCCTCGTACAGCTCCTGCATGGTCTCGCCCAGGCCGACCATGATCGAGGACTTCGTGCTGACGTGGGGCTTCATCTCCTTCGCCCGGCGGAGCAGCTCCAGCGACCGGTCGTACTTCGCCCGGGACCGCACCCGGTCCGAAAGCCGGCGCACCGTCTCGATGTTGTGGTTGAGGACGTCGGGCTCCGCGTCCATGACGACGGCCAGGGCGTCCCAGTTGCCGCCGAAGTCGGGGATGAGCACCTCCACGCCGGTGAAGGGGTTCTTGCGCCGGATGGCCCGGATGGTCTCGGCGAAGATGGACGCACCGCCGTCGCTCAGGTCGTCCCGGGCCACCGAGGTGACCACCACGTGCCGCAGGCCCAGCTGCACGCAGGCGTCCGCCACCCGTTCAGGCTCCGCCAGGTCCAGCCCGGTGGGCACGCCCGACCGCACGGCGCAGAACCCGCAGTTGCGGGTGCAGATGTCGCCCAGGATCATGAACGTCGCCGTCCGCCGGTTCCAGCACTCGAAGATGTTGGGGCAGCGGGCCTCCTCGCAGACCGTGTGCAGCCCCTGGCCGCGCATCAGCCGCTTCAGCTCGACGAACTCCGCATCCGTACGCAGGTTGATCTTCAGCCACTCGGGTTTCCGGCTCACGTCCGCCCGGGCGCGGCTGGGCAGGACGGGCAGCTCCATCTCGGGGTCGATCCGGAACTCGGCCATGTTCTCACCTCGTCTGCCCCAAGTCTACCCGCTTTCGGGCCCGGACGCAACGTGCCCCGGGCGTCACGGCCGCCGCTCCCACGGGCGCACCACGCCCACCACGTGGTACTCGGCGTCGTCCGCGATGGCCTGGAGCACCCCCTGGCTGATCTCGCCGTGGGTGAGCCAGCGGGAGCGCTCGCCCTCGATCTGGAAGCCCAGGATGACCTGCCGATACGCGACATTGGGCGGCAGGGCCTCCAGGGCCGGCCGCGGCAGCCGGGTGGGGTCGGCGGCGGCGCTCCCCCGCACGTGAAACAGCCGGCAGGGCTCGCCGCTGCGGCCGATCTCCGCCGCCACGACCCCCAGGGCCTCCGGCGCCGTGCTGTGGATCCAGCAGACGGCCAGCCGGACCGGTCCGTGCTGCCCGATCGCCCGCCGGAGGGCCTGCGCCAGGGCCCCGGTGTCGTGGTAGTCCACCGGCACCGGGTTAATTCCTGCCGGTCTGCCCGGCATCGCGTCC
This sequence comes from Symbiobacterium thermophilum IAM 14863, assembly GCF_000009905.1. GTDB lineage: Bacteria > Bacillota > Sulfobacillia > Symbiobacteriales > Symbiobacteriaceae > Symbiobacterium > Symbiobacterium thermophilum. The sequence continues at coordinate 2,299,023 of NC_006177.1, forward strand.
GCCCGCCTGGCCACCACGCTGACGGTGGCGAAGCGCCGGGTCAGCGCCAGCGTCGCTTCCCGGAGCATGCCGGTCCCGCCCACGACCAGTGCGTGCATGTTCCCCCTCCTCCCACCCCGGGTCCCCGACGAAGGGCGCGTCGCCCGCGTCGGGAACCCGGGTGCCACTCGCCGCAAGTTTCGGCGGATTACGGACAGTCTACCATACGCGCGGCCTCTGTGCAGCCGGTGCCGCCGGATCCGGTCCGGGGACGGTCCGGGTCCGGGGGATTGGCCCGCGACAGGGCTCCACATGCCGCGACACGCGCACGGTAAAGTGTGGTACAATTACGAAGGTAATTCTTCACAATCCGTGTCGGGGAGGAACCGCCGTGGTCGAACGCCAGCCACACATCCAGTGCCGTCCGGGCGACGTCGCCCCCTTCGTCCTGCTGCCCGGCGACCCGGGCCGTATCCACGCGATCGCCGCCCAGCTGGACCGCTGGGAACAGATCGCCTGCAACCGGGAATACCGCACCATCACCGGCACCTTCCGGGGCATGCCCGTCTCCGCCACCTCCACCGGCATCGGCGGCCCGTCGACCGCCATCGCGGTGGAGGAGCTGATCCGGGTGGGCGCGCGGGTCCTGATCCGCGTGGGGAGCGCCGGGGCGCTGCAGCCGGGGATCCGGGTCGGCGACCTGCTGGTCGCTGTCGGAGCTGTACGGGAGGAAGGCGCCAGCGCCATGTACGTGCCCCCGGCGTACCCCGCCGTGAGCGACCATGCGGTCCTGGCCGCGCTGCTGAAGGCGGCCGGGGACCTGGGGGTCACCGCCCACGCCGGCCTGGTGCGCAGCCACGACAGCTTCTACACCGACCGGGAGGACGAGCTGACCCGCTTCTGGGCGGGCAAGGGCGTCCTCGGCTCCGACATGGAGACGGCCACCCTCCTTACCCTCGCCCGCCTGCGGGGCGCCCGGGCCGCCAGCGTGCTCAACGTGGTGGTTCCGGCGGACGGCGGGCTGGAGGAAGGGATCAACGACCTGGTGGCAGGAAAGGAGGCGGCGCGGCAAGGCGAAACGGCGGAGATCCGGGTGGCGCTGCAGGCGCTTCACGCGCTGTGGACCGAAGAATCTGGCTAGGAGGTGCGCTTATGGCTGCGCAGCAGAAGAAGAATGTCTGGGCTTTCCGGTTCACGACCCTCTCCCTGGTGTTGATTCCGGTCGCCGTGGGCATCAACTACGTCGGCAAGCTCTTCGCCGCTGCCCTGAAGCTCCCCCTGTGGCTGGACTCCATCGGCACCGTCCTCGCCGGCATGCTGGCCGGCCCCTGGATCGGCGCCATCTCCGGCGGGGTCAACAACATCATCTTCGGCATCACCGCTGACCCGGTCTCATTCTGGTACCTGATCACCTCGATCGTCATCGGCCTGCTGGTCGGTTACCTGGCCATGACCGGCTGGATCCGGGACTTCCCCCGGGCCGTGGTGCTGGGCCTCATCGTCGCCCTGGCGGCGGCGGTGGTCTCCACGCCCATCAACGTCATCCTGTGGGAGGGCACCACCGGCAACGTCTGGGGCGACGCCCTGTACACGGTGCTCCGGAACGGGGGCACGCCGGTCTGGATCGCCTCGTTCATCGACGAGCTGGTCGTCGACCTCCTGGACAAGGTGGCGACCGTCATCATCTCCTTCCTCATCTTCAAGGCGCTGCCGCAGCGGCTCGTGGGGCTGTTCGCGGGCGAAGGCCAGGTGGAGAAGCTGTAGCCGCTCCTCCCTGCGGGCCATCCACATCGCAGACCGGCGCCGGGGCTGCCTCTCTGCCAGCCCCGGCGCCGCAGTGACAGGCAGGTGACCCTCCGTGCAGTTCACCCTCTACGTGCCCGGCGACTCCTGGGTCCACCGACTGGACCCCGTCTCCAAGCTCCTCCTCGCCGCCGTCGGCCTGGCCCTGACCTTCGTCCTGCCCGGCCACCTGGCCCCGGCCCTCCTGCTGGCGGCCGCGCTCGCCATCCTGGCCACGGCCCGGGTGCTGCGCCGGTCAGGAGCCGTCTTCGCCGGCGTCCTCCTCATCGCCGTCACCTTCTTCATCGTCCAGGGGCTGGTCTACGCGGGCAACGCCACCCCGGCGCTGACGCTGGGTCCCGTCACCTTCTACCGGGAAGGGCTGCTGCTGGGGCTCCGGCTGACCCTGCGGCTCTATAACATCCTGGCCTCGAGCCTCATCCTCATCCTGACCACCCGGCCCTCGGACCTGGTGGAATCCCTGATGCGCCGGGGGCTCCCCTCCCGGTTCGGCTACGTCATCATCGCGGTGCTGCAGGTCATCCCCGTCATGGTGGAGGCCGCCGGCCGGATCACCGACGCACAGCGGTCCCGGGGCATGGAGACCGAGGGCAGCCTCTGGGTGCGCCTGCGCGCCTTCATCCCGCTGATGGGGCCGCTGGTCACCTCCTCCCTCATCGCCACGGAGGAGCGGGCCCTGGCCCTGGAGGTGCGGGGCTTCGCCTCCAACCGGAAGCTCACGTTCCTGAGGGACGAGATCATCCCGGGCTACGCCTGGCCGGTGCGCATCGCCGCCCTGGCCGCGCTGGCGCTGGGCATCGCAGGGCGGGTGATGCTGTCATGAGCGTGATCGTGGTGGAAAACCTGCGCTACCGCTACCCCCGGCAGACGCACCTGGCTCTGGACGGCGTCAGTTTTCGGGTGGAACCGGGGGAGTTCGTGGGCATCGTCGGCCCCAACAAGGCGGGCAAGTCCACCCTCTGCCAGGCGCTGGTAGGGCTGGTGCCCCACTTCTACAAGGGCGCCATCGGCGGCCGGGTGGAGGTGGCCGGCCTGGACGTGCACGCCAGCACCGTGGCCGAGGTCAGCCGCAGGGCCGGACTCGTCTTCCAGAGCCCGTTCACCCAGATGTCGGGGGCCAAGTTCACGGTGTACGAAGAGGTGGCCTTCGGGCTGGAGCACACCGGAATCCCCCGGGATGAGATGGTCCGGCGGATCGAATGGGCCCTGCGTCTTCTGGGGCTGTGGGAGCTGCGGGACCGGAACCCCTTCGCCCTCTCCGGCGGCCAGATGCAGCGGCTGGCCATCGCTTCGGTGCTGGTGATGCAGCCCGAGGTCCTCATCCTGGACGAGCCCACGTCCCAGCTGGACCCGGCGGGCACCAGCGAGGTGTTCGCCGCGGTGGCCGATCTCTGCCGGCAGGGCATGACCGTGGTGATGGCCGAGCACAAGGTGGACCGCATCGCCGCCCAGGCCGACAAGGTGCTGGTGCTGGACCGGGGGCAGGTGGTGGCCTGGGGCCCGCCGGGCGAGGTGTTCAGCCTGGACGGCCTCACGGCGCGCGGGGTGGCGGTGCCCGCCGTGACCGCCGCCGCCCGGGAGCTGGGCTGGCAGGAGCCCGACGGCACCTACCCGGTCACGGTGGAGCAGGCGGTGCGGATTGGGGGTGAGCGGCTTGGCCGAGATCATCGTTAGGGACCTCCGCTTCCACTACACCCCGGGCGTGGAGGTGCTGCGGGGCATCGACCTGACGCTGACGCCCGGCTCGGTGGCCATCATCGGGCAGAACGGCGCCGGCAAGTCCACCTTCGTCCGGCTGCTCAACGGCCTCCTGAAGCCGACCGGGGGCGAGGTCCTGGTGGACGGCGTCTCCACCCGCTCCACCACCGTCGCCACCATGGCCCGGAAGGTAGGGCTGGTCTTCCAGAACCCCTCCGACCAGCTCTTCAAGAGCCGGGTGCTGGACGAGGTCATGTTCGGCCCCCTCAACCTGGGGCTGAGCCCGGAGGAGGCGCGCCGGCGCGCCGAGCAGGCCCTGGAGCGGGTGGGCCTCACCGGGGTCGAACAGCACAACCCCTACGATCTGGGGCTGGCGGAGCGGAAGCTGGTCACCATCGCCGGCGTGCTGGCCATGGACACGCCGGTGGTGATCCTGGACGAGCCGACCATCGCCCAGGACGTGAACGGCGTGCGCCAGATCGGCGAGATCGTCACGTGGCTGCAGGCGCAGGGGCGCACGGTGATCACCATCACCCACGACATGGACTTCGTCGCGCGGTACTTCCAGCGGGTCCTGGTGTTCCAGGACGGGCAGGTGCTGGCCGACGGCACCGCGCAGGAGATCTTCGCCCAGCCCGACCTGCTGCGGAAGGCGGGCCTGGAGCCGCCGCCGATCACCCTGCTGGGGCAGGGGCTGGGCCTCCCCGACCCGCCGCTGACCGTCGAGGCGTTCGTGGCGCGGGTGCGGGCGCTGCAGGCACGAAAGTCGTGAACGCCCAAGTGCATCGGACCCGGGCAGGTGCCCGGGTCCGATTTCCTCTGTGATGGTCCCTCGCACAGGCGCGTCGGCAGCCTAGTACAGGCTGACGGTGCCCGGCCCGTACGACTCCAGCCGCCGCTTCACCGCCTGCAGGAAGCGGCCGCAGACCAGCCCGTCCAGGATGCGGTGGTCCAGCGACAGGCAGATGTTCATCATCGACCGGATGGCGATGGCGTCGTTCTCCAGCACCACCGGCATCTTCGTGATCTTCTCGAAGGAGAGGATCGCCGCCTGCGGGTAGTTGATGATCGGCGCCGAGAGGAACGAACCGAAGGCCCCGGTGTTGTTCACCGTGAAGGTGCCGCCGGTCACGTCGTCGAGAGTCAGCCGGCCGGCCCGGGCCCGCTCGGCCAGATCCGCCACCGCCTCGTTCAGGCCTGCGATGGAGAGCCGGTCGGCGTGCTTGATCACCGGCACCGCCAGGGCGTCCTCGGTCGCCACGGCGACGGAGATGTTGATGTCCTGCCGGATCACGATCTCATCGCCGTTCCACTGGGAGTTGAGGATCGGGTACTCCCGCAGCGACTCCACCACCGCCTTGATGAAGAAGGGCACGTACGACAGCGGCCGTCCGGTCCGCGCCCGGAACTCGGGCCCCGCCTGCTCCCGCAGCTTCACCAGGTTGGTGACGTCCACCTGCATCATCGTCCAGGCATGCGGGGCCTCGTGCTTGGCCTGGACCATCTTGGCGGCGATGCGCCGGCGCACCGGGTCGACGGGGATGACCCGGTCGCCGGGCGCCGGCTGGACGGGTGCTGCCGCAGGGGCCGACGGCGTCGGCGCCGCGACGGACGGCGCCGAAGTCGCAGCCACGGCCACCCCGCTTGCCGGCGCCGCCGGGGCCGAAGCTGCCACCCCCGCCGGGGCCGGAGCTGCCACCCCCGCCGGGGCCGCCGCAGCGGCCGGAGGCGCCGCCGGCGCGCCCGCGGCGCGCGCGGCGATGAACGCCTCCACGTCCTTGCGGGTGATCCGGCCGCCGAGGCCGGTGCCCCGCACCTGGCTCAGGTCAACGCCGTGCTCCTGGGCGAGGCGCAGGACCGCAGGGCTGTACCGGCCGCGGCTCGCCCGATCCGGCGCCCCGCTGCCTCCGCCGACCGCCGGCGCACCCTGGGGGGCGGCCGCCTGCGATGCTGCCTGCGCCGAAGCGCCCACCGGCGCGGGCGCCTGCCCCGCGTCCTCTCCCGCAACCTCCATGGTGGCGATGCGGGCGCCCACCGGCACCGTGCTCCCCTCCGGCACGTCCAGCGTCAGAATCCGTCCGTCCGCGGGCGCGGGGATCTCCGCGTTCACCTTGTCGGTGATGACCTCGGCGATGGGCTGGTACCGCTTCACCACATCCCCGGGGGCCACCAGCCACCGGTTGATCGTCCCTTCCGTCACCGACTCGCCCAGCTGCGGCATGGTGATCTCCATTGCGCGTTCCCCCCTCGCCTAGAACTGGGCCAGCTCCCGCATGGCCGCGAGGCACTTCTCCGTCGACAGCATGTAGAACTTCTCCATCGGCCCGGCGTAGGGCATGGCGGGGACATCCGGGCCGCAGAGCCGCTTGATCGGCGCGTCCAGGTCGAAGAGGCACTCCTCGGCGATGATCGCCGCGACCTCGGCGCCGACGCCGTGGGTCTTGCCCGCCTCATGAGCGATCAGCACCTTGCCGGTCTTGCGGGCGGCGGCGACGATCGCCTCCCGGTCCAGGGGCAGGAGGGTTCTGAGGTCCAGCACCAGGGCCTCGTACCCCTCCCGGGCAAGCAGCTCGGCGGCCTCCAGGCAGAAGTGGACCACCTTGCCGTAGGTGATCACGGTGATGTCGGTGCCGTCCCGCTTCACCTCGGCCTTGCCGATGGGGATGGTATAGTCCCCCTCGGGGACCTCGCCCTTCACCGCGCGGTAGAGCCCCTTATGTTCGAAGAAGAGCACCGGGTCGGGATCCCGGATGGCCGAGATGAGCAGCCCCTTGGCGTCGTACGGGGTGGACGGCACCACCACCTTCAGGCCGGCGGTGTTGGTGAAGTACTGCTCCACGGACTGGGAGTGGTACAGCCCGCCGTGCACCCCGCCGCCGAAGGGCGCCCGGATCACCATCGGCACCGTCCAGGCGCTGTTGGAGCGGTAGCGCATCTTGGCCGCCTCGGAGACGATCTGGTTCATCGCCGGGAAGATGAAGTCGGCGAACTGGATCTCGCAGACGGGCTTGGTGCCGTAGAGCGCCGCCCCGATGCCCACGCCGACGATGGCCGACTCGGTGAGCGGCGAGTCCATCACCCGCTGGGGGCCGAACTCGTCGTAGAGCCCCAGCGTCGCCCCGAAGACGCCGCCCTTCTTCCCGACGTCCTCCCCCACGATCCAGACGTCGGGGTCGCGGCGCATCTCGGTGCGCAGCGCGTCGCGCACGGCCTCCACCAGGTTCATCACCGGCATCGGCTCATCCCTCCTTGTACACGTGGCGCAGGGCCTCTTCCGGGGCGGCGTACGGCTGGGCCTCCGCCCAGTCGGTCGCGTCGTCCACGATGGCCGCCACCTTCCGCTCCAGCTCCTGCTCGGCCGCTTCGTCCATCAGCCCGTGTTCGAACAGGTACTGGCGCGCCTTCCGGATGGGGTCCCGGACCTGCACGGCCGCGATCTCCTCCGGGTCCCGGTAGCGCCGCTGGTCGTCGTCCGAGGAGTGGGACGTGATCCGGATGCAGCGGGCCTCGATCAGCGTCGGCCCCTCGCCCCGCCGGGCGCGCTCGTGGGCCTCCTTCACGACCTCGTAGACCGCCAGCACGTCCGTCCCGTCCACCTCCACCCCGGGCATACCGTACCCCCGCCCGCGGGCCGCCACCGAGCCGCCCGCCACCTGCTGGCTCAGGGGCACGGAGATCGCGTACTCGTTGTTCTGGACCATGAAGATCACCGGCAGCTTGTGCAGCCCCGCCCAGTTCAGGGCCTCGTGGAAGTCGCCCTGGTTGGACGAGCCCTCGCCGCAGGCGGTGTAGACCACCACGTCGTCGCCCCGCATCCTGGCCGCCTGGGCGATCCCCACCGCGTGCAGGACCTGGGTCGTCACCGGGCTGGAGCCGGACACGATGTTGAGCGGCCGGTTCCCCCAGTGGGACGGCATCTGCTTGCCGCCGGACGCCGGGTCGGCGCCCCGGGCAAAGGCGCTCAGCATCACTTCCCGGGGCGTCACCCCCACCACCAGGTTGACCCCCAGATCCCGGTAGTAGGGCGTGAACCAGTCCTGCCGCCGGCGGAAGGCGAACGCCGCCCCCACCTGGGCCGCCTCCTGCCCCTGCGGCGAGATGACGAACGGGATCTTGCCCCCCCGCTGCAAGAGCCACAGCCGCTCGTCCAGCCGGCGGGTGAGCAGCATGTAGTAGTACATCTCCCGCACCTGGTCCGCCGTCAGCCCCAGGGCCTCATGCCGGGCCATGGTCGCTTCCTTCATCGCTCTCCCCCTCCCGTCTCGATGCTCACTCACCTGGAAATCCACCGCCTGCACGGGAGCGGACGGCCGGTCCGTCACCAGCCTTCCACCGCCTGCAGGCCGGTCTTCTGCAGGAGAATCGCCTACATGTGGATCGCGCGCCCCTCCACCGCGAGGGCGGCCTCCCCGAAGATCTCGGCGAGGGTCGGGTGCGGGTGGATCACCTGGCCCAGCTCCCAGGCCGAAGCGTTCAGCGTCAGGGCCAGGCCCGCCTCGGCGATGAGGTTGGTCGCGTCGGGCCCGATCAGGTGAACACCCAGCACGTCGCCCGTCGCGGCGTCGGCCACGATCTTCGCGAAGCCGTCCACCGAACCGTGGACCAGCGCCTTCCCGATCCCCCGCCAGGGGAAGGTGCCGACCCGGACCTCCCGGCCCTGCTCCCGGGCCTGCGCCTCGGTGAGGCCCACCGAGGCCACCTCCGGCCGGGTGTAGACGCACCGCGGCACCCGGACCGGGGCGAAGGGCTCCGGGTTCAGGCCGGCGATGTGCTCCATCGCAATGATCCCCTGGTGCGACGCGACGTGGGCCAGCCCACCGCCGGCCACGTCGCCGATGGCGTAGATCGCCGGGTCTCCGGTCCGGCCGAAGCCGTCCACCTGGATGAACCCGCCCGGTCCGTAGGTCACCCGCTCCCGGTTCTCCAGACCGAAGCCCCGGGTCACCGGCTCACGCCCCACCGCGATCAGCAGCGCCTCGGCCTGGAACTCCCGGACCTGCTCGCCCACGCGGGCCTGCACCCGCACCTGCCCGCCCTCCGCCTGCACCGACTCGGGCAGCACCGCGGCGCCGGTCACGATCTCCACCTTGCGGCGGGTCATCAGCTTATGCAGCTCGGCCGCCACCGCCTCATCCTCCGTGGGCAGGATGCGATCCAGGAACTCCAGCACGGTCACCCTGACGCCGAAGTCCGCGTAGAGGCTCGCCCACTCCATGCCGATCACCCCGGCGCCGATGATGATCACCGACGCGGGCAGGTCCGGCCGGGCCAGGGCCTCGTCGGACGTCATCACGTGCGCGCCGTCCACGGGGATGCCCAGGGTCTTGGGCCGGGAACCCGTGGCGATGATGACCTTGTTGAACTCCAGGAGCTCCTGCTGGTCGCCGACCATGACGGAGACCAGCCCGTTGGGCGAGAAGATCGAAGGCGGAACCAGCGCCCCCCGCCCCTGGAACACGGCGACGCCGTTCTTCTTCAGCAACCCCTGGATGCCCTTGTGAAGGTTGCTCACGACCTTGTCCTTGCGCGACCGGACGGCGGCGAAGTCGAGGTCGACGCCGCCCGTCAGCACCCCGTACTCCCGGGACTGGCGCAGCGTGTGCAGCACCTCCGCACTGCGCAGGTAGGCCTTGGTCGGGATGCAGCCCCGGTGCAGGCAGGTGCCGCCCACCTTGTCCTGCTCCACCAGGGCGACCCGGAGCCCCAGCTGCGCGCCGCGGATGGCGGCGACGTATCCGCCGGGGCCGCCGCCGATGACGACGACGTCGAAGGAGTGGCTCATGCAGCTCGCGCCCCCTTTTGCGGCCGCGCGGGCCCGGGGCCCGCGCGCACCGAGGTGCTATACAGTGGATGCAACTTTTGTGCCAGTGATGTAGCCCTTTCGGACCAGCCGGCCCCTTTGAAGTTCTGCACAGACTTGCAGTGACGTGCAAGAGACTGCAGGCATTTCGGTGCACGATCCCCCTGTCCCGTGCTGCCCCCGGTCTATAGACCTAGTCAATTGGTTGCATCAGCATGATCGATTAGCATGATCGGAGTTTGGATGCTATGGTGAAATCGATGGCACTTATGGACTACGGGGCCCCGGGCCCCGCGGCGGGAGGTTTGTCGAAGTGAAGGCGAATGTGGCGATCAACGGCTTCGGACGCATCGGCCGCATGGTCTGCCGCAGGCTGCTCCGTCACCCCGACCTCAACCTGGTCGCCGTCAACGCGTCATACCCGGCCGAGACCCTGGCCCACCTGTTGAAGTACGACACCGTACACGGCCGGCTGGATGCCCAGGTGGTCGCCGGCGACGGCGAGATCGTGGTCGACGGCCACGTCGTCCGCCTGGTGTCCGAGCGGGATGCCTCCAGGCTGCCCTGGCGGGAACTGGGCATCGATATCGTCATCGACGCGACCGGCAAGCACAAGGAGCGGGAGCGCGCCGCGCTGCACCTGCACTCCGGCGCCCGGAAGGTGATCATCACCACCGCCACCAAGGATCCGGACGTCACGGTGGTCATGGGCGTCAACGAGGGCGCGTACCGCCCGGCAGAGCACCACATCATCGCGGCGGCCTCCTGCACCACCAACTGCCTGGCGCCCGTCGCCAAGGTGCTGCACGAAACGTTCGGCATCCGCACCGGCCTCATGACCACCGTCCACGCGTACACCAACGACCAGAACATGCTGGATAACCCCCACCGCGACCTGCGGCGGGCCCGTGCGGCCACCGCGTCCATCATCCCCACCACCACCGGCGCGGCGAAAGCCGTCGCCCAGGTGCTGCCCGAGCTGAAGGGCCGGCTGAACGGCTTCGCCCTGCGGGTGCCCACCCCCGACGTGTCCGTGGTCGATCTGGTGGTCCAGCTGGAGCGGCCGGCCACCCGGGAGGAGATCAACGACGCCCTGCGCAGCGCCGCCCAGGGGCCGCTCAGGGGCATCCTGGCATACAGCGACGAACCGCTGGTCTCAGCCGACTTCATCGGCGACCCGCACTCGGCGATCGTCGACGGCACCCTGACCATGGTCGGACCCGACAACCTGGCCAAGGTCATCGCCTGGTACGACAACGAGTGGGGGTACTCGTGCCGGGTCGTCGACCTCGCGGCGCTGGTCGCCCGGCAGCTGGCGCTGGAGCCGCCGCTGGAGGGCGTCGCGGACTGAGGGCCGGTGCCCCCGCGGCGCTCCGCGCAGACTATCCCCGGGAGGTGATCGGCGTGGGCCACGGACAACCGCCGCGGGGCCGGACGGGCGAGAAGGTCACCGAGTCCGGCACGTACCAGTGCGAGGACCAGACGCGCTGGACATACCAGGCCGGGGAGCGTTTCCGGGAGTGCCCGTCCACCGGCAAGCCCACCGTGTGGGAGAAGACCAGCGAACCCGAGCATGCAGACAGCCGCTGACCGGGTAGATACAGGGCGGCCGTGGGGAGCCCGCCGGCTCCCCACGGCCGCCTTGCCTTGCGTCGCCGGCGCGGCGCCTGGCTCGCGCTGTGCCCGGGTTGCGATCAATACCCGCGGGCCAGATCCACCACGCCGCGCAGGGGCTCGCCCCGCTCGAACCGGCGCAGGTTCTCCGCGCAGTAGGCGGCGATCGCATCGGGCCGGTTCAGCCCGCTCATGTGCGGCGTGACGGTGATGCCCGGCTCCGTCCAGAAGAGGTGGTCCCCGGGCAGCGGCTCCACGGCGAAGACGTCCAGCACCGCCCGGATGCGGCCGCTGCGCACCGCCCGCAGGAGCGCGCCCTCGTCCAGCGTCGCGCCGCGGCCCACGTTGATCAGCAGCGCCCCCTCCTTCATCCCCTCGGGGTCGATGAGCCCGCGGGTCTCGGGCGTGTCCGGCAGGGTGCTGACCAGGAAGTCGACCCCGGCGGTGAACTCCCGGACCTGATCAGGGGTGAAGACCCGGTCGACATGCGGCCGCGGCCCGGGCGTGCGTGCGAGGCCCCAGACCTCCATGCCGAAGGCCTTGCCCCTGACGGCGACTTCCAGGCCGATGGACCCGATGCCCGCCACCCCCAGCCGCTTTCCCGCCAGCGTCTCCGCCCGGAACGGATCCCAGCGGCGCTCCGCCTGCGCGGCGTAGACCCGGCGCAGCTGCTGGGCGTAGGCCAGCATGTGGGCGAAGGCGTACTCGCTCATGGGCGTGCCGAACAGCCCCTCGATGCGGGTCAGCAGCACGCCCGGCGGCAGCGGCGCTGCGACCAGGTCATCCACCCCGGCCGCCATCGCCTGGATCCAGCGCAGCCGGTGCGCCCCCTGCAGCAGATCCGCGGGGAACCGGAAGCAGAAGAGGATCTCCGCCTCGCCGATGGCGCGCTCGGCCTCCTCCCGGCTGGTGCAGGGGATCAGCCGGTAATCGGCCGGATTAGGGATCGCACGCTCCAGCAGGTCCGCATACGTACCGGCCCGCTTGGGCTCGTAGACTAGAATCACCCTGGCCATGCAGACTCCTCCTTTCCACCGGCGGCGCCGGCGGCCTGCGCGGCGCGACGACGCACCCGGTCGGAGGCGACGCCGATGGCCGTCCCCAAGGCCAGCACGACGGCCACCGTGATCGCGATGTACCGCGCCCGCGGCTCCCGGGCGAACATCGCCAGGGGGCTGCGCCCGCCGATCCACTCGATGGTCATGTGGGTCAGCGTCAGAAACACCCATATCCCCAGCGTGATCAGGAATCCACGCACTCCCCCATGCACCGGTCATCCCTCCTGGAGACAGAAAATTCGCCAAAGAAGAGGTCCTCTCCTGTCTTCCCAGGGACGATCATCCCGCGTGAGGGGGGGACGGGTGTGCCCGATCCGATGACCCTGCTCCTGCTCACCCTCTTCGGCTACACCGGTCTGCCCACCCTGCTGGCGCGGACCGGTTTCCGCCGCGCGCTCACGGGGCTGCCGGCCGTGCCGCCACAGGTCGCGCTCACCTTCGACGACGGTCCGGATCCGGTGTGGACCCCGCGGATCCTGGAGATCCTGGACCGCTTCGGGGTACGGGCGACCTTTTTCATGCTGGGCAGCCGGGCGGAGGCTCATCCCGACCTGGTGCGGCAGGTGGCCGCCGCGGGGCACGAAGTGGGCGTGCACGGATACCGGCACCGGCCGGCGGCCCTGCAGGGGCTGCGGTCCACCCTGGCGGACGTGGAGGCCACCGTGCGGGTCCTGACCGGGATCCTGCAGCGCCGGCCCCGCTACTACCGGCCGCCGTGGGGCATCTTCAACCTCTGGACGGGGATCGCCGCGAAGCGGCACCGGCTCATCCCGGTGGTCTGGTCGTTGCACGTGGCCGAGTGGTCCCGGGCGACCACGGCCCACTCCATCTACCTGGACGCCATGCGCCGCGCGAAGCCCGGCACCGTCCTGCTGCTGCACGACGCGGCCGGACCGGGTTCACGGCCCGACGCCCCGGCGGTCGTGGCCCGGGCGCTGCCCCGGGTGATCGCCGGGCTCAGGCGCCGGGGGCTCACGCCGGTCAGCCTGTCGGAGCTGCTGGAGCCGGCGGAAAGGAGGGTGACGGATGCGCCGCCTGGTCCGGACATGGGATCGCCTCGTCCGTAGGTTCCTCGGCATCCGGCCGGCCCGCCCGGACGGCGTCCTGGGTTACGCCGTGCGCCGCTACCGGGGCCGGGGCATCGCCGTGGAAGGCGGGGCGTCGCTCCGCCGGGGCGACCTGGTGCTGGAGCTGCACCTGGACAGCCGCCGCCTGGCCGAGAAGACCGCAGGCCAGAGCCCGCACCGGCGCATCCTGTGGCTCCGGCGAACCCTGCTGGCCGACCTGCGCGCCCTGGCCCGGGCGGTGGAGTCGGACCCCGCCCTGGCCGGGGCCGCGGGTCTCTGGGGGATGACCGTGCTCCACCGCGGGGTCGATGCCCTCGGCTTCGCCGTGGCCGAGCCGGCAGCCGGCTTCGTCGGCCGGCTGGCCACCTGGTACATGCGCGGGCTGCTCGCCGCCTACCACCCCGAGGCAACAGATCGGGTGCAGCACCGCGCCGAGGCGCTCGTCGCGCGGGAAATCTTCCTCCCGATGGACAGGCTCCGTGCCTTAATCGGGCCCGCGCCGGCAGACGGGGAGGAGGCGTTCCAAACGGTAGGGCCCGCCCGGCCGGGACGGTCCTCCGGACCAGGAGGGCCCACCGCATCGTCGGAGCCGCCTACCTGAGGCGTCAACACGACCTTGACTACCGTTGTTGCCGAGCAAACCGTCGCGTACACCCACGGCTCCAGGGCGAACAAGGCAAGGGGGCTCCGCCACCCGCCCCATGTCCGCTTGCGCCAGCGCTGAATGGTGAGTGTAACCGCCCGAGTCGCGCCTTCACACCCTTGCTATATGCGGAGTCCTTGAGAGTTGCCGAAACATCCCCATTCACCTGAGTATTACTTCGACTCCCCTGAACGATAGTTAGATCAGGCTTTGGCCCTCTTGAAGGGACAGACTGACGGTGCGATCACAGCGGCTAAGCCATTCTCTTGTCAAGAGCGCTTCCTCGTAAATACCATCGATTCTCACAATATGCTTCGACCATACGCTTCATGTATTCCAAGCAATCAATAACAAGCTCATGTAATTCCCGGTACTCGTCCAAGGTAACCTCACGCCTCTCGCCGTGAGCGATACCATTTCGGAGGCCCAAGAGTGAACGGTCAATCTTCACAGCCTTGGCTCTCCAATATTCATCGTAAGGAAGTCCAATAGTGCAAAGAACGTTGCTGAGTACCTCACTATTAAGGTTTGAAGCTGTGTCAATTATGCCTTCTGTAGGAATCCGTGCCTGCTCTGTGTCAAATCGGATGAAAGACTCAACGAGTTGTACATGCTTTTCAGCCTGCTTTGTACGAGCAGCTTGCTGTATGTCCCCTAAACGAGCAACAGCCACAAAGTTGAACTGGAGATCGCAGTAACGGAGACCCTTCGAAGCAACATATGCAAGATAGGCCTGGGCTGCCAGTTTTATGTAACCTTCCCAGTGGGCATACAATATCGGCACAGCAGCTCTAAGCCAAAGCTTTCGTAGATGGTCCCTCTTGCAGGCTTCCACCTCAAGCTTGAAAGTCGTGAGTTCCCGCTTACGCCAGGCCAACTCGCTGTCCAAGAATGACACCAACTCGTCAACTGAACGAATCTTCATGGGGCATAGATCGTCCTTCCAAGCGGAATCGTTAAAGGAATGCGTGAGGACGCGCGTACCCCCGAACCTGTACCACTGGTAAACCTCGGATTCTCCCAAATTTTCATATGATTTTCGACAAGTTGCTCATAGGACTTTGAGTAGCCAGGAGTGAGGCAGTGGTACCCTATTCCTAAAGCCACAATTTCGAACATTGAAATAAGAAATGGGCCAACTGGACGATTCTTTTCAAGGTCGAATCTCTTAAAGCTGTCCTCACCTAGAGTCGATGCTAAAAGACTGAAGGTTTTCTCGAACGCAGCTTTCGCCTCGTCTCTGTCAAAGGTGGGGTCCTCTGCTATCTTGATAATCTCATCCGTGAGGAAACTTCCGACCTCCTCGATCTTGGACAAACCGTCAAGCTCTATACGTCGTAACACAATAAACCTAGTTGCTAGTTCCATGTCATACTGCTCACTGAGTTGGCGATCAGTCAGGGGAAGACAGGCTTGGAAATCTTTATTGTTACGCAATTCGTTGAGCCAGTGATAAAACTCACGGTTAACCATGATCAGGATGCAGTTCCGTACCTCCTGATCAGTCGCGATGGATCCACCTGTATTGAGGCGTTGGAAAAGTTCGTATTTACTCTTGGTATCGCTTGTGTTTAGAATAATCTTTATGTCAAACCGCGCCCGCTTAATCTTGAGCTTCGCGACTTGCGGAAGCTCAATGTCTCCTTCCTTCTCAGCTGTCCATACCATGCCCTGAAGGCTGGGAAGATATCGAGTTGCCCGCAACCTTAGAGGTGGGACTCTGTTGCCATCCTGATCCTTCAGCTCACCCATCAACTGGAGAACCGTTGAAATTCGCTGAAGTCCATCGATAACGTCCCACGTGCCTGAGCTTGTCTCAGCAACGAATATGGAGGGAATCGGTATACCTAGCAAGAGGGACTCAATAAAAGCGGTCTTCTGAGCATCAGTCCAGCGAAAGAAGCGTTGGAACTCGGGATGGATGTCGAGTTCCCCATCACGGTACATGGAAACAAGTTCACCAACCGACATGGCATAGGCGTCGGTGGATATTTCTTGGCTCCTGTCCGCAATCTCCTTCTCGAGAGACAACTCCAACCTCCCCTTTCAGTAGGCATAGTATTTCTGCGACCTGCAGACGCAATACCAAACACACCTGGACATTCAGGGTCGACACACGTCATCGGAGGCTATATTCAAACACGACAGGACACGAGTTCTATATAACGCTTACATGTTCCTGCCAGGACTTACCTGTACTCGCACGCTGCAGGTGTACATGATCCCATTGTAAGCCACGTCTGTTACGTTAATACCGCAATTATCACCGGCGCCAGGACAATCTTCACCACCATCGCCATCGGGTACACCATCGCGTAGCCCACCGTAGGCAGGTCGTTGCCGGCCTGGTCCAGGGCAAAGCCCAGCGTGGCCGACTGGGTCTGCATCCCGGCGACCATGCCCGTCAGCAGCCCCATGGGGATGCGCAGCCAGCGGTAGCCCACGTAGAGCATCACCCACGAGAGCAGCACGATGATCGCCGCGCTCGCGCCGAGGATCGCCCAGCCCCGCGGTTGGGTCAGCATCTGCGCGAACTCGTAACCCGACCGGGTGCCCACCGCGGCCAGGAAGATGGTCAGCCCCATCTGCCGCAGCAGCATGTTCGCAGAGTAGGGCAGCACCCAGACCAGCGATCCGGTCCGCTGCCGGGCCCCCAGGAAGAGGGCGACGATCAGCGGGCCGCCGGCCAGCCCCAGCCGCACCGTGATGCCGCCGGGCAGCGGGATCGGCACCAGCCCCAGGCCGATGCCCAGCGCCATGCCCAGGCCCAGCACCGCGATGTCGATCTCGGAAATCGCCCGGTAGGAGTCCCCGAGGTACGCGGCCACCTCCTGCTGCCGCTCCCGGCGGGACAGGACCCGCACCCGGTCGCCCAGCTCCAGCGGCATGTCCGCGTACGGGAGGAGCTGCAGGTCGCCGCGCCAGACCCGCGACACCACGGCCCCGAACCGGTTGGGCAGGTTCAGCTCCCGGAGGGTGCGGCCGGCGACTTCGGGGTTGGAGACGAAGACCTCCCGCATGTCCACCTCGGACCGGTCGAGGTCCGCCTGGACCTCGCTGACGCAGCCGATGACCTGCGCGGCCCGCTCCAGCTCCTCCACCGGGCCGACGGCGGTGACCAGGTCGCCCTCCTCCAGGTGGGTCTCCCAGCTCACCACGTCGGCGTGGTCACCCCGCCGGATCCGGCCGAACACCACCTGGAGCCGGTGCTCCGCCACCAGGTCCCGCACCGTGCGTCCGAACGCCTTGGGCCGGCACACCCGCAGGGTCCAGCACGTGATCTCGGGCGAGACGCCCGGCACGTCCTTCA
The DNA here is from genome assembly GCF_000009905.1 of Symbiobacterium thermophilum IAM 14863. Taxonomy (GTDB): domain Bacteria; phylum Bacillota; class Sulfobacillia; order Symbiobacteriales; family Symbiobacteriaceae; genus Symbiobacterium; species Symbiobacterium thermophilum. The sequence continues at coordinate 2,315,995 of NC_006177.1, forward strand.
GCGTGCGGGCCTCCGCCCGGTAGTCGATGCGGAAGCAGCGCTCGGCCAGGTAGATCGCCAGGATGACCCCCAGGACGCTGGCCGGGTAGGCGATGGAGTAGCCCACCACCGGGTCGGAGAGCTGCCCGGCGGCCCCGGCTCGGGTCAGGTACTCCACCGCCGCCGCCAGCGCCGGGGTGGACGTGAGCAGGCCGGCGAAGACGCCCGCCGTCTCGCCGGGCCGGAGCGACAGCAGGTAATGCGGGATGAGCAGCAGCGCCGCGGCCAGGAGGATCACGCCCAAGGTCAGCAGGTTATAGATCACGCCCTTCCCCCGGAACGACCGGAGGAACCCGTGGCCGCTGCTCAGGCCCACGCAGTAGACGAACAGGGCCAGTCCGAACTGGTACACGATCTCCGGCAACTTCAGGCTGGGATCCAACGCGCCGAAGGCCAGACCGACGAAAAGCACCGCCGCCACGCCCAGGTGGATCCCGCCGATCCGGACGCGGCCCAGCGGGTACCCGATGCCCGCGACGATGAAGAGGAGCAGAAGCGGGTTGTCGCGCAGGATGTCTAGCACGTTCCGGGCAGCCTCCACAGGAGTACTTGGGAGTGAGTCCCTCTCTTTGAGTTTAAACGCCCGCCTGTATCCTCCTGTCTCAGACCTGCCGCACTGTTCCGGCGTCAGGCCGCCCGTTCCGCCCCGTCCCGGCGGAACTCCGCCTCCGTGCGGGCGCCCCGGGTGCCTGCCGCCTAGTCTTTCCCGGAGAAGGACGGGCTAGCCCCGGCTGCCGGGGCGCTGCCTCTGTCGCCATGAACAGCCGTCCGACGCGCACGTGCTTCCCGGCCGCAGTACGAACGTCGTGGAACGCCGGCACCGCACCGCCCACCGGGCCGGCGGTCGCGAGCGATAGGCCTCTGAGAGAGGGCGGGCCCCTGACGGTGATGAGCCCCTGAAGGACGACGAATCGGAGCTGGGGTGCACCGGAGGCGCGGGCGGACGGGCAACGGAACGCCTGCCAGACGGGTGAACAGCGGAACGAGTGTCAGCCAGGGCACGAGCGAACGGACGGCAGACGGACGGGCGACCGCTTTCCGGTCGCCCGTTTCCTGATTGCGCGCCATCTGCAGTTGCGAAGCCTGCGGGTACACGTCGCCGGACACGACCGGGTGTGCCGGCCAGCGTGGCGGCACCTGCACACAGGCGGCGTCCTGACACGCGGCCGTCCAGGCCGGGACCGGCGCTCGCCCCGGCCTGGAACCCGGCGCAGATCGTGCTCACACGGCGATCGATCTGCGGCTGGCCAGGAAGTGCAGGTAGGCCTCCTTCACGGGCCGGCCCAGGATCTCCTCCACGGCCCGCCGGTAGAAGCGGATCTGGGTGGTGTAGCGCTGTGCCGCCTGCACGGGGTCGCGCCGGTCGGTCTTGTAGTCCACCAGGACGTATCCGTCCTCCTCCTCCAGCAGCAGGTCGATCATCCCCTGCACGATGACCACGTCGCCGGCGGCCGCCTCCGGGGGCAGGTCGCCGTAGACCTCCGCCGCGGGAACGGCCAGCGTGAAGGAGAGCTCCTGGCTGACCCGGTCCCGGGACTGAAGGATCCGCAGGCCCAGGGGCGAGGCGAAGAAATCCGCGATCGCCTCCGCGTCCACCGCCGCCGCCTGCTGCGGTGTGAGCAGCTCCCGCTCCACCATCTCCGCCAGTTGGCGCCCCACCCCCTCCGCGTCCAGCGGGCGGCTGAGATCCAGGTGCTGCATCACCACGTGCACCGCGGTACCCCGCTCGGTGGGCGAGAGCGCGCGGCGGTCCTGCTGCAGGAACCGGGGCCGGGCCGCGAAGGTGCTGGATGACGGCTCCGTGGACGGCGCCGGTTCCTCAACCGGCGGCGCAGACCCCTCGGCCGGCGGCGCCATCTCCTCGGCCGGCGGCGCCATCTCCTCGGCCGGCGGCGCCATCTCCTCGGCCGGCGCCTCGGCATCCGGATCGAAGTAGCCCTTCAGCTCCGTCACCGACAGCTTGCCGAAGCGGCGTACCACCGGCTCGAAGGGATAGCGCCAGCCGAAGCGCGCCCGCAGCCGTGCGTGGAGGGCCTCGTCCAGGGGCCGGTCGAGGGGCTCGGCCGCGCCGATGCGGGCCCAGTCCACCGCCGGCGGGGCTGCCTCAGGCCGCGGCTGCAGAATCTGCTGCAGCGACGCGGGATCCCAGATCGTCACCTCCCAGCGGGAGGGATCGCCCGCCAAGGCGGGATCCGGGCCGCTCCCGGGGGCCGTCCCGCCCTCGCCCGCCAGTTCCCTGAGCGGGGCGCCGTCCGCGTGGCGCAGCACCGCCGGGCCGATCCAGTCCAGATAGCTCCGGGCGGAGAGCAGCAGCGACTCGGGCAGGGGCCAGCCCGGCGCTCCGGCCCCGCGGGACCAGCGCGCACACGCCGCCCGCAGGCTCTTCACGCTGCCGACCAGCACCAGCCGCTCCCGGGCCCGGGTCAGGGCCACGTACAGCACCCGCAGTTCCTCCGCCAGATTGGCCAGCCGCGTGACCTCCCGCACCGCATGGTAGGCCAGGGTCGGGTACTTCAGCCGCGTCCCGGGGTCCACCACCTGCGGGCCGAATCCCAGGTCCCGGTTGAGGAGCAGGTCGCCGCGCAGGTCCCGGTCGGAGAACGAACTGCCCAGGCCGGCCACGAAGACCACCGGGAACTCGAGCCCCTTGCTCTTGTGGATGGACATGATGCGGACCACGTCCTCGCCCTCGCCCAGCGCGGGGGCGGTGCCCATGTCGGACTGTTCCGCCTGCAGCCGCTCGATGAAGCGCAGGAACCGGAACAGCCCCTGGCGGGCGAACTGGTCAAACTCCCGGGCCCGCTCGTACAGGGCCAGCAGGTTGGCCTGCCGCTGCGCTCCGCCGGGCATGCCGCCCACGTAGTGCAGATAGCCGGTCTCCTGCAGGATCTGCCAGACCACCTGGCTGAGGGGCCTGCGGCGGGCCAGGGTGCGCCAGCGGTCCAAACACTCCAGGAACCGAACGAGGACGCCCTCCAGCCCCGGCGCCGTCGACGTCGTCGCTCCGGCCTCCGCCGGGTCCGCCGCCGCGGCCGCCTCGGCCATCGCCGCCCCGCTCGCGGGCGCCGGGGCCGCCTCCGCCATCGCCGCCTCGCTCGCGGGCGCCGCGGCCGCCTCCGCCATCGCCGCCCCGCTCGCGGGCGCCGCCGCCGCGACCAGGGCGTCGTAGAAGGAGCCCCGGGGGTTCGCCAGCCGGATGCGGGCAAGGTCGGCGGCGGAGAGGCCGACGATGGGCGAGTGCAGGACCGCCGCCAGCGGGATGTCCTGCAGGGGGTTGTCCAGCACCTGCAGGAGGCTCAGGAACACCTGCACCTCGGTGGCCTGGAAGTAGCCGGTCGATACCTGGCCGTAAGCGGGGATCCCGGACTGGCTCAGCACCTCGATGATCGTGTTGATCCGCCCGGTCGTGGCCCGGAGCAGGATGGCGATGTCCCGGTACTGCAGGGGCCGGTAGGTCTTCAGCTTCCGGTCCCAGACCTGCACGGGCGGCTGGTCGGCGGTGCCGTCCACCATCGCCCGGATGCGGGCGGCGATAAGCCGGGCCTCCCGCTCCATGGCCGTCAGGTCGGCCAGCTCGGCCAGCGCCGGGTCTTCCTCCTCGCCGTCGGCCTCGCCGGCGACGCCGTCCCCCGACGCCGCCTCGGGGCCGGATGCAGCCGGGGCCTGGCCCGATCCGGCGCCGTCCGCGGGCCCCTGCTCCTCCCCGTCCAGGAGGTGCAGCTCCACCGGTGGCTCCGCCGCCTCCTCCCCGGGCAGGGGCGGATAGCCGGCCCGGTACACCAGCTCGGCGTCCCGGTCGTAGTCCAGCTCGCCCGCCCGTGCGCTCATGATCTGCCGGAAGAGGAAGTTGACGGCGTTCACCACGCCCTCCCGGCTGCGGAAGTTGGCCCCCAGCACGATGCGGGCGCCGGCCGCGCCGGGTTCGGGCGCGCCGGCCCAGGGCCGGTACGCGCCGTACTTGGCCAGGAACAGGCCGGGGTCCGCGTGCCGGAACCGGTAGATGGACTGCTTCACGTCGCCCACCATGAACCGGTTGGGCGGGCCCTCCTGCCCGTCCCGGGCGACCAGGGTCAGGATCGCGTCCTGCACGCCGTTGATGTCCTGGTACTCGTCCACCAGGATCTCCCGGTAGCGGGCCCGGAGGTCCCGGGCCACATCCGAGGGAACGAGCCGGTCGGGCGTGGAGGTCGAGTCTCGGAGGAGCTGCAGGGCGAGCCGCTCCAGGTCGTTGAAGTCGATGGCGGACTGAGCGGCCTTGGCCTCCCGGAAGGCCTCGGCGAACTCCCGCACCACACCGCCCAGGGTGCGTAGGTGGGGGGCGATGGCCTGCAGGTCCGCCAGCCACTCGTCGGCGGTGCGGCAGAACCACTGCTCCTGCACCGCGCGCACGGCCTTCTTGGCCCGCTCCCGCAGCTTCCCCACCGCCTCCTTCAGCCCTTCGTCCACCTCGCCCTTCTTGGTCCCGGGCAGCCGGCCGAAGGCCACCGCGGCCACCGCCTCCGCCAGGTCGGCGTAGGATCCGGTCTCGGTCCGCGCGGCAGCCGCCCGGACCGCCGCCTCCTCCGCCGCCAGCACGTCGAGGTAGGCTGCAGGACCGCCAGGACGGGCGGCCAGCGCCCGGGCGGAGGCCAGGGCTTCAGCCGCGAGCTCCAGCTCCAGCCGGATCTGCCGCCGGAGCGGCGGCCACCACGGCAGGTCCTCGATGGCCGCGCCTTCCGGCACGTCGAACCGGGCCAGACTCTCCTCCAGCCACTGGTCAGGCCACGGCAGGGCCTGCATGTGGTCATAGATGGCCAGCACCAAGTTCCGCAGCCCCTCGTCGTCCCGGCCCCCGCCGTAGCGGTCCACCAGGGCGTGGAAGGGCCCGTCCTCCTCCTCGTCGAACCGGCGGGCGAAGAGCTGGTCCAGCACCTCATGGCGCAGGAGCAGGGCCTCGTGCTCCCCCATCACCGAAACCGCGGGGTCCAGCCCCAGCCGGTAGAAGTACTGGCGCACGAGGCTGAGGCAGAAGCTGTGCAGGGTGCTGATGGACGCCCGGCCCAGCAGCGCCAGCTGCCGCTGCAGCCGCTCGTTCTCCGGATTCCCTGCGAGGGCGGCCTGCAGCGCGGCGCCGATCCGGTCCCGCATCTCCGTCGCGGCCGCCTCGGTGAAGGTCACCACCAGCAGTTGGTCCACGTCCAGCGGGTCCCGCTCGTCCACCAGCCGCCGGATGATCCGCTCCACCAGGACGGCGGTCTTGCCCGACCCGGCCGCGGCCGCCACCAGGACGTCCGCACCCCGGGCGGTGATCGCCTGCTCCTGCTCGGGCGTCCAGCGCACGTCAGACATCGCCCTCACCTCCTGCAGCCGCCACCCGCTGCCAGACGTCGGGGGCGTCCATCTTCTCCAGCCGCCGGTATCCTTGGGGCTCCACCGCCGGATCGAACTGGCAGACCGGGCGGTAGGCGCAGTACTGACAGGCCGTGTGCGGGCCGAGCCGGTACGGGGCGATCGCCGCCTCGCCCTGCAGGATCTGCTCGCCGCAGGCCCGCACCACCCGCCGCAGGTGCGCGAACAGCTGCCGGAACTGGTCCGGGCTGGCCACCGGCGCGCCCTTGTACACGGTACCGTCCTTCTTCAGCTTCGCCTGGATGAGCCCCAGTCCGGCGGCGTCCATGGCCTGGATGACGGCCGGGTCGTCGCTCACCAGCCCCCGGGCCTGATACCGCTTCCGCCGCAGCGGGCGCACCTCGTCCGGCGGGACAGGGGCGTTCACCGGCTCGACCGGGTCGTAGACCGGCAGGTAGAGCGCCCCGGCGGGCACCCGCGTCCCGGGCAGCAGCGGCTCGCCCCCCTCCACCACAGCCATCAGGTAGAGCAGGAGCTGCAGGGTCAGGCCGTGGTAGAAGTCGCCCAGCCGCAGGTCCCGCCGGCCGGACTTGTAGTCGATGACCCGCACGTACCAGCGGCCGTCGCGCCCCTCCAGGGCATCCACCCGGTCGATGCGGCCCCGCAGCAGCACCCGCCCTCCGCCCGGCAGGTCCACCTCCACCGGCGGCAGGCCGTCCATCTCCTCACCGAAGGGCACCTCCACGGCCACCGGCCGGAACTCCCCGTGGAGCACGTGCTCGCTGAGGTAGTCCAACGAGGACTGCAGGGTCCGACGGATGACCCGGAGCAGGTACCGGTGCTGCGGGCTGGACAGCAGGATCTCGCTCTGCAGCCTCGGCGCCAGCCGGTCGATGATGCTGTCCATCCGCCGCCAGGCCTCGTCAGGGGTCAGCGTGTCCCACGCAAGCCCGTCCCGTTCCAGTTCCCGCACGAACAGGGAGAGCGCGGCGTGGTAGAAGAGGCCGAACTCGGGTGCGCTGACGGTGAACTCGGCCCGCCCCTGCAGTCGCAGGGCGTAGCCCGCGAAGTGGCGGAACGGGCAGGACAGGAACGCCTCCAGCCGGCTGACGCTGGTCACCAGCCGGTCGCCGTAGAGCAGCCGGGCCAGCTCCCGCCCCACCGGCGTGCCCCGGCGGCGCAGCCACTCCTCGTAGCCCACCGCGGCCAGGACCGCCGCGCCCTCCCGGTGCAGGTCGGGGTCCAGGACGATGCACTGGTAGAGGTCCAGCCAGTGGGGCTCGACAGCGTACCCAGACCGGGCCCGGCGCAGCGCCCGGGCCACCGCAGCCGCCAGCTGCCGGGGGGTGGCCACCTGCGCCACGGCAGCCTCGGCATCCGGCGCCGGCGGCGCGGCCGGACGGGGCTTCAGTTCGGGGAAGAGCCGGCGCATCCGGCCGACCACCGGCGAGGGCGCCGCGGCCCGGCCGGACTCGTCGGCCAGGGGGTAGCTGATCCAGAGGAAGTCGGAGCCGCGGGTGAGCGCCACGTAGGTGAGGAACTGCTCCTGGAAGAGCCGCTCCAGGCTGGTGGGGCCCACGTCCAGCCCCGACTGCTTCAGCCGCTCCCGCTCCCGGTCGGTGAAGATCGCGTCTTCGGCGGGCTGGGGCGGGAAGTCCTTCTCCGTGGCGCCGAGGATCAGGGTGGCCCGCACGCCGGCGTGGCGGCTCCGCTCCACCGTGCCGACGATGACCTGGTCCAGCCCGGGCGGGATGAGTCCCAGCTTCAGCCCGTCCAGGCCGGCGCTCAGCACCTGCAGGTAGACCTTGGGGCTCAGGACCTGGTCCCCCAGCCCCTCGACGATCTGGTCGAACAGCTCCAGCACCCGGGTCCAGACCTGCTCGTGCTCCCGGGCCGTCTCCAGGTCGCCCCGCTGTTCAGCCTCCGCCTTCCACGCCTCCAGCTGCCGGGCAACCTTCAGGTCGTCCAGGAGCTGGAACAGGTAGGTGGTGATCTCCCGCACCGTGGGCCCCGGCCGTCCCCGGCGCTGGAGGCGCCGCTGGAAGGCCAGGAGCGGCGCCGTCGCCCGGCGGCGGATGCGGTGAATCTCGTCCAGCAGCGCCTGCTGGGCCGGCCCGGCCGGGACGGCGTCCTCCTCCAGCGTGTAGCGGCGCAGGTACTGCCAGGGCTCCTGCTGCTGCCAGGCCCGGCCGCGGATGCCGTGCTCGATCACGTAGTTCTCCAGGAGGTCGATCTCGGCGCGGGAGACGCCGGTCAGGTCGGTCTTCAGGTACCGGAAGACGGGGCCGTAGGCCCAGTCCTGCACCACCACCTCCAGCGCCGCTCGCAGGAGCTCCACCAGCGGGTGGTGCGCCACGGTGCGCCGCCGGTCGATGAACGCCGGGATGCCGTGCTCGGCGAAGAGGGTGGCCGCAAGGTCGCCGTAGCCCTCCAGATCCCGGGCGACGACGGCGATCTCCCGGAAGCGCAGCCCCTCCTCCCGCACCAGCCGCAGGATCTCCCGGGCCGCCGCGGCCACCTCCTCCCGCCGGTTCTGCGCCTCCACCAGGGCGATGCGCTCGGGGGCGCCGGGCCAGGCCGGGGCGGACTGGCGGAACAGGTACCGCTCGACATGGGCCAGTTCGGGGGCGCCGCGGAACCGGAGCGGCTCGTTCAGGTACAGGGGCGGGTCCACGGCGACGCCGCTCTCTGCCGCCAGCTGCATCAGCTGGTCGTAGGTCGAAAGCACCGGGTGGAAGAGGTCCGACGGCGAGTGGTGGCCCCCGGCCTTGTAGAGCTGGCCGGGCGGGATGCAGAGGCTGATGTGCACCTGGCGCGCCGACCGCATGACGGCCCCGAGCACCGCCAGCTCCTGCGGCGTGAAGCCGTTGAAGCCATCCACCCAGACCTCGGCCCCCTCCAGCAGCCGGCTCTCCTCCAGCCGGGCCGCGAGGACGGTCAGGTACTCGTCGGGATCCGTGAACCTTCCTTCGATATAACTACGCAGCTCGTCCATCACCAGGGCCAGGTCGTGCAGCTTGGCCCCCAGGCTGGTCTCGCCCAGCCCTTCGGCCTCCAGCTGCGACAGCTGCCGCCGCAGGCTCTCCGGTCCCTGCCGGTAACTGCGCAGCTCCCGGATGGAGCCCGCCACCCGCTCGATGAAGCCGGGCTTGTCCGCCACCTGATGGAAGAGGCGGAGGTCATCCCGCTTCTTCTCCAGCAGCGCGCGCAGCACCATCTGCTTGCCCAGGTCGCTGAGCGGCGGCAGCGCAAGGCCGCCGGCCTTCAGGGAGACTCGCCAGGCCAGCCGCTGAAACGACAGCACCTGCGCCCGGATGATGCCCTTCAGCCGCCCGCTCCCCAGCAGCGCCTGCTCCACCTGGAAGGTGGCCTGTTCGGGCACCAGCAGGATGAGCGGCGGGCCGGCGGGTGCCGCCTGCGCGGCCTGGGTCAGCTCGTCCAGGCAGCGCTGGCTCTTGCCCGAGCCGGCGCCGCCGATGATGAAGCGCACGCCCATGTGTCGGACCTCCTTCATATGCGCGGCCTTGCGCCTCACGGGCACAGGGCGGTGGTGCGCGATTGCTGAAGCTGGGCTTCGTGCCGGGCTTCAGGTTTTGCGCGAGAGGGGTTGTCTCGCGAGCGGGACACGCGCAGAATCTGGGGTCTGGCCTCAACAGCCGGTTCAGGTTCTGCGCGCAATCCGTGCCCCACGAGCCCTTCGACGCGCAGAATCTGAAGTTCGACTCGGGCCGGGGGTCCAGGTTTTGCGCGAGTGGGGGCATCCCACGGCCAGACACGCGCAGAATCTGGGGTCTGGCCTCAGGAGCCCGTGCAGATTTTGCGCGCCACCCGTGCCCCACCAGCCCCTCGACGCGCAGAATCTGAAGTTCGACTCGGGCCGTGGGTCCAGGTTTTGCGCGAGTGGGGGCATCCCACGGCCGAACACGCGCAGAATCTGGGGTCTGGCCTCAGGAGCCCGTGCAGATTTTGCGCGCCACCCGTGCCCCACGAGCCCCGCGACGCGCAGAATCTGAAGTTCGACTCGGGCCGGGGGTCCAGGTTTTGCGCGAGTGGGGTCCCCCCGCGGGCGGGACACGCGCAGAATCTGGGGTCAGGCCTCAACCGCCGGTTAAGGTTTTGCGCGCCACCCGTGCCCCACGAGCCCCGCGACGCGCAGAATCTGAAGTTCGACCCGAGCCGTGGGTGCAGGTTCTGCGCGGGAGGAGTCAGTACGCCCGCCTGCCGAGGAGCTCATACCGCTTCAGGGGGGCCGGAGCACCGATCCCCACTGCACGGATGCCTCACGCCCGTTCCAGCCGCAGCCGGCTGCCGCGCCCGCCTGGCTCAGCCGGCTCCACGATGACCCGGCGGTGGAGCCGGTTCCTGAGCTCGGCCACGTGGCTGATCACCCCGACGTTCAGCCGGTCGAAGTGCAGCCGCTCCAGCGTGGAGATCACCACGTCCAGCAGCTCCGGGTCCAGGGTGCCGAAGCCCTCGTCCAGGAAGAAGAACTCCAGGGGATAGTGCCCGTGCAGCTGGATCTGCGCCGAGAGCGCCAGGGCCAGCGACAGAGAGGCCAGGAACGTCTCGCCGCCGGAGAGCGTGTTCACCGAGCGCAGGGTCCCGCCGTTGGTCTCGTCCCGCACCAGGAAGCTGCCGTCCGGCGCCGCCTCCAGCGTGTACCGGTCCCGGGTGAGCTGGCGCAGCCGCCGGGAGGCGTCGGCCGCCACCCGCGCCATCTGCTCCTGGGCGATGAAATTGACGAAGGCGTTGCCCCGCAGGACCTTCTGCAGCTCATCCAGGTGGTCGAGCCGTGCAGCCAGCCCCAGCCGCTGCTCCTCCAGCTCCTGCCAGCGCCGCTGCTTGGCCAGCAGGTCGTCGCGGACCTGCATCGCCCGGGCCCGCTCCTCCCGCCGCTCGGCGGCGCTCCGGCGGGCCTGCTCCAGCCTGTCCACCCACGCCCGCCACTCCTCGGCGCTGATGCTCCGGCCGGCCAGCTGCTGCTCCAGGGCCGCCTGCCGACCCTTCAGCCGCTCGCCCTCCTGGTCGTGGCGCCGGATCTCCTCGTCCAGCGCAGCCTGCCGCGCCGCGAGCCGCAGCGCCCCACGCGCCGCCTCCGCGCTCTCAAAGCCGGCAACCGTCAGGGCTTCCGCCAGTGCGGCTTCCGCCTCTGCCACGTGCCGGTGCGCCACCTCCAGCTCCCGCACGGCGGCGGCGCGGGCAGCCTCAGCCTGTCCATGCGCACGCTCGGCCCGCTCCTTCGCCGCGGCGGCCTGCTCCTCCTCCTGGGCCAGCCTGGTGAGTCGGGACTCCACCGCGGTCAGCTGCGGCCTCGCCGGCTCGCCGCCGGAGAGGCGGCGCCACTGGTCTGCGACCTCCTCGTACCGCTGCACCGCCTGCGCGTGGCGCACCCGGGCCTCCTGCAGTTCGTCGGCGCAGCGTTTCTCCTCGGTTCGCAGGGCACCCAGCCGGCTCTCCAGCTCCTGCTGGCCGGTGCGGACCTCCGCCAGCGATCGGCGCAGGTCCGCCACCCGCTCGTCCGCGTCCCGGATGCGCCGCAGCGCAGCCTCCACGCCTGCGGCGTCCAGGTCGTCCCGGACCGCATCAAACTGTGCAGCGCACTCCGCCGCAGCGGACCGCCGCGCGTCGGCCTCGGCCCGGGCGTCGGCCAGGGCCTGCTCGGCATGTGCGACCGCGGCCTGCCGCTCCCGGGCGTCTCCCGCCGCCGCGAACAGCGCCCGCGTGCGCTCCTCGCGCGCCTGCTGCAAGGCGGCGACCTGCTCGCGCCACCCCGCAAACCGGCGGGCCCGTTCCTCGTGTTCCGCCGCCTCCCGGGCCAGCGCTTCCTCGAGCTGCGGCCCGGCCAGCGACCGCCACGCCGCAGGAAGCCGCTCCCGGGCGGCCTCCAGGGCCAACCGGGCCTCCTCCAGCGCCCGTTCGGCCTCAGCCTGCCGCCGACGGGCGGATTCCGCCTGCTCCCGGGCTGCGGCCGTGCGCTCCTGCGCCCTGCCCAGCGCCGATCCGGCCGCGCGCAGCCGCGCCTCGGCCTGCTCCAGCCGGGCCTCCTCCGCCTCCAGGTTGACGGCCTCCCCCACCACGGCAGGCTGAGGGTGTTCCCGCGATCCGCAGACGGGGCAGGGCTCTCCCGGCGTCAGGGCCTGCGCCAGGGCGGCCGCGTGGGCCCGCCTGCGGGCCGCGGCAACGGCCGCCCGCACGGCCTCCCGTTCCTGTTCTGCGGCTTCCACAGCCTGCTGCTGCTGCGCCTCTTCCAGGAGGGCCTGTTCGATGCGGGCCGCAGCCTCCTCCCACTCCCGGCGGCGGGCATCCGCCTCGGCCTGCCGCTGGGCGTACTGCGCCGCCAGCCCCGCTACGGTGCGAATCTGCTCGCCCGCCCGTCCGAGCCACGCCTCCTGTGCGCGCAGGTCGGCCTCGTCCGCTGGCGGCTCGGTCTCCAGCCGCTGCAGGGCGGACTCCACCTCCTGCAACCGCCGCTCCGCCTCCAGGCGGAGCGCTTCCGCCTGCTCTGCCGCCCTCCGGGCGTGCTCCAGCTCTTGCTCACGCTGCCGGACCCGCTGCTCCGCCTGCAGCAGGGCGCGCTCGGCTTCCCTCAGCCGGTCCAACGCCCGCTGGGCATCGGTGATCCGGTTGCGCTCCTCGGGGGAGACCTCCAGCCGGGCGATCTCCTCCTGGAGCCCGGTCTCCCGGGCGCGCAGCGCAGCCGCCCGCTTCTCGGCCTCCCCGATCTGCCGCACGACGGCATCGTGCTTCTCCCGCAGCGCAGCCACCTGCTCCTCCACCTCGCCGGCCTGCCGCCGGGCCTCCTCGAGCCGGTCCTCCAGCTCGACGGCCCGCTGCAGATCCGCCTGCCGCCGGGTCAGGGCGGGAGCCTGCTCCATGCGGTTCGTGCGGGCCTCGGCGTACGCCTGCGCGGCGCGGGCGACCTCCGCCTCTGCGTCCCGCACCGCCTGCTCCGCGAGCGCAACCGCCCGCTCGGCCCGCGCCGCGGCGGCTGCCGCCTGATCCCGCGCCGTCAGATGGGGCCGCACCGCATCCGCCCGCCGGGCCGCGTCCAGCTCGGCCCGGGCGGCGTCCACGGCCTGCGCCTGCGCTTCCCAGCGGGCCAGCTCATCGGTTATCCCTGCCAGCTCCTGCTGCAGCTGCCACACCCGCTCCCATTCCTTGAACCGGGACTCGGTGTCAGCCAGCTGCCGCTCGGCCTCGGCCAGGGCCGCCGTGACCTGCCGGAGGGCCTCCTCCGCCGCGGACACCGCCTCGGCCGAGGCATCGCCCAGGCCCCGCTGCTCGCCCGCCACCGCGTCCAGCTGCCGCTCGACGGCCTCCTTCCGCCGCTTCAGCCGCTCGTTCAGCACGTCGCCGTACTGGGAGAGCGCGAAGATGCGCTGGAGCATCTCCGTCCGCTTGCTCCCGGTCAGCTTCAGGAACTCGGCGAACTGCCCCTGGGGCAGGACCACGGCGCGGGTGAAATCGTCAATCTCCAGCCCCAACAGGTCCGTGACCTGCTGGGTCACTTCCCGTTCCCGGTCGGCCAGCACCTCGTCCCCTTCGGGCAGCACCCGGACCAGCCGGGCGTGCTCGCTGCGGATGGACGGGGTATCCTTCTCCCGGCGGTAGCTCCGCTCCACCCGGTACTCGGTCCCGCCGAGGGCAAACGTGAACTTCACCCACAGCCGGTTTTCGTTGAGGTTCATGATCCCCATGGTGCCCCGGGTCCGCTCCACGCGGCCGTACAGGGCCAGGGTGATGGCGTCCAGGATGGTGGACTTGCCCGCCCCCGTGGGCCCGAAGATGCCGAAGAGGCCGGCGCCCATCAGCTCGCGGAAGTCGATCTCCTGGGGCTCCCGGTAGCTCTGCAGCCCCGCAAACGCCAGCCGGATGGGCCTCATGCGTCCACCTCCTCGTCCCGGGCGTTGACCAGCTCCAGGAAGAGCCGGACCAGCTCAGGGGCGGGCGGGCCGCCCCGCACCTGGGAGTAGAACCGGACGAACTGCTCGTCCACCCCCAGCCGCTGCGGCTCCGCGGTCGCGGCGGCCTCGGCCTCGGCCGGGAGGACGGCCCGGATGTGCACGAACTCCGGCCGCATCGCCCGCAGCCGGTGCACCTGCTCCAGGGTAAGCGGATGCTCCGTGTGGACCTCCAGCGAGATCCAGGCCGTCGGATCCTTCCCCTCCGCCACCCAGCGCTCCACCTGGGCCAGGCCGTCCTCGGCGACCCAGCGCACCAGGGGCCGCCCGGCGGAGATGGGCACGTGCCGCACCCGGGGCGCGGGATCCCGGGGCTCCACCTCGACGACGGTCACGCCCTTGACGTAACCGGTCTCGTTGAAGGAGAAGGAGATCGGGGAGCCCGAGTAGCGGGTGACCGCCGCCGTCCCGTGGATCTCCTGGGGACGGTGCAGGTGGCCGAGGGCCACGTACTGGGCGGTCTCCGGCACGGCGCAGGGGTGCACCGTGTACGCGCCGCCCATCTGGATCGGCCGCTCGACCACGTCGGACTCGACGCCGCCGGCCATGTACAGGTGGCTCGTGACCAGCCGCACCGCATCCGGCCGGAAACGGCCTGCCGCCGCCGCCAGCCAGCCCTTCACCTGGTCGGAGTAGGAGCGCTGCAGCTCCTCCTCCCCCAGGGTGTCGGCGATGAGCTTCCGGAGCCGGGACTCCGAAGGGTACGGGAGGGCCAGGACCACGGCGGAGTGGTCCACGCCGGGGACGGTCAGCTCGGCCCAGCCGGGGCCGGCCGCCACCCGCTGCACCCGGTCCGGCCCGGGGGTGTAGACGCCCGGGTCGTCGTAGGGATAGCCGAACATCGTGGCCCCGTGCCGCTGGGCCAGCGCCTGGACGGCGGTCAGCCGGTCGGGGGAGTCGTGGTTGCCGGCGATGACCACCACGGCCCGCCGGCCGTTCTCGCCCAACCGGGCCAGGGCGTCGCAGTAAAGCTCCTCGGCCGCCGCCGAGGGGTTGCCCGTGTCAAACACGTCGCCGGCGATGAGCACCAGGTCGATCCGCTCCTCGCGCACCATGGCGCAGAGCTCGTCCACGAACGCTTCGTGCTCTTCCTGCCGGCTGCGGCCTTCCAAGGTGCGGCCGAGGTGCCAGTCGGCGGTATGGAGGATGCGCACGCGTTCTCCTCCTCATCTTCTGGTAAGCTTGGCAGAGAGGTTCGAGGCGGAACGGGTGTTCTCCTTCCTCCTCGCGGGCGACTTGAGGATGGAAACCGGCCGGCGGACTCCGGTGGGCGGCGATCCCTGCCGGAAACGGGCGGACCCGGAGCCCCCGTCTATCCCGCGACGAGGAGGATAGACCATGCGCAAGGTGATTGCCCTATGGCTGCTGGGGCCGGGGCTGGTCCTGCTGGCCGGGTGCAGGGGTGCCGCCGACGGCCCTCCCTCGGAGACGGCCGCAGCGCCGCATCCACAGGTTGACGCCGTCCTCCCTGCTGCGTCGGCTGAGGGGAAGCCCCCGGTGCACAGCGAACTGATGGAGGTGCGGCAGGCCCCGGAGCCCGCTGACCCGGAGCCGGGTGATTCCCTGCCCGGCGATCTGCGGGGTAATGCGGAGGATGAGGTCCTCATCCTGGAAGTCACCGCCGTGCGGGAGGATGACGGCAGGTATCGGGCGACGGCCTCGCTCACCAACAAGAGCGGCGCCGGGGTCGAGTTGCTCTACGACTGTGGCTCCCTGCTGCACCTCTGGTACCCGGACGCGAGGCTGCAGTTGGATTCCGGGCAGATCTGCCCGGCCGTCCACTCCATGCTGTTCCCCGCAGGGGAGACGATGCAGCGGGAGTTCGTCTTCGATGCCCGGGAGCAGGGTTTCCCTGACGTCGTCGTGGTCTACTCGCGCTCCCTCAACGGATCGCACCGACACGCGCTGCGGGCGGTGCTGGAGCCGATACGGGAGAACGATCACTGACCCCCATGTCGGGTCTGTAACGCAGGTGACCGGAGGCGCCACCGCTTCCGGTCACCTTCACGCCTGATCTCCAAGGGCCATTATCCAGACAGGCTCCCAGGATGAACCGACCGGCGGGAAGCCCGACACCCATTCTCTGAAGCGAGCCTGGACAGAAACCCTCGCCGGCCACCCCTTGCAACCGTCGAGGCCTCCCCTGGCGCATACGAGCCATCGCCTTCGGGTCGATCTCGCTGACAGATAGTCATCAAGTCGCGACGGGAGCCCGGGCGCGACCGCCCGGGCTCCCCCTATGCGCGTTCACCTACTGGGTGGTCCGGTTGTAGTCCTCGATGCCCTTGGTGATCTCCGCCGCTGCGGCGTTCAGCGCCTCCGCCGCCGTGGCCTGGCCCAGCACCACCGACTCCATCGCGGCCTCCACGATCTGCCGGGCCTGCGGGAAGGTGCCGATCACGGCGCCCTGGGTCACCGTGCTCAGCGGCGACGCCCGGAGCTGCTCGATGGCGGTGGTGAACTGGGGCCGCTGGGCGTGCCAGTCCTTCAGGATCTGCTGGTCGTACGCCGCCTTGCGGACCGGGAAGTAGCCGGTGGCGATGGACCACTCGGCCTGGACCTCCGGCGTCGTCAGCCACTTCACGAACTCCCAGGCAGCCCACTGCTCCTTCAACGGCTTGGTGTTGGTGATCCACAGCGAGGCGCCGCCGATGATCACGCCGCCCTCGGCGGCCCCCTCCGGCCGCGGCAGGAAGGCGGTGCCGATCTCAAACTTGTCGCCCACGCCGTTCAGGATGTTGCCCAGCGCCGCGGTGGAGTCCAGGGTCATCGCGACCTGCCCGGAGGAGAAGGCCGCCTGGGTATCCGCCGTGCGCCGGCCCAGGTTGATGGCCACGCCCTCGTCCACCATCTCCTTCAGCCAGGTGACGAACCGCTCACCCTCCGGCGAGTTGATGATGGCCTTGGTGGCCCGGGCGCTGCGGCCGTTGTCGTTGTCCACGTAGTGGGCGCCCTGCACCGCCAGGAACTGCTCGAAGAACCAGCCGTACAGTGCGATGCTGGCGCCGTAGCGGGTCTCGCCGCCCTGGGTGACCGTCAGCTTCCGGGCGTACTCCTTGAACTCCTCAAAGGTGCGGGGCGGCCGCTCGGGGTCGAGTCCCGCCTCCCGGAAGGCGTCCTTGTTGTAGTACACGATGGGCGTGGAGGTGTTGAACGGCATCGAGTAGAGCCGCCCGTCGAAGGTGTAGTAGCCCAGGATGTTGGGCTCGAAGTCGTCGATGGAGAAGCCGTCGGCGTCGACGAAGTTCTGCATCGGCGTGATCATGCCGGAGTCGATCATGAACCGGCTGCCGATCTCGTACACCTGCATGATCGTCGGGCCGTCGGAACCTGCCGCCCTCAGCTTCTGCAGGGCGTCGTCATAGGTGCCCTGGTAGACCGCCTCCACCTCCACCTTGTCCTGGGAGCTGTTGAACTGGTCTACCAGCCGCTGCACCGCCTCGCCGGCGACCCCGCCCATGGCGTGCCAGAAGGTGACCTTCACCCGCTCGCCGGGCTGGATCTCCACCTTCTGGAACTCCCCGTCCGAGGCGGTGCCGCCCCCGCGGGCGCAGCCGGCCAGCAGGGCGGCGATCAGAACCAGGGCCCATACCATTAACACCGGTCGTCTCGTTGTGCGCACGTGGTGAATCCTCCTCCGTACGAGTGTTGCGGCCGCGCCGGCACAAGTACGCCGGGGCACGCCCAAGGGACCGTCCGCACCGGGGCGACCGCTTGTTGCCCAAAAAGCCGCTAGCCCTTGAGGCCGCCGGCCATCAGGCCCCGCACCAAGTAGCGCTGCCCCAGCACCAGGACCACCAGGGCCGGCGCCATGCACAGCACCACGCCGGCCATCACCCGGTGGTACTGCAGCCCCTCCTCGTTCATCAGGAAGCGCACCCCGATCTGCACCGTCCGCATGAGACGCGTGTTGGTGACCAGGAGCGGCCACAGGTACTGGTTCCAGGTGCTGAGGAACGTGTACGCCCCCAGCGTCAGGAGGCCCGGCCGGGCCAGGGGCAGGGCGATGGACCAGAAGAACCGGAACCGGCCGCAGCCGTCAATCCGGGCCGCCTCCTCCAGCTCCCTCGGGATCTGCAGGAAGAACTGCCTGAGCAGGAACGTGCCGAAAGCGGTGGCCAGGAACGGAAGGACCAGCCCGGTGTACGAATCCAGCAGCCGGAGCGAACGGATCGTGAGGTAGTTGGGGATCAGCGTGACCTCCCAGGGCACCATCATGGTGGACATGAACAGGGCGAACAGGGCCGCCTTGCCCCGGAAGTTCATGAAGGCGAAGGCGTAGGCGGACAGGCTGGCGGTGGCGATCTGGCCGAGGGTCACGGCCGAGGAGACCACCAGGGAGTTCAGCAGGTAGCGCCCCACCGGCACCGACCGGGCCACCTCGGCGTAATTGGCCCAGCGGGGTGAGCTGGGCAGGAAGCGGGGCGGGAAGGTGTTGACCTCCGCCGGCGGCATGAGGCTGATGGACACCGCGTAGAGGATGGGGAACACCATGAAGAGGGCCGCCAGGCAGAGGGCCGCATACAGCAGCAGCCGGGTGAGACGGGACTGGACGCTCACTGGTAGTGCACCCGCCTTTCGCCGAGCCGGAACTGGAGGTAGGTCAGGACGACCATCACGATGAACAGCAGCATCGCCTGCGCGCTGGCGGCGCCGAACTCGTATTGCCGGAAGGCCACCTGGTAGATGCGGTAGACCACCGTGTTGGTGGCGTCGGACGGTCCGCCGGCGGTCATGATTTCGATCTCAGCGAACACCTGGAAAGCGTGAATCACCCCGACCACGGCGGCGAAGAAGAGCGTCGGCGAAAGCATC
The DNA here is from genome assembly GCF_000009905.1 of Symbiobacterium thermophilum IAM 14863. Taxonomy (GTDB): domain Bacteria; phylum Bacillota; class Sulfobacillia; order Symbiobacteriales; family Symbiobacteriaceae; genus Symbiobacterium; species Symbiobacterium thermophilum. The sequence continues at coordinate 2,334,138 of NC_006177.1, forward strand.
GGCAGGGTGATGTGCCACGTCTTCGCCCAGAAGCCGGCGCCGTCCACCAGGGCGGCTTCGTGCAGCTCCTCCGGGACGTTCTGGAGGCCGCTGAGCAGCAGGACGAAGTTGAAGCCAAGCCGCAGCCAGATGCTGACCATGCCCACGGCCAGCAGGGCCCAGCGCGGATCGGTGAGCCAGTGCACCGGTGCGATGCCGACCAGGCTGAGCAGGTAGTTGACCATGCCGGACACCGGGTTGAGCATCATGACCCAGATCGTGCTGCCGATGGCGGCCGAGATGGCCAGCGGCGAGGAGAAGATCAGCTGGAAGATCCGGGTTCCCTTCAGGGGCTGGTAGGCGAGGAGAGCCAGGACCAGGCCGAGCAATAGCCCGGCGGGCACGGTGTAGAGGACGAAGAGGACCGTCACGCCCAGGCTCTGCAGGAACGTGGACTGCAGGGCGTTCACGTAGTGCTCAAGCCCGACGAAGACCCTGGGCTCGCCCCGCGGATTGGTCAGGAACAGGCTGAGGTAGATCGAGCGCACGATCGGGTAGAAGGTGAAGATGGTGAGCAGCGCCAGGCTGGGGGTAAGGTACAGGTACGGCTCCAACCGCTCCGCCCTGCGGAAGCCTGGACGTGCCGGAGCCCGCGGTCGGGCCCGGGTCGCCGGCGCAGGTTGGCTGGCCAAACGCGTTCCTCCCTTCGCAGTGGTGCTCCGAGTATATTTCCTCCTGCGCGTCCAGACTCCTCCTCGGTACTTCGAATCTTAACTCAACATACACTAAACATTAATCCGACTAACATTCCGCAAATGAATTTTATCGCCGCAGGGAGGAGGAATCCCTCAGCTTAGGGCGAATAGCAGCATTTTAATATATTAAAGGGGTGATGCCCATGCCGGCTTTTCGGCGCGTGCTTGTCGCCAACCGGGGCGAGATCGCCATCCGCATCTTCCGCGCGTGCACGGAACTGGGCAAACAGACCGTGGCCGTGTACTCCGAACAGGACAGCCTCTCGCTCCACCGGTACAAGGCCGACGAAGCCTACCTCATCGGCGAGGGCAAGGGCCCCGTGGAGGCTTACCTCGACGTGGAGGGGATCATCCGGCTGGCCCGGGAGCACGAGGTGGACGCCATCCACCCCGGCTACGGCTTCCTGGCAGAGAACGCCGCGTTCGCCCGCCGCTGCCGGGAAGAGGGGATCGCCTTCATCGGCCCGGACCCCGAGCACCTGGAGATGTTCGGCGACAAGGTGGCGGCACGCCGGATCGCCCGGGAGGCGGGGCTGCCCCTCCCCCGCGGCACCGAGGCGCCGGTCGCCTCGGTGAAGGAGGCCCTCGCCTTCGCCCGGGAGGTGGGCTACCCGATCATCGTCAAGGCCGTGCTGGGCGGCGGCGGCCGGGGCATGCGGGTGGTCCGCTCCGACGCCGAGCTGAAGGACGCGCTGGAGCGGGCCCGCTCCGAGGCCCAGGCGGCCTTCGGCTCGGGCGAAGTCTACCTGGAAGAGTACGTGGAGCGGCCCCGCCACATCGAGGTCCAGGTGATGGCCGACCGATACGGAAACGTGGTCCACCTGTACGAGCGGGACTGCTCCATCCAGCGCCGGCACCAGAAGGTGGTGGAAATTGCCCCCTCGCTGGCCCTGACCGAACCCCAGCGGCAGGAGATCTGCGGTGCGGCCGTCCGGCTGATGGCCCGGGTGGGCTACGTGGGCGCCGGCACCGTCGAGTTCCTGGTCGCGCCCGACGGCCGCTACTACTTCATGGAGGTCAACCCGCGCATCCAGGTGGAGCACACGGTGACCGAGGAGATCACCGGGCTGGACATCGTCCAGGCCCAGATCCGCATCGCCGAGGGAGCGCGCCTGGACGAGGCGCTGGGGGTCGCCTCCCAGGCGCAGATCGCCCGGCACGGTTACGCCATCCAGTGCCGGGTGACCGCCGAGGACCCGGCCAACGACTTCCTGCCCGACACCGGCCGCATCCTGGTCTACCGCTCCCCCGGCGGACCCGGCGTCCGGCTGGACGGCGACAACGGGTTCGTCGGCGCGGAGATCACGCCGTACTACGACTCGCTGCTGGTGAAGGCCACCACCTGGGGACTCACCTTCGAGGCGGCGGCCGCCAAGATGAGCCGGGTGCTCCAGGAGTTCCGCATCCGCGGGGTGAAGACCAACATCCCGTTCCTCCTGAACGTCATCCGCCACCCCCGGTTCCTCGCCGGCGACGTGGACACCAACTTCATCCACGACTCGCCCGAGCTGTTCCAGTTTCCGCCCCGCCGGGACCGGGGCACCAAGGTGCTCCGCTACATCGGCCACGTGGTGGTCAACGGCGGCCCGGGGGTGCCTCCCGGGGCCAAGCCGCCCGCCCGGTCCCAGCCGCCCATCCCGAAGGCGGAGGGGCCGGTTCCCCCCGGCGTCCGGCAGGTCCTGCTGGAGCGGGGCGCCGAGGGGCTGGTGGAGTGGATCCGGACCCAGAAGCGACTGCTGGTGACCGACACTACGATGCGGGACGGCCACCAGTCGCTGCTGGCCACCCGGGTGCGTACCCGGGACATGCTGACCATCGCCCCGGCCACGGCGCGCCTCGCCTCGGGGCTCTTCTCCCTGGAGATGTGGGGCGGCGCGACGTTCGACACGGCCCTGCGGTTCCTGAAGGAGGACCCCTGGGAGCGGCTGGACCTGCTCCGCCGGGCCATCCCCAACATCCCCTTCCAGATGCTGCTGCGCGGCGCCAACGCCGTCGGCTACGCCAACTACCCCGACAACCTGGTCCACGCCTTCGTCCGGGAGGCCGCGGCGGCGGGCATCGACATCTTCCGCATCTTCGACGCGCTCAACTGGCTGCCCAACATGCGGCCCGCGATCGAGGCGGTGCGCAGCGCCGGCAAGGTGGCCGAGGTGGCCATCTGCTACACGGGGGACATCACGGACCCCGCCCGCACCAAGTACAACCTGCGGTACTACGTGGACCTGGCGAAGGAGCTGGAGAAGGCCGGCGCGCAGATCCTCGCGATCAAGGACATGTCGGGCCTCCTGAAGCCCCGGGCGGCCAAGATGCTGATCTCCGCTCTGAAGCAGGAGGTCGGCGTGCCGCTGCACCTGCACACCCACGACACCGCCGGCACGGGGCTGGCGACGCTGCTGGCCGCGGCCGAGGCCGGGGTGGACATCGTCGACGCCGCCCTCTCCTCCCTCTCCGGGCTGACGTCCCAGCCGTCGCTCAACACGCTGGTGGCGGCGCTGCAGGGCAGCGACCGGGATACGGGGCTGGACCTGGCGGCGCTGCAGCAGCTGGCCGACTACTGGCAGGAGGTCCGCCGCTGGTACGCCCCCTGGGAGTCCGGGCTCCTGGCCACTTCCGCTGAGACGTACCTGCACGAGATGCCCGGCGGGCAGGTCTCGAACCTGCGCCAGCAGGCCGTCGCCCTGGGGCTCGGCGGTCGCTGGCATGAGGTGGTCGAGGCCTACCGCACGGCCAACCTGGCCCTGGGGGACATCGTCAAGGTCACCCCGTCCTCCAAGGCCGTCGGCGACCTGGCGCTGTTCATGGTGCAGAACGGCATCCGCACGACCGAGGAGCTGGTCCGGCGGGGCGAGGGCCTGGCCTTCCCCGAGTCGGTGGTGCAGATGCTGGCCGGCTATATGGGGCAGCCCCCCGGCGGGTGGCCGGAGGAGCTGCAGCGGGTGGTGCTGAAGGGCCGGGAGGCGATTACGGTCCGCCCGGGGGAGCTGCTGCCGCCCATCGACTTCGAGGCGAAGCAGAGGGAGCTCTCGGCGAAGCTCGGGCGGCCCGCGGCCCAGCGGGAGGTCTTGTCGGAGGTGCTCTTCCCCGGCCTGCTGGAGCAGCTGGCCCGGCACCAGGAGGAGTACGGGAACACGGCGGTGGTCGACACGCCCACCTTCTTCTACGGCCTGCGCCCCGGCGAGGAGACCCGGGTGGAGATCGAGAAGGGCAAGACGCTGATCATCAAGCTGGTGGACGTGCGGGATCCCAAGCCCAACGGCATGCGGGAAGTCCTGTTCGAGCTGAACGGTTCCCAGCGGGAGGTCGAGGTGCCCGACCAGCGGCTGGTGGACGCCGGCGCCCGCCGGCCCAAGGCGGACAAGGGCGATCCGTGCCATCTGGGCGCCTCCATGCCGGGCAAGGTCCTGAAAGTCCTGGTCGCCCCCGGCGACCAGGTCGCCAAGGGCGTGCAGCTGGTGGTGACCGAGGCGATGAAGATGGAGAACGTGCTCACCGCGCCCCGGGACTGCCGGATCAAGGACGTGCTGGTGAAGGAGGGCGACCGGGTCGAGGCCGGGGACCTGGTGGTGGTGCTCGAAGAGTGATCGGGCTTCACCTCTGCACGCGGGCGCAGATCAACCGGAGGGCGCGTCCGGCGGCCTCCGGCGCAAGTTTCGCGGCGTGGCTGACCGGGCTCTCCGTGGGCCAGCCCTCTGATGACCCGGTCGGCGCGGACGGGGTCCCGTGGGACCCGCCGGTTCTCCTGTGCGGGCGGCAGCGCCCGGCGCAGCCGCGCAGAAGTTCAAGTGTCGGATCAGGCGGTGTCTCAGGTTCTGCGCGTGGGCGAGGTCCAGGAACTCTCTCGCGCGCAAAACCTGAAGTGGCACTCGGGACTGAACCGCAGGTTCTGCGCGCCAACGACGCCCCCAGCCGCTTCAGCCGCGCAGAACCTGAAGTGATGGCCCGAGCCGAACTGCAGATTTTACGCGTGGGCAACGTACCGCATCCCGCTTGCGCGCAAAACGTGAACCGGTGGTCCAGGCCCAACTGCAGATTCTGCGCGTCAGCCAGGTTCCAGAGGCCCCATGCGCGCAGAACCTGAAGTGGCTCTCGGGATCGAACCGTAGGTTGTTCGCGTGCACGACGCCCCCACCCGCTTCACCCGCGCAGAACCTGTAGTGATAGCCCGAGCCGAACTCCAGATTCTGCGCGTGGACGAGGCTCCGGAGCCCTCTTGCGCGCAAAACCTGAAGTGATAGCCCGAACCGAACTGCAGATTCTGCGCGTGGGCGAGGTTCCGGAGCTTTCTTGCGCGCAGAACCTGAAGTGGTGCTCGGGAACGAACCGCAGGTTTTGCGCGCGGCCGGCCTCTTCAGCAGCCTCACCCGCGCAGAACCTGAGGTGATAGCCCGAGCCGAACCGCAGATTTTGCGCGTGGACGAGGTTCCGGAGCCCTCCTGCGCGCAGAACCAGAAGTGGCACTCGCGAACGAACCTCAGGTTTTGCGCGCAGCCGGCCTCTCCACCCGCTTCACCCGCGCAGAACCTGTAGTGATAGCCCGAGCCGAACTCCAGATTCTGCGCGTGGACGAGGCTCCGGAGCCCGCTTGCGCGCAGAACCTGAAGTGGCACTCGCGAACGAACCGCAGGTTTTGCGCGCAGCCGTCCTCTCCAGCCGCCTCACCCGCGCAGAACCTGTAGTGATAGCCCGAGCGGAACTCCAGATTCTGCGCGTGGACGAGGTTCCGGAGCCCGCTTGCGCGCAGAACCTGAAGTGGCGCTCGGGAACGAACCGCAGGTTTTGCGCGCTGACGGCCCCTCCGGCCGGTGCACGCACGTCAGGTTCAAATAAGGCGAGACCAGAAGACCGGCGATCACCCCTGCGTGATCGCCGGCTTCTCCATTCACTGCCACCAGGCAGCGAACCGCCCGAACCCGGCAGCCGTGCCTCCAGGAGCCGCCTGCGCGACGCCCGGATCGGTCGTGCAGCCGGGGTCACCTCCATGCTGGCCCCCACCCCCTCGCCCGGGCCGCCTTCCCATTTACACGCGCGAAGCCGCCTGCTTGATGTAGCGGTACAAGTCGACGTCCATGCCGTAGAGCAGCCCGGCGTCAGGGTTGTCCCGATAATACTGCTCGGCGGCCTGCGTCAGCGGTTCACCGGCGGGCAGGAGCGCGCCGGTGACCTCCTTCCAGCGCCGCGCCAGGGCGGTGACAGCGGGGGCGTCAGGAGCGATCCCCGCGTCGAAGTACCGGCGGAACTCGGCCACCAGCCGCCGGCCGGTCTCGAACAGCTCCCGCCGGACCGCGGGATCCAATCCCAGGTACTTCTGACGCACCTGTTCGACCTCATCCCGGCGGAAATGCGGGCTCCCGGTCAGCGTCAGCGCATGGGCCACGGCCATCAGCTCCTCGATGGCCACCGACCCGCCGACCTCCAGGTGATCGTGCAGGCGCTGCACGTGCGCGCGCACCTCCGTCAGCGCCGCGATCTGCTCGTCCAGCCGGGCCAGCTGGACCTGCAGCATCGCCCGGGGATCCTCGGCGGCATCGCTGAGCAGCACCTTGATCTCGCGCAGCGAGAACCCCAGCCGCTTCAGCGAGATGATGGAAAGCAGCCTGCGCACGTCGGCGTCCGAGTAGACCCGGTGTCCCGCCTCGGTACTGGAGGAAGGCGACAGCAGGCCGATGTGATCGTAGTGGTGGAGAGTCCGCACCGTGATGCCGACCCGCCGGGCCAGCTCACCGATCTTCCAGCCACGCCGGTTCAAGAACCCTGCCCCCTTTCGGTCTGCCCCGGCCTCCCTTCCGGTGCGCGCCCGTGCGGACGGGGCTTGAACCTGACGCAACGTCAGGTTCTATACTCGGTGGCAACGACCCTGAGGGAGAGCGAGGGGACCTTCCCACATGGAGAACTATATCATCAAATCCTTGGGCTTCCATCGAAATGTCCGAATCCTGTTCGCGGAGACCACCGGGATCGCCCGGGCGGTCTGCCGGCAGGGCCAGGTGGACGGAGCCGCGCTGCGCAAGGCTCTGGCCACCACGGTAACGGCGGCCGGACTGCTCTGCGGCACGCTGAAGGACCGGCAGCGGCTGACCCTGAAGGTCGGAACCAGCCGGCCGGGCTGCCGGATCTTCGCCGAGGTCGACGCCGACGGGAACGTCCGCGGATACCTCAGCGACGAATGGCGCTCGGTGCCGGCCGAGGAGGCGGCCGGTGCGCCGCTGCAGCGGCTGATCGGCGACCGCGGGCAACTCCAGGTGATCAGGGACCTGGGCATGTACCGGGGGTTCAGCGGGATCACCGACATGCCGTACGGGAACATCGTGGATGACCTCGCCCACTACTTCCGGCAGAGCGAGCAGACGACGACGCGGTTTGTGGTGCATGTGGCACTGGCCGAAGGCGGCGAGGTCGCGGCCTGCCGCGGGGCGATGGCGCAACTGCTGCCGGGAGCGGACCATGCGTTGCTCGGGGAGATCGAGCAGGTGCTGTGTGACCCGCGAATGGCGGACCCGGGAAACCCGGTGACGGCGTGGCCGAAGCTTCTGCCCGGCGACGCGGCGGTGCTGGGCATGGCCCCCCTCCGCGCATCCTGCGGCTGCTCCCGAGAGATGTTCCTCCCCATGCTGCGCAGCCTCAGCCCGGCCGACCTGCGGGAAGCAGTCGCGACCAACCGCAGCCTCGAAGTCGTCTGCCATGCCTGCGGCTGTCGGTACTCGTTCTCCCCCGATGAGATGGCCGCGTGGGTTCCCGAGCGCTGACGGAGGCACAGAACGCGGCACCGGTTCGGCCCACAGAACGTGAAACAGCCCGTCGCCTTTCCAGGGCGCAAGGTCTTCTCCTCCGAGGTATCGCTGCCGCCGTTCGCAGTGCCGCCGTCGTCGACGGCCCACACCCGCACCGTGGTCGAGCCGTTGGCGTCCTGCGCGGGCGTGAAGCTGAGGTGGCCCACCAGCCCGTCGTGGGTGCGGGTCTGGGGGCCTGCGTCCTCCAGGACGGTGATGTCGCCTCCCGGCGTGAAGTCGGGCGGGGCGTTGACGGCGGCGCTGATGGTGACATCGCCGTACGCCATCGCGGGTGCGTCCCTCCCCCAGGGGCCAGGACCGAACAGGCAGACCAGGAAGTAGGAGAACAGCGGCGGAAACCCTCGCTTCGCCTTCATAGGCGTCGGTGAACCCCCCGATCTGATGTCGTGTGTCCTGCGCAAGGAACCCGCTGCCACATGCCGGGCGATGTGTGCCTGCCCTCTTGCGCGCCAACACGAAAGGCCGCCATCCCAGGGAAGCCGAAGACCTATCCGCCCCGTACAGTACAGCCCGGAAGTAGCCGGAGCTTGAAACCAAACGGATGTACCTTCGGCCGCTGTGGTGGCGGCCTTCGACCAGCGGCGTGGCGCCGTCGTTCGCTCAGCAGGCGGGCCCGTCAGGCCTGCAAGGCAGACTGCCATGACCATGTATGCGGCACGTTTTCCGTGCCGTAATATTTTGATAGTCTTACGTCAAAGAAAACTGGAGCAAATAGTTGTAATGCGCAACTGACCCCGGGCCTTCCCGCCATCCCGGTCCAGCCCGTCTGGATCCCCTTAGCCACACGGAGCTAACACCACTATCCCTACATGTTTTCACTACTCGCCTTTTCGGCTCGGGAAACGCCCCCGCCCGGCCGGCGAACGTCATCGGACCGGCCGCCCACCCCGGGGCGGCCGGTCCGGTCATGCTCTCAGCCTCGCTTCCAACTCGTCCACGAAGTGCCGCGCGGTCCGGCCCGACAGCCCGTTCTGCCACAGGGCCCACCGACGGGCAGCCTCCCGCAGCTCCTCCCGCCCGACGGGCAGGCCCCTGCGGGCGGCCAGATGCTCGACGATCCGCAAGTACTCCTCCTGGTCCGGGCGCAGGAACAGGATGGTCCGCCCGAACCGGTCGGCCAGCGACAGACGCTCCTCCAGGGCATCCTGGCCGTGCACCTCCGCCTCCTCCGGGCCGTTCCGGTCGGACCAGCGCTCGGGCACCATATGGCGGCGATTGGTCGTCACGTACAGCACCAGGTTGGGCGGGCGCCGCGCCAGTGCGCCCTCCAGCAGCGATTTGAACGCCCGGTAACCGGCGTCGTCGGCCTCGAACGTGAGGTCGTCCAGGAAGAGCACAAACCGCTGCGGATACCGGCGCACGGTGCGGTACAGGTCGCCCAGGCTGCCGAGCCTGTCCCGGCTCACCTCCACCAGGCGGAGTCCGGCTTCCCCGTACCGCAGCGCCAGCGCGCGCACCAGCGACGACTTCCCCGTTCCCCGCGGCCCGTAGAGCAGCAGATTCTGGCCGACGCCCCCCCGCAGGAAGGCCTCCGTGTTCTCCCGGATGGCCGCCTTCTGCTCCTCCAGACCGGCCAGGTCGTCCAGGTCCACCAGGTCGGGCTCCTCCACGGGCAGCAGGGTGGCGCCATCCCACGCCAGGAACCAGGTGCGGGCCACCGGGCCGAATCCCTGTGCGCGGTGGAAGGCCGCCAGATCGTCCACCAGCTCCGCCCACGCCTCCGCGCGGGCCAGCCTGTGCGCCATGGACCGGAAGGCGGGAGAGGCGAACGGTCCGGCCCCATCCGCCTCGGGCCGGCCTGCCCAGGTGGGCAGCTGTTCGTCCGCCACGCCGCCCCCCAGAAGCGCCCGAGTCCGAAGTCGGGAGAGCCGAAAACACCGCTGCAGGTGCATCAGGTCCCACGCAGCCGCGTCCCGGAGCGGTCCGCTGACGGTTCCGGCCGCGGCAGCCCGGGTGAAGGCGTTGTCGGCACACAGGACGCCGTGGATCACGTAATCCTGCCAGGCGTCGCCGGTCGGCCCCGGCAGGTCGCCCGCCCGGTACAGCGCCCGCACCAGATCCAGATAGGCCCCCCGTGCGGCCTCACCCCCTTGGGGCAGCGCCCGCAGGAAGGCCGCCATCGCCGCGCCGGGGCCGCCGGCGAACAGGTCCTGGTACAGCACCAGGGAGTCCGGCTGCGGCCACACCGAGTCATCCATCGCCATTTCCCCCCCTGAGGGGGGATTGGCCGGGGACGGGTCCGATTCCTCTTCCCTCAACCGGTCGTCGAGCCCAGTCGCTTCTGCAGGCGGAAGAGCTTCTCATCCAGTTCGAGCCACTTGCTGGCCAGGTAGTCGAGCCGCTGTTCGATCCTGCGCAGCCGCTCTTCGAATGCGCTGTCCCCAGGACCAGCCTTCGCGCCCGCGGCAGCGGACCCGGACTCGCCCGGTTCGGAGCCCGTGCCGTCCGACCGGGCCGCGGCGGACGGCTCCCCCTCCGCGCTCCCGGACGGTTCCGCGTTTCCGTTTCCGCCTCCGCCCAGGGCCGCCCGCAACGACTCCACGTCGCCCTGCACGCTCTTGATCTTGTACCGCAGGTCCCTCACCTCGCCAATCAGTCCCTCCAGCCGGCTGAAGCTGGCCCTGAGAAGTTCCTCTGTCCTGTCCATCCCTGACACCCCCGCGCCGGTAGTATTCCCCATGGCGCCGGCGAGTTGGGACAGTGCCGTGACCGGGCCGGAGGGACACGCGTCACGCGTGTCGATTAATTCTTGATTTCACATTCATTTCGTTAGAAGGAAAAGCCGCAATCGCGGCGTAAATCTGTGACAGCTTGGTGACGACTGAGTCAGGAGTCAGTACATAAACGCGACAGAAGGCTGTGATACCGCAGGATTTCACATGACATGTGATTCAGGCGTCAGTTTCACAGCCCGTCGCCGCAGGGGAGGGAGCGCACGTGCTGCAGTCGCAAAACCGAGCCGAACCATCGTCTCAGCGCCGGCCCGCGGGCGCGCGGGAACGGGGCGAGCTCACCCGGGACCGGCTGCTGGAGGCCGCCGAGGAGGTGTTCGCGGAGCAGGGGTTCTTCCGCGCTTCCATCGCCGAGATCACCCGTCGGGCGGGCGTGGCCCAGGGCACCTTCTACCTCTACTTCCCGGCGAAGGAGGAGATCTTCCGCGAGCTGGTGCGGAAGATGAGCCACGACCTGCGCCGGACCCTGCAGGAGGCGGTGGCCCCCATCATCGACCGGCGGGACGCCGAGCGGGTGGGCCTGGAGACCTTCCTGAAGTTCGTCCTGGAGCGGCGGAACCTGTACACCGTCATGCGGGAGTGCGAGTTCGTCGACCCGGAGCTGCACCGCTGGTACTACCGGCGGCTGGCCGAGGGCTACGTGCGGGGGCTGCGGCAGGCCATGGCCCGGGGCCAGGTGCGGCAGCTGGACCCCGAGGCCCTGGCCTACTTCCTCATGGGCGCGGCCCAGATGATCGGCATGCGCTGGACCTTCTGGGAGAACACCCTGCCGCCGCGCGAGGTCATCGAGACCGTCGTCTCCGTCATCCTGCACGGCATCGACCCGGCAGGCCTTCCCCGGGAGCCCCGTGCGACGCCCGGGACATCGGAGGGCCACTCCCCCGGTGCGCCGGATGCCGACCCGCCCGCCGCCCCGGGTGCAGACGCCCCCGGGCCTGAGCCGGAGGCCGGGCCCCGGGCCTAGCCCAACTCCCGGCCCCACACCGAGTCGCCAACCGGGCCGGGCCCAGGTCCCCGGCCCCGCAGCCCGGCCCGGATGACCATCCCAACCGAATGCGAGGTGAGCGGTGTGTACGAGATCAGCTACTGGGTCGAGGCGCAGGCGTGGATGCGCCCCGACAAGGTCGCCCTGGTGGGCAGCCGGGAGCTGTGGACCTACCGGGACCTGCACGACCGGGTCGTGCGCCTCAGCCGGGCCTTCCGGAACCGGCTGGGGCTGGAGCCCGGCGGCCGGATTGCCATCTACAGCGGCAACTGCCTGGAGTACCTCCTGGTGCTGCTGGCGGCGTCCCGGGCGGGGCTCGTCCTGGTCCCCCTCAACTGGCGGCTGACGCCGGGCGAACTGGAGTATCAACTGCGGGACAGCGGCACCAGGCGGATCCTGTGCAGCGCGGAGTACGCGGCCGCGGCCGCCGAGCTGACCGGCCGCATCGGCCTGGAGCCGCCCGTGCGGATCACGCCCGCGGCCGAGCCGGACTCGCTGCCGGACCTGGCCGGGCTGCTGGACGCCGAACCGAGCGGGCTGGAGCCGCCGGGCGAGCGGGACCCCCAGCCCTGGGACCGGCCGCTCCTGATCTGCTACACCTCCGGCACCACCGGCCGGCCCAAGGGCGCGGTGCTGAACTCCGTCAACATGTTCTTCAACGCCATCAACAACCTGCTGACCATCGACCTGCGGGCGGATGACGTCTGCATCACCCTGTTGCCCCTGTTCCACATCGGCGGGATCAACCTCTTCACCCTGCCGGCGCTCTTCGCGGGCGGCCGGGTGGTGGTACCCGACCGGTTCGACCCGGATCAGGCCGTACGGCTGATTCAGGAGGAGAAGGTGACCGTGGTCTTCGGCGTGCCCACCGTACACCAGCGGCTGCTGGAGGCCATCGACCGGCTGAAGCCCGACCTCTCCCACGTCCGGATGTTCTACAGCGGCGGCGCCCCGTGCCCCGTTCCGCTGATCCGGGCCTTCCAGGAGCGGGGCTACCGGTTCGGCCAGGGCTACGGGCTTACGGAGACCGCACCCACCGTCTTCATGCTGCTGGAGGACGACTTCGCCCGGAAGCCCGGCAGCATCGGGCGGCCGGCGCCGTTCAACCGGGTGCGGGTCATCGACCCGGCCACCGGGCAGCCCGTGCCGCCGGGCGGCGTGGGCGAGATCACGGTCCGGGGGCCCAACGTCTTCACCGCCTACTGGCAGAACGAAAAGGCCACGGCCGAAGCCATCCGGAACGGCTGGTTCCACACCGGGGACCTCGCCCGGATCGACGAGGAGGGCTTCGTCACCATCGCCGGACGGCTGAAGGAGATGATCATCTCCGGCGGCGAGAACATCTACCCGGTCGAGGTGGAACAGGCGATCCAGACCCATCCGGCCGTGGTGGAGGCGGCCGTCTTCGGCGTGCCGCACCCGGAGTGGGGCGAGGTGCCCCATGCGGCCGTTCTGCTGGAGCCCGGCGCGTCGGTCACCGAGGAGGAGCTCAGGGCCCACTGCCTCGCCCGGCTCGGCAAGTACAAGATCCCCAGGCGGTTCTTCATCCTGGATGAACTGCCCCGCAACGCGGCGGGCAAGGTGGTCAAGAGCCGCCTGGCCGAGATCACCCGCGACATGTGAACGACGAAGGAGGACGCGACCCGTGGACAGACAGACCACAGCTTCCGCCGGGCCGCCGGCGGTGAGCCTGCTGGGCGTCAGCGTCTACATGCCCGACCGGGTGGAACCGGCGGAGGCCATCGCCGAGCAGGCGGGGCTGCCCCGGGAGGTCGTCGAGGCCAAGTTCGGCCTGAAGGCCAAGCGGCGGGCCGCGCCCGACGAGCACGTCTCCGACATGGCCGTCAGGGCGGCGCGCCCCCTCCTGGACCTGGTGGACCCGGCGGCCATCGATGCCGTGATCTACTTCGGCAGCCCGCACAAGGACTACTACGTCTGGATGGCGGCGCCCAAGATCCAGCATGAGCTGGGGCTCTCCTCCGCCACCGCGTTCGAGGTGGCAGCCGTCAGCGCCGGCTGCCCCATCGCCCTCAACGTCGCCCGGTCGCTGCTCATCGCCAACCCCGCCCTGCGCAACGTCCTGCTGGTGGGGGCCAGCCGGGAGTCCTACCTGATCGACTACGGCAACGTCCGCTCCCGCTTCATGTTCAACTTCGGCGACGGCGCGGCGGCGGCGCTGGTCGGCCGGGGACCGGGCAAGGCCCGGGTGCTGGCCACCGCGGCCGTCACGGACGGTTCGTTCCACGATTTCGTGCGGGTGCCCGCGGGCGGCTCCCGCCACCCGGCCAGCCACGAGACCGTGGCCGGCCGCATGCACTGCTTCGACGTGACCGACCCCGCCGCCATGAAGGAGCGGCTGGATCCGGTGTCGGCGCAGCGGTTCATCGGGGTCGCGCGGGCCGCCGCCGAGCAGAGCGGCTTCCGACCCGAGGAGATCCGCTTCGTCGGCATGCTGCACACCAAGCGCTCCCTCTTCGACCAGGTGATGGCCGCCCTCGGCATCCCGCCCGAGCGGCAGGTCTATCTGGACGAGTACGGCCACATGTCGGCCATCGACCCGCTGGTCGCCCTCTACGAGGCCGAACGAAGGGCGCTGCTCGCCCCGGGCGACCTGGCGGTGCTCCTGAGCGCTGGAACCGGCTACACCTGGGCGGCCACCGCCATCCGGTGGGGCCCGTAGTCATCCCTTTCACTCGCTTCGCGGAGGTGGATCTCTCATGCGCAAGTCCCGGTTTGCCCTGGGAGCGCTGGCCCTCGTCCTCGCGCTCCTGGTATCGGCCTGCGGCTCGACCGGCTCCTCGGGAAACGGCGGCGGGGGCGGTCCTGGCCCGACCAGCGCCGCCGGCTCCGAAGGCGGCTCCGGCAGTGGCCAGGGCGTCGGTTCGGACGGCAGCGGCGGCTCCGGCGGCGGGGCGCAGCCGCCGGCCGAGCCCATCAAGATCGGCGTGATCACCTCGGTCACCGGGCCCCTCGCCGGGTACGCCGACCAGGAGATCAAGGGGCTGAGGCTGGGCCTCGAGTACGCGACCGGCGGGACCATGGAGGTGCTCGGCCGGCCCATCGAGGTCATCGTGGAGGACGACACCGGCAGTCCCGACGTCGGCAAGCAGAAGGCCATCAAGCTGCTGGAGCAGGATGGCGTGCACATCCTGCAGGGGTCCGCCTCCACCCCGGTGGCCCTGGCCGTCGCCGAGCAGGCCAAGCTCTACGAGGTCATCTACATGATCGACCCGGCCGCCGGCGACCAGCTGACCACCACCGACTTCAACCCGTACATCTTCCGCACCGGCGGCAACACCACCCAGGACGCCCTGACCGGCGGCAAGGCCACGGTGGAGAACCTGGGCAGGACCATCGTCCACCTGGCGCCGGACAACGCCTTCGGCACCTCCTCCCAGGACGCCTGGAACCCCATCTTCGAGCAGTACGGCGGCACCGTGATCCGCAACATCAACGCCCCGCTGGATGCCAAGGACTTCGCCACCTACCTGCAGCAGGTGATCGAGCTGAACCCGGAGGTGCTCATGGTCACCTGGTCCGGCGGCAACGCCCTGAAGCTCTTCCAGCAGATCGGCGAGCTGGGGCTCTTCGACCGGATGAAGGTCACCACCAGCATCGGCGACCGGGCGAGCCTGATCGGCATGGGCGACGCGGCCGTGGGCATGAACGGCGTCATCCGCTACTTCTATACCCTGCCTGACAACCCCGTCAACGACTGGCTGGTGCGGGAGCACATCGCCCGCCACGGCGAGCCGCCCGATCTCTTCACCGCCGGCGGAATGGCCGCGGGGATCGCCATCGTCGAGGGCATCAAGAAGGCCGGCTCCACCGATGCCAGGGACCTGATCCCGGCCCTGGAGGGCATGAGCTTCGAGGGGCCCAAGGGCACCTACACCTTCCGGCCCGAGGACCACCAGGCCCTGCAGCCCATGTACTTCGTCGAGCTGGTGAAGGACCCGGACCACGACTATCCCATCCCGAAGCTGATCGCCGAGCTCAGCCCGGAAGAGACGGCGCCTCCCGTCAACGTGCCGGGGCGGTAGCGCAAGCAGGATGCGCGGTGGAGCCTGAGATCATCCTGGAGACCGTGGACGTGGCGAAGTCCTTCGGCGGGCTCGCCGCCAATGCGGGGATCTCCATCAAGGTGCCGGCCCGGACCCTGCGCACGGTGATCGGACCCAACGGGGCGGGCAAGACCACCCTGTTCAACCTGATCAGCGGCATCTACAAGCCCACCGCGGGGCGGATCCTGTTCCGGGGGGAGGACATCACGGGCCTCCCCCCGCACCGGATCGCCCGCAAGGGCATCGGCCGGTCGTTTCAGATCACCAACCTCTTCCCCGAACTGACGGTGCTGGAAAACGTCCGGCTGGCCGCCCAGGCCCGCGGGCGGCACAGCTGGCACCTGTGGCGCTCCGCCGAGGCGCTGCGCGAGTACGCGGAGAAGGCCGAGGAGGCGCTGCGAACGGTGGGGCTTCTGCACCGCGCCCGGGCCCTTGCCCGCGAACTCGCCCACGGCGAAAAGCGGAAGCTGGAGATCGCCATCCTCCTGGCCACCGATCCCGTGGTGATGCTGCTGGACGAACCCACGGCCGGCATGAGCCGGGAAGAAGTGCCGGGCATCATCGAGGTCATCGAGCGGATCAAGGCGCAGCGGAGCCGCACGATCCTCATGGTGGAGCACAAGATGGACATCGTGCTGGGCATCTCCGACGCCATCACGGTCCTGGCGCAGGGGGAGGTCATCGCCGAGGGCACCCCCGCCGAAATCGTCGCCAACGAGGCGGTGCAGGCAGCCTACCTGGGGACCACCCACGGATACACCCTGGCAGGCTCCCGGGGTCGGCAGGGCGCCGACCCCGGACGGGAGGCGCCGGACATTCCCGCCGCGCAGGCCAGGTCATGAGGAGGTGAAGCCCGTGTCGCTCCTGGAACTGGAAGGCGTCGAGACGTACATCGGCGAGTACCACATCCTGC
This sequence comes from Symbiobacterium thermophilum IAM 14863, assembly GCF_000009905.1. Taxonomy (GTDB): domain Bacteria; phylum Bacillota; class Sulfobacillia; order Symbiobacteriales; family Symbiobacteriaceae; genus Symbiobacterium; species Symbiobacterium thermophilum. Next base: position 2,350,354 of record NC_006177.1, read on the forward strand.
AGGGCGTCTCCTTCGCGGTGAGGCCCGGCGCCATCACCGTGCTGCTCGGGCGCAACGGCGCCGGCAAGACGACCACCCTGCGCACCATCATGGGGCTCAATCCCGCCCGCCGCGGGCGCATCCGGTACAAGGGGAAGGACATCACCAGGCTGCCGCCCCACGAGGTGGCCCGCCTGGGGATCGGCTACGTGCCGGAGGACCGGGGGCTGTTCGGCAGCCTCACCGTGGCCGAGAACCTGCGGGTGGCCGTGCGGGGCGGCGACCTGGACCGGCAGGTCCGCCGCCGCGGTCCCGGGGCAGCCACCGGCCGCCTGGCCGAGGTGCTGGAGCTGTTCCCGGACCTGAAGCGGGCCTGGAACCGACCCGCGGGCACGTTGTCGGGCGGGCAGCAGCAGATGCTCGCCATCGGCCGGGTACTGCTGAGCGACAACGACCTGCTGCTCATCGACGAGCCCAGCAAGGGGTTGGCGCCGGTGGTCGTCGAGCACCTGGGCGAGGCGCTGCGCAAGATCGCCGCCCGGACCACGGTGCTCCTGGTCGAGCAGAACTTCGGCCTGGCTCAGGCGGTGGCCGAGCACTGCGTGGTGATCGACGACGGCCGCACGGTACACCAGGGGTCCATGGCCGACCTGCTGGACGACCCGGTGCTGCGGCAGCGCTACCTGGGGGTGGCATGACATGGGTCTGATCGCGTGGCTCACGCTCCAGGGGCTGACCGTCGGGATGCTCTGGTTCCTGATCGCCTCGGGGCTCAGCCTCATCTTCGGCCTCATGAACGTCCTCAACTTCGCCCACGGCGGGCTCTACATGCTGGGCACCTACGGGGCCCTCACCCTCTACCGGGCCACCGGCAGCTTCCCCCTGGCCCTGGTGGGCGGCGCGCTCCTGGGAGCGCTGCTCGGGGCCGCCATCGAGCTGCTGGCAATCCGCCCGCTCTACGGCCGGCAGCTCTTCCAGGTGCTCATGACCCTGGGCGTGATGCTCATCTTCGACGAGGCGGTGGAGGCGATCTGGGGGCCCCACCCGCTGCCCTTCCAGACGCCGGCCCTGCTCTCGGGCACGCTGCAGGTCTTTGACCGGCCGTTCCCCGTCTACCGGCTGTTCATCATCGCCGTGGGTCTGCTTGTCTACCTCGCGGTCCACCTGTTCCTCACCCGCACCCGGCTTGGCGTCATCGTCCGGGCGGGGGTGGAGAACCGGGAGATGGTCCAGACCCTGGGCGTGGACATCCGGAAGGTCTTCACCGGAGTCTTCGCCCTGGGCGGTACGCTGGCGGCCCTGGGCGGCGCCGTGGCCGGTCCTTTCGAGGGGGCGCATCCGACGCTGGCGGCGGAGAACCTGCTGCCCGCCTTCATCGTGGTGGTCGTGGGCGGGCTGGGCAGCTTCACCGGCTCGCTGCTGGCGGCGATCCTCGTCGGGCTGCTGCAGGCCTTCGTGGGGTTCTACGCGCCCCAGCTCGCGCTGGCGGTCAACATCGCCCTGATGGCCGTGGTGCTGGTGCTCCGGCCCCAGGGCCTGCTGGGCGAGCAGAGGGGGTGACGCGGGGATGCAGGAGACGCCTGTCACGCGGACGCAGGCCCACCCGAGCGCGCGGTTCGGCTGGATCCTCCCCCTCCTGGTCATCGCCGCGCTCTACGCCCTCCCCTTCCTTCCCGGCCTCGGCCAGAACCGGTACCTGCTCTCGCTGCTCATCGGCGCCTTCGTCTTCGCCGTCTTTGCGATGTCCTTCGACCTGCTGCTCGGGTACACCGGCATCGTCTCGTTCGGTCATGCGCTCTTCTTCGGCGCCGGGACCTACGCCGCGGCGCTGCTGGCCAAGTACCACGGCGTCGGCTTCTGGGCGTCGCTGGCCCTGGCGCCGGCCATCGCGGCGGTGCTGGCCCTGGTGATCGGCGCCCTCTCGCTCCGGGTGCGGGGGGTCTACTTCGCGATGGTCAGCATGGCCTTCGCCGAGTTCTTCCGGGTGGCGGCGGAGAAGTTCAGCAGCGTCACCGGGGGCAGCGACGGCCTCAGCGTGCAGGTGGCGCCGGACTGGGCCTACGGCCCCCGCCACCGCATCGAGCTCTACCTGCTCACGCTGACGTTGGCGGCGGTGGTCTACCTGGCGCTGCGGCGCATCATCCACTCGCCCTTCGGTCGGGTCCTGGTGGCCATCCGGGAGAACGAGCAGCGAGCCGCCGCCATCGGCTACAACGTGTTTGCGTTCAAGCTGGGCGCCATCGTGCTGGCCGGCGCCGTCGCCGCCGTGGCCGGGGTGATGTACGCGGCCACCGAGAACTTCGTGGTGCCCACCGTTCTCTCCACCGAGACCACCATCAACGTGCTGCTCATGACCATCATCGGCGGCGCCGGCACCCTCGGCGGGCCGGCGCTGGGCGCCGGCGTGGTTCGGCTGGCGGGCACGCTGCTCTCCAGCTACACGGATCGCTGGCGGCTGGCGCTGGGGCTGCTCTACGCCCTGATCGTGCTCTTCCTGCCCCACGGCATCGCGGGCCTGGCCCGCAGCCTCCGGCGCATCGCTGCGGCCCGGGCCGGAGCCCGGGCGGAGGTGCGGGCGGCGCGCTAGGACAGCGCTGGGGCAGGTCCCGATGGGCCCCGGTCGGGTCGGGCGCGGCCGCCCGGAGACAGAGGAACCCGGACGCTGCTGTCAGCGTCCGGGTTCTTCGTCATCATGCTCACCGCCACTCGCCGGGGGCCACCTTGTCCAGCAGCCGCTTGATCACCGTCGCGGCCTCGGCACGGGTGGTCAGCTCCAGCGGGGCGAAGGTCGTCGCCGAACGTCCGGTCATCAGCCCCTCCGCGACCGCGTAGCGCACGCCGTCCTGTGCCCAGGAGGCGACGTCGTTCCAGTCGGCCAACAGGGCCAGCCGCTCCGCCACCTCACGGTCGATGGAGCCGGCCAGGTTCAGCCGGTCCGCCATGCGGCTCAGGACCACGGCCAGTTCCTGGCGGGTAACCGAGGCGTTGGGCCGGAACGTGCCGTCCGGGTACCCCATCATGATGCCGGAGCGGATGGCGCCGCCGATCTCGGGGGCCAGGGCGTCATAGGGCGAGATGTCGTAGTAGACCCGGGCAAACCGGTCATCCTCGCCCAGCTGCAGGGCCCGCACCAGGATGGCGGCCAGCTGCCCCCGGGTGATGGGCTGCTCCGGGGCAAACCGGGTCTGCGTGACGCCCCGCAGGACCTGGCGGGCGGCCATCTCGTGCACGATCCGGTGGGCCCAGTGCGTGGGCGGCACGTCGGTGAACCGGTGGTCGTAGGTCAGGAGCACCGTGCTCCCCGGCGCGGACTGGGCGACCTCGATCCGGTCGCCGTCCGGCGACAGCCGGCCGCCCAGGGGCTCCAGCTGCGTCCTGCCGGGCGCCTTGGCGAAGACCGCCGTCGTAGCGGCCTCGGTCTCGTTCGCCGCCCGGACGGGATGGCTCACCACCAGCGGGGCCGGCCAGGTCGTGAGAGACCGGGTCACACCGGACGCATCGACCCGGGCGAGGGAGACCGCCATCGGCTCACCCGCCAGCCGGTATCCGCCCACCCCCAGCCAGGGTTCCAGGTAGAGGGGGTCGATCTCTCCCTCCGTAATCGCCACCACCAGCCGCTCGCCCTGGGCGAGGCCGAGGTTGGCGATGAAGGTGGGCGTCAGCGTCACGCTGCCCAGGGGGGACTCCACCGTCACGCCGATCCCCCATCCGGCCGCCCGCTGCAGCGCCTGGGCCTCCAGCAGGGCGGCGCCGTACCGGTCGCTGTCCAGCCACACCGAGACCGTCGGAGTGCCGTGGGCGTCATCCGTCCCCTCGGCCAGGGCCGCGGCCACCGCGGCGCCCATGTCCAGATCCGAGACGCTCACCACCGCCGCCTGGTCGGGGGCTGCCCCGTCCGGCAGCGCAACCACCGCCCAGGACCGCTCCTGCGGCGTGGCCGGGCAGATCAGGCTGCCGTCGAACCCCACCTCGCAGCGACCGGTGGCTTCGGGTGCCTGCGTCCGGAAGGAGCTGATCAGCTCGGCGCCGGGGCCGTTGCTGCGGGTGGCCTGGATCCGGAAGGTGTACCGGGTCGCGGGCCGGAGTCCGGTCAGCGTCACCACGTGACGGTAGCCCCGGCCCGCGGGCCGGCTCAGCTCAGCACCGCCGTCGGGACGGTAGTAGACGATGACGTCCGCCGAGTCGTCGGTTTCGAACCGCAACGTGGCCCAGTCGGCGCCGGTCTCGACCTCGACCTCGCTGATCTGCATGGGCCCGGCCTCGCGGGTGAGGTTGATGGTGTAGACCCGCTTATCGCCGCTCTCCGCCAACACGGTGACGGTGATGCGATTGGTGCCGACCTTCAGGTCCTTGTTGCCCTCCACGGTCACCTTGGCCCACGCGTCGCCGGCCTGGTACTCCACGGCGACCTCCGTGACCTCATGGGGAACCGTCGCCGAGTAGGTCGTCCGGTCCGGCCGGAACTCGGGCTGCAGCCGGCCTGGGTTGATGGAGAGGTCCACCAGCTCGGCCACGGTGGACTTGGACCGCACGAAGGTGAGCAGGTAGGACTTGGAGATGCCGGTGACGGGCGAGTACACCTCCACCTCCACGGCGCCGCCGCTCTCCCCCAGGGTGATGGGCGGGGACAGCTTGCCGCTCTCGGCGTCGTGCCAGGTGTCCGGCGCATCCGCCCGACGGACCCGGATCCGGACGCCGTCATCCTGGGCGGTCGCCGTCACGTGCACCCGGGGCAGCCAGCCGGAGTACACCACCGTGTAGCCCAGCACCCGGGAGCTGAACTGCGGCGTCATGGTGCCGTCCGAGGGGACCAGGCTGCTCAGCCACAGGTTGTTGACGACCAGGTCGAACTGCAGCCGGCTCATATCCCCCTCGGGGTCGGTGGCCGTAACGGTGATCTTCGCCGTCCCGATCTTCCCGTCCACCGGCTTCAGCCGCAGCTTCCACTGGCCCGGGCCCGCCGGGGTGACGATGATGTGTTCCGCGTCGTTGGGCACCAGGCTGGGGTTCTCCGAATGGACGGTCAGCACGACGCGGGAAACGTCGGAGTCGACATCGGTGACCGTAATGAGGATCTCGTCGGACATCTGCCCGATCTCGGTGCCGATGGGCGGGATCGGGGCGATCACCGGCGGGTCGTTGACGGGCAGGATGTTGATGAAGAACTTCTGCCGGGGAGAGGTGTCCTCACCGCCGTTGGCCGTGCCGCCGTCGTCCACCAGCCAGATCTCCACCTCCGCCGTGCCGAACTTGTCCGGCGCGGGGGTGTAGATCAGGGTGCCGTCGGCCGTCACCTCCGGACCCTCGGCGAACAGCTCAGCCCCGGAGAGGACGTCCACCTCAAACCGCAGCTGCTGATGGTCCTCGTAGGGCCCCGGCGTGATGTCGGTGGCCCACCGGGCCACCCGCTGCGGGGGCGCGTCCTCCTCCACCGTCTGGTCCGGCCCCTTCACGAAGGAGGGCGGGTCGTTCACCGGCTCCACCGTCAGGCGGAAGAACCGGCTGGAGGAGTCCTGTCCATCCGAGATCGTGAGCGTGACGGTGGCGGTGCCCCAGCGGTCCTTGGCCGGGATCACGGAGACATCCGCCCTGCCGTTGCTCAGGATGACGGACATGCTGCCGTCCGGCAGGAGCTCCTTGTTGTCCGCGCTGATGGTGGCCGTCAGGTTGCTGAGGGGCGAGTCAACGTCCATGTAGGTCAGGGACATGCCCGTCAGCGACTGGTCCTCCAGGATCGTCCGGTGGGAGTAATTGAACTCGCTGAGCTCGGGCGGATCGTTGACCGGCCGGACCGTCAGCGGGATCCGGATGAGGTCCTCGGCGTTGTCATCGCGGCTGCGGGTGCGGATGTTGATGGTCGCCGTGCCGCTCTGGTCCTTCTCCGGTTCCACGACCAGCCGCCGCGACTTGCCCGTCCCCTCCAGCCGGACGCCGTTGGCCGCCAGCAGCCCCGGGTTGGCGGGATCGACGTCGAAGGTGAGGTCGATCTCCACCTCGCTCATCGGGGAGTCGGGATCATAGACCTCGACTTCGCGGACGAACCGCTCATCCTCATTGATGATGATCTCGGAGCCGAGGCCCAGGAGCCGGGGCGCGTCCGGCACGGAGATGACCACCACGTGAATCGGCGGATCGGAGCTGACGCTGGCGGCGCCGTCGCTCAGGGTCACCACCACGTTGGCCTCGCCGAACTGGTCCTCCGCCGGGGTGATGATCAGCTCACGCTGGGTGCCGGTACCCACAAAACGGAAGCTGGTGGGCGGCAGCAGGGTCGGGTTGTCGGAGACGGCCGTGAGGCTGAGCCGGTCCAGGGGCGTCTCGACGTCGAAGACCGCGAGGCTGACGCTGGCCGGCTGGTCCTCATATGTCTCCACACGTCCCGCGTACACCGTGAGTTCGGGCGGGTCGTTGATCTCCCGGACGTGCACCGTGAGCACGGCCGAGGCCACCTGCGCGGAGCCGCTCCGGACGACCAGGTTCACCGGGATCGGCCCGCTCCGGTCCTTCTGCGGGGTGACCTGGAGGCTGTAGGTGTCGATCCACCCTTCGCTCTTCACCAGGGTGGCGCGCACGGTGGCGTAGGGAGACGTGGCGTCCAGCTGGGTGCCGCCGGGCCCGTCCACGTCCTCGACCACGATCTCGAAGAAGGCCGTGGTGTCCTCGTCCATGGTGGCCGAGCTGGGCAGCCTGATCACGGGGGGATCGTCCACCGGGTCGACGATCAGCTCAAACGTCGTGCTGGCGGTGGCCTTGCCGGAGTCCTCCACGGTCATGGTGATCACGGTGGAACCGTACGCGTCCTTGAACGGGAGGATGTGGAGCACCCAGTTGGTGCCCGAGCCCTCCACCGTCAGGTACGGGCTGAAGGGCGGCACCACGTGGTCGTTGCTGGACGTGAAGTGGAAGGTGAAGCGGTCAAACGGGTCCGGATCATACAGGTAGAAGGGTATACTGAGCCGTACGTCCTCCTGCGTGCGCTGGGGCGACGCGATCGGGTTCAGGACGGGGGGATCGTTGACCGGGTTCACCGTCAGGGTCAGGTAGTGGGTGGTCGGCATGTCGTAGAGGTTCTTGCCCTCCACCACCACGACCACCTTGCCGAACTGGTCCGGCGCCGGCTCCAACTCCAGCCGGTACCGGCCCGGGGTCAGTTGGCTCAGGGTGATCCGGTTGTCGGGCAGGAGCGTCGTGTCCCGGGAGGTCGCGGTCACGCTCTGGATCTTGTCGGCCGGGGAAACCTCGAACTCGAAGACCGCCGTCCCGTCCTCGTCCACCACGGCCTGGTCCGGCAGGCCGGTGAACTTCAGCCGCTGGGCGATGCCCACCGTGAACGACTTGGTCACGGTCTTGTCGCCGTCGCTGGCCTGGACGACCACCTGCGTGCTGCCTTCCTGCCCGGCCCGGGGGATGAGCGTGATCCGCCAGTGCTCGGGGCCGATGTTCTGCGTCAGCACGTCCGCGATGAGCAGGGGGTTCAAGGCATTCGCCGTGACCGTGAGACCGCTCGCGGTGCTCTCCACGTCGGTCACGCGCACGGTGACGTCGATCTGGGTCACGCCGAGCTCACGGAACACGTCGGGGATGTCATCAATCACCGGCTCGTCGTTGACCGGGTCCACCGTCAGCACGAAGCGGTGCTCGGCGAACTCGCCCGCGCGGTCCACGACCTGGACCGTGATCTGGGCCTGGCCGTGCTCGTTGGGGCTCGGGTCCAGGACGACGTTCCAGTAGCCGGCGCTGATCTCCTCGATCGTAATGCGGCTGGAGGGCAGCAGCTTCGTGTTGCTGCTGAAGACGTGCAGGGTCAGCACATCGTTCTTGTCAGGATCGTCCGCCGTGACGTGGAACGTGTACGGCGTGTCCTCCTTCGTCGTCACCGACGGGGGCAGGGAGCCGGCGAACCGGGGCGGATCGTTCTTCGCCCGGACGTCGACCTTAAAGGTCGCCGTGGTCTGGGAGGTGCCGTCGGAGACCGAGACCGTGATGTTGGCGGTGCCGTTCTCGTCGGGCTCGGGCATCCACCGCACGGACACCCGGCCGGACCCCGCCGGATCCATCTCGATCGTGGGGCTGCCGCCAAACAGCCCGGGGTTGTCCGACGTGACCTCAATCTTCAGGTCCGCAAGCGGCGTGTCGGGATCCGAGACGATGAACTCGAACTGCAGTTCCTCGTCCTCGTCGATCGTGCGGTTGGGCAGCTTGGCGGGGTCGATGACCGGCGGCTCGTCCACGGCCGTCACCGTGACCGGGAACGTATGCGTCACCGCGGCCGCGCCGTCGCTTACGGTCACCGTGACGTTGGCCCTGCCGCTCCTGCCCGCCACCGGCAGGATGTTGAGCTGCCGGTTCGCGCCGGTGCCCGTGACGGCCACCGACAGCAGGTCGGGCGCGTCCGTGCTGACGTCGATGGTCAGATCGTCGCCGTCAGGGTCGCTCACCCAGATCTCCTGGCCGGCGTTCTGCAGGGCGGTGACACGGGACGGCGTCCCGATCCGCACCGGGATGGCCACCGCGGTGGACTCCGGGGTCTCCAGGTCGGCCACCTGGGCGATCAGCAGGGGCTCATCGTTCACCGGGGTGACCGTCAGCTGCACCTCGGCGTTCGTGTACAGGTTCTCCTCGTCCGTGGCGGTGAGGACGATGGTGCCCGTGCCGTGCGCATCCGGCACGGGGGTGATGGTCAGCACCCGGTTGGCCCCGGATCCGCTGACCTTGAGGCCGGCATCCGTCACCAGCCACGTGTCCTTGGAGTGCGCGATCACCTGCACCTTGGCGGGGTTCTCATCCTCCACCTGCAGGGGCAGCTGGTACGTACCGTCTTCCTCCATGATCACCGTGTCCTGGACATGGATCACGGGGGCGGCGTTGGACTGGGTCAGCACGATCTCGTAAGCGAAGTCAAAGTCGTCGTACCGCCGCCACTGGCCCGGCTGGTACTCCAGCAGGACGTTGCCGGGGCCTGCCGCAGGGTACTTGCGGTAGTGCCAATGGTACGTGGTCGGCTGGGCGGGGTTGCTCTCCCCCGCGGTGGTCACCACCAGGGCATACGAGGTGCCCTTGCTCAGCCGCTTCCCCTGTCGCGCCTGCAGGGGCACGTCAACCCACGTCGGGTCCGTCCCCGCACCCGAGGGCCGCAGCTGACCTTCAGCCAGGATGTCGGTCCCCAGAACGCTGCCGGACAGCGTGCGCACCTCCACCTTCAGGTCGGCGGTGTCGCCGGTCCACGACAGCGGGATGCTGACGCGCTCGACGGTGCCGGTGGCGTCGGCGGTGAAGATCTGCGCGCACGCGTACCCCTCGCGGCATTGCTGCGGAGCAGCCGACGGGTCGAACTGGCCCTGCCCCAGGGTCGCGCCCAGGGCCAGGGGAGACCACAAGTTAGTGAGCAGCAGCAGGGTCAGGGCAACTGCAATCGGTTTGAATCTCGACATGCCTCGTGATCCTCCCGCGTTCCCCCACCTCACGCCCGGACGTCGGGCGGCATGTGCGCAGGGGTTGAACAAGTATTACCTAAAACTTGTTCTCGCGAAAGGGACTGTTTTCCTTTCGGGATTGCCGCGCGCCGCGCGGCACCGGGGAATACTGAGCGGGAGGTGAGACGCCATGGGCAAGTGCACGGACGGGCCCCGGGTGGGCCTGGCCCTGGGCGGCGGCGGCGCCAGGGGGGCCGCCCACGTGGGCGTGCTGCGGGCGCTGGAGCGGGCCGGCATCCCGATCGCCTGCATCGCCGGCACGTCCTCCGGCGCCATGGTGGGGGCCGCGTATGCCGCCGGCCTCTCCCCCGACCAGATCGAGCGGGTCTTCGCCTCGGTGCGGTTCCGGGACCTGTTCCGGCCGGTCTGGGCCCGGGACGGGTGGCTGGACAACTCCCCCCTCGCCGACACCTTCGAGCGGGAAGCCGGGCGGTTGAACGCCGAGGACCTCCGCATCCCCTTCGCCGCCACCGCCACCGATGCGGACACCGGCGAACCGGTGACGCTGCAGTGCGGTCCCCTCGGCCCGATCCTGCGCGCCACCACGGCGATGCCCTGCATCGTGCGTCCGGTACACCTGGACGGAAGGCGGCTGGTGGACGGCGGCGTGGTCCACAAGGTCCCCGTGCAGCTGGCCCGGGCGATGGGCGCGGACATCGTCGTCGCCGTGGACCTCTCCTTCCCCTATCCCTGGAGACGAAAAAAGGCCAGGCATCCCCTGGTCTTCCTCATGCGCATGCTGGAGATCATGGAGCAGCACCTGGTCGCCGCGCAGCTGGACGGCGCGGATGTGGTCATCCGCCCATGGGCCGACTGCGGCACCTTCGAGTTCCACCGGTACCGGGCCCAGATCCTGAGCGGCGAGGCCGCAGCCGCGAAGGCGATCCCCGCCATCCTGGCCTGCCTGGACCGCTTTGCCGCCGCGGGCCGTCCGATCCCCGCCCCTGCCACCGACCACGCCCCTGCCACCGACCACGCCCCTGCCACCGACCACGCCCCGGCCGCCGGCCGGGAGACGCGGCCGTCCACCGGGGCTGCGGCCGAGGCCCGTCCGGCTCTGACTCCCGCCCCCGTCGCGCCCGCGGCGCACCCCGCGCCGGCGCCCCGGCCGGGACTGCTGCCCCTGCCGGCTCCCGGACAGACTCAGGCCTCCGCCCCGTAGCTCCGGCGGCCGTACTGGTCGGGAATCCAGCCCCAGCCCCAGATGGGCGTCGGCTGCTGCGGCACGTGCCCCAACACCTCCAGCGGGTCGAGGTTGGAGGCCAGCACCTGGCAGTGGTGCTCCCAGTTCGCGCCGAAGTCGAAGATGTAGGTAAACCGGTCCCCGCGCTTAACCTGGGACGCGACCCGGACCGTATCGTAGTCGACCACCCGGGGGTCCTCGTCGTCCGGGATGCCGAAACAGCGTCCGTCGGGGAAGCGGAACTCGTGCAGATGGCTCAGGTCCCAGCGGGCGAAGCCCAGGTCGATCGCGGTGGCCAGGTCCAGGAACGTGTGCGAGGGACCGACCAGGAAGATGCGGCCCGGCTGGGGCGCGAAGTGGAGGCCGGCGCCGGAGACCAGGTCCACACGAACGGTAAACCACCCTCGAACAGCCAACTCTGTGCCCCCTCTGCGTGTGCGGCGTCGTGCATGGCACTACTGCTTCGCACAGTGCCGGGCGAAGTCCTGCACGTCGCGGGCGCGCCGGACGCGAAAATCCAAGTAACTGCAGAAGAATGGCCCAGTCGGTCAGAACGGCCGACTGGGCCACTCCCTTGTGTGCCCATCCACGCTAGGCCGGCTCCGCCGCATCGGGACGGTCCGCTGCCAGCCACCGGCGCACCAGGACAAACCCCAGCAGGTGGCACAGGTACCCGGCGGCCAGTAGGGTGTTGATCAGCGAGCTGGCGTTGTCGCCGAGGGCGATCGTCCCGTTGGTAGTCCCGACCATGTAGTAGAAGGCCGCGTAGAGCAGGATCGTGCCCAGCGGCACCCACAGGGCGTGGGAGCCGTCCCCCTTGCGGGACATGAGCCAGACCGGACCTCCCAGCAGGACGGCGCCGCTGGGGATGGCCGTCATCCACAGCAGCGGCATCTGCCACACCGCGCCGGTGACGTTCCCGTAGTGGGCGGCGAGGGCGTAGCCCAGGATGCCCACCATGCCGTAGGCGACGAAGTAGGGCGTGAGCCGCCGCCGCCCGTCGATCAGCGCCAGGAAACCGGTAGCGTAGAGCAGGCCGGCCAGCAGGGCCATCGCGCCGACGAACGGGTCCAGGGCCAGCTCCGCCTTGCGGCCCACCAGAAAGACCACGATCAGGGAGACCATCGAGCCGCTCAGAAAGGCACCGTGGTGCAGCTTCACGCAGCGGCCGCAGGCATGGTGCAGAATCCAGAGGAACAGCAGGAAACCGAAGGCCATCGCCATGCTGTCCATGTACTGCAGGAAACCGCCGCCGCCACCGCCTGGCATCAGCTGCGCCCCCCTTTCGCCGCCGTTTCAGGCGGCCGGGCAGCGATGCGCCAGCGCACCCCGTCCGCCAGCCACTCGCCCGGCGGACGGCCGAGCCGCGCCGAGAGCAGGAGCCCGGCGCCGGCCAGCATCAACAGGCCTCCCGTGATGGCCAGCGGCTTCGCCATGAGCAGCGCGTAGTTGACCCCGTCGAAGACGTGCGTCCACCCTACCCCCCACGGGGAGATCGCCGTGAACAGGCCGGCCACCATCAGGGCCAACCCGCCGGGCGTACTGTGCGGTCCGGTCCGGCCCAGGGGCCGCTTCCAGTCCACCTTGTCGCGGATGCCCGGGAGCTGGGTGATGACCATGTAAAGGAAGGTCACCATCGTGATGGAGAAGCGCACGTTGGTCGGCGCCGCGCTGCCCCGGATCATCACCGAGTACCGCATGCGGATGAAGGTGATGACCAGGCTGAAGGCCATCAGGCCGATCGCCGTACACACGGCCCAGCGCTCGCCGCGGAACATGGCATAAATCAGGATGACGAAGACGAAGCCGACTGGGCCTGGGCGGCACCGCTGTGCACGGGCTGACCACCGGCGCCAGCCGCCGCCACCGGCTCCTGCCCGACCGGGAGACGCTGCGCGACGCGGGCATCGAGCTCCTGAGCTACGTCGGGCTGGTGGGCGACCAGGGCGTCCTGGGCTTCCCGGGCCTGCAGTGGCCGACCGCCTGGCGGCGGGAGGTCGAGCGGGCCGTGGGCTTCCGCGGCTTCCCGCCGGAGGGCAAGTATCTGGCCACCCAGCGGCTCCTGTCGTACCCCCTCTGGGTTCTGGTCTCCCTCGTCGTAGTAGCCACCGGGCTGCTCAAAGCGATGCGCTACGCTTACCCGCTGCCCGCCGCGGTGGTGCGCTGGTCCACGACCCTGCACGACTGGGCGTTCATCGCCACCATCGTGCTGCTCGCCATCCACGTGGCGGCGGTGACGGTCGTGCGCTCCAACTGGCCGCTCCTGCGCTCCATGTTCACCGGGACGGTGAGCCTGGAGCACGTGCGGGCGGTGCACGGCCGCTGGTACCTGGAGCTGCTGCGGGAGATGGAGGCGAACACGGCGGCCGGGTCGGCGCCGACGGAGGCAGCATCGGCTCCGGCCGCGGCAGGATCCATTCCGGCAACCGCAGGGCCGACTCCGGCCTCCGCAGGACCGGCTCCGGCGGGGGCAGGTGACGTCCCGCGGCCGGACCACACCGACCGGGGCGGAAAGGAGGCGCCGCGGTGACCCAGCGGGAGCGGCTGCAGGCCCTGTGCCAGGCCGCGCTGGCGGCCGCGGCCGGGCTGCAGGCCATGCTGGGCGGTGCGGAGATCGTGCTGGAGGACGGGCCCCGTGAGGTCGGACGCTGTGGTGTCGGGTCCCGTGGGGTCGCGCCCCGTGGGGACAGCCTCCGCGGGGCCAGCCTGGCGGAGGCTGTCCTACACCTCGCCCGATCCGCCGCGGCCCACCTCCCGGGCCGGCATGCTGCGTCGCCGGCTGAGGAGGCCGGGCACCCACCTGCTCAGTCGGCGCACCGGCTTGTGGAGACAGTGCACCTGCCTCCGAAGGCTGCGCGCCAGCCCGTGGAGGCGGCGCCCCCGCCTTCGGAGGCTGCACACCGGCCCGGGGAGGCGGCGCACCTGCCTTCGGAGGCTGCACACCGGCCCGGGGAGGCGGCGCACCTGCCTTCGGAGGCTGCACACCGGCCCGTGGTGGCGGCACACCCACCCGCGAAAGCGGCACACCCGCCTGCGGAGGGTGCGCACCCGCCGGCGGAGGCGGCCCCGGCCGGGCAGAAGGGTCCGGCCCTGACGCTGGCCATCTACCCCGCGCCGGAGCTGGCGCCCCTGGCCGCCGCTTTGGGACTGGATGGCGAGCCGCTGGCCCCGGACGGCGACCACGCGGCCGATGCGACCACCCGGGAGCTGGCCTGGCTTCCGCTTCTGCCCGGCTGGTCCACTTACCGCACGTTTCCCGGCAGCCGCCTGCTGGCCGTAGCCGGTTACCGGCGGGCGGCCCTGGTGGCGTTCGAGGCCGCCGGCCGCCCCGCACCGATGGGGCGTCCGCCGGAGAGTCACTGGCAGGCGCAGATGTGGGCTCCGCTGGGGTGCGACGCCCTGGCCGCTGCCCTGGCCCCGACGGAGCGAGGCCCTCTCTTCATGGAGGCGCCCGCCCGGCTGCGGGACGCCATCCGGACGGGCCGCGTCCGGCGGGCGCTTCTGGGCGGCGCGGACCTGGCGTGGGCGCTGGAACAGCCCGGCGCCCGCGCGGTCCGGCCCCTCACCGGACCCGGTCTCGACTGGATGCCGGTCTGGGGCCTCTTCAGCCGCGGCGTCCGACCCAACCTGCCCGACCCGCCCCCTGAACTGGACGCTCACCTGGTGCTGGTACCCGCTGAGGCGGTCCCGGGCCTCACGGGCTGGCTGGAGGGGGCGGTGGTCACGTGACGGGCGCATGGACGGGGCTGACCCGGGGCGGGCCGGTGGACGCGGTGGTGCTGGCCGCCGGGGAATCCCGGCGCATGGGCCGCCCCAAGATGCTGCTCCCCTGGGACGGCGGGACGGTACTGGAAGCGGTGGTCCGGTCGCTGCTGGCGGCTCCCGTGCGGCGCGTCGCGGTCGTGCTGGGCCACCGCGCCTCCGAGCACCGGGCCGCCCTTCGCCAACTTGCACGGGAGAGCCGGGTTCTTGTCGTGGAAAACCCCCGCTACCGGGAAGGGATGCTGACCTCGGCTCAGTGCGGCGTGGCTGTACTACTTCGGAAGATACCCTGGGGCATGGCCGCCTTGAGCCGGGAAGAAACGCGGGTCGCAACGGCGCTGCTCCCGGAGGAAACCAGGGATGGGACAGCGCCACTTCGGGAGCAAACCCGGAACGGGGCAGTGCTGCTCCGGGAGGAACCTCGGGACGGGGCAGAGCCGCGTCGGGAGGAATCCCGGAATGGCACAACGCTGCTCCGGGAGGAAACCCGGAACAGGGCAGTGCTGCTCCGGGAGGAAACTCAGGACGGGCAAGCGCTGCTCCGGGAGGAAACTTGGGACGGGGCAGGGCTTCTCCGGGAGGAAACTCGGGACGGGGCAGCGCTGTTCCGGGAGGAAACTCGGGACGGGGCAGGGCTTCTCCGGGAGGAAACTCAGGACGGGCAAGCGCTGCTCCGGGAGGAAACTCGGGACGGGGCAGGGTTGCGTCGGGAGCAGGCCTGAGGCGTGGCGGCGTTGCATTTGACGGAAGCTCGGGCCCGGGACGGCGCCACGGCCGTCCAGACTGGCTCGGCGCCCGCGGAGACGAACCGAGGCGCCGACCCGGCGGTCGTGCTGATCGCCCTGGGCGATCAGCCGCTGATCACGCCGGCCGTCGTCGCGTCCATCCTGACCGGTCACCGGGGCGGCCTCACGGTACCGACGTGCGCCGAGCGACGTGGCCACCCCTTCTGCGTGGACCGCAGCCTACTGGACGACCTCCTGACGCTGCCGCCCGAGGCGGGGCTTCGGGAGCTGTTCCTGCGCCACCCCGGGAGGGTGACGCTGGTGCCGGTGGCTACCGACGCGATCCTCCGGGACATCGACACGCCCTCGGCCTACCGCCGGGCCCTGGCAGAGCGGGCGGGAGAGGCGCAGGCGTGTCGTCCCTGAACCCCCTGGCACCAAAGCGGCCGATCTGCCGTATGCGGAACGCCTGAACCCGCGGCGGCCGAAGAGAGGAGCGTGCGCCACATGTCGTACCTGAACGCGCTGGCACAGGAGATCGCCGCCGAACGCCCGGTGGCCGTCGCGAAGGTGGTCGAGGGCCCGTGGGCGGGATGCGCCGTGGTCGCAGGACCGGGCGGGATCCATTACGTCGATCCCCGGCTCCAGGCGGCGCCGGAAGGGCTGGCGGAGGGGATGGCCGAGCTCGCCGCCGGCCTGCTCGTCCGGGGGGAGTCGGGCTGCCATCGGCTGCGCCTGCCGGCGGGCAGCGTGCGGGTGTACGTGGAGTCCCACCTGCCGCCGCCGGTGCTGCTGGTGGTGGGCGCCGGGCACGTGGGCCGGGAGGTGGCCAGGGCGGGCGCCCTGGCGGGCTTCCAGGTCTGGGTGGTGGACGATCGGCGGGAGTACGCCCACCCGGCCCACTTCCCCACCGCCTACCGGGTGATCTGCGTCCCGCTCCCAGAGGAGCTGGCCGCGCTCGCGCCGGGGGAGCGGCACCACGTGGTGCTGGTCACCCGGGGCCACGCCCAGGACGCGGCCTGCCTGGCGGCGCTGGCCGGGGCGCCCGTGCCCTACGTCGGCATGATCGGCAGCCGAAAGCGGGTAGGGGCCGTGTTCGACGCCCTGCGGGCCGGGGGCGTGGACGAGGAGTGGTTGGGCCGCGTCCGTGCGCCCATCGGGCTGGACATCGGGGCGCGGACCCCCGGCGAGATCGCCATTGCCGTCGTCGCCGAGGTGATCGCCACCCGGCGGGGAGGCACCGGCAAGCCGCTCTCCGCCCTGGACAGGCCCCTCATCCACCTGAGCCGGAGGTGACGGACGTGGACGATCCCATTCTGCTCCTGCGGGCATCGCTGGCGGCGGGGGAGCGCGTGGCCCTGGCGACCGTGGTGCACACCCGCGGCCACTGCCCCCGGGAGGTGGGGGCGAAGATGCTGGTCTGGCGGGACGGCCGTACCGCCGGGTCCATCGGCGGCGGCTGCGGCGAGAACCGGATCCGCCTCGCCGCCCTCACCGCCCTGGACGAGGGGCGCCCAACCCTGGAGCAGGTCGACCTGCTGGACGACCCCTCCCTCCCCGACGGCGCCGTCTGTGGCGGGGTGATGGAGGTGCTGATCGAACCGTTTGGCTGCTGAGGCGCCCCGGCCCCTGGCGCCGCGGCGGCGCCCGAAGCCGGGGCGCAGGTCCGGGCCGGGTCCCCCCGTGGGGGCCCGGTTTCCGCGTGATGGCCCGGGGTGGACGACGTCGGTTGTGGGGTGCTCTACGCACATGGTGAAGAGCACGGTGCACGCCCAGACCTGCGACCGCCTCCACTGTGGTTCTGGGCGGAATGCGGGCACGGACCCGTCCTGCAGCTGGCCCCGGCAGACTATGGTCAACGTCAGGTCAGTAGCCTAACATACAAGGTGGGTAATTATTTGCCACCATTGAGGAAAGAAGGCTGCCCCGTGCCCCGCATCCAGAGAGGAACCCGTGAGTACCAGCTCGTCACCCTGGCCCTGTTTCTCAGCGCCCTCTCGATCTACGCCAGCCTGTACGTGACCCAGCCCATCCTGCCCCTCCTGTCCGCGGACTTCGGCATCATCCCGGCGCAGGCCAGCCTGTCGGTGTCCACCGCGACCATCAGCATGGCGATCTCCCAGATGCTGGTCGGCCCCGTGGCCGACTCCCTGGGCCGCAAGCCGATCATGACCGTGGCCGTGCTGGCCACGGGCGTGATCGGCCTTGTCGCGTCCCGCACGGTCGCCTTCGGCCCGTTCCTCTTCACCCGCTTCCTCCAGGGCCTGGTGATGGCCGGGCTGCCCGCCACGGCCATGGCGTACCTGGCCGAGGAGATCGACCCCCAGCACTTGGGGGCGGCAATGGGGCTTTACATCTCCGGCAACTCGCTGGGTGGCCTCGGCGGCCGCATCATCTCCGGCTCCGTCGCCGAGTTCTGGGGCTGGCGCGGGGCCGTCGCCGCGATCGGTGTGGTCAGCCTGGTCTGCGCGCTCTGGTTCGCCCGTGCGCTGCCGCCGTCGCGGAACTTCCGGGCGCAACCGCTGCAGCTCCGGCGGCTGGTCCACTCCCTCTTCGGCGCCGTTCGCGACCCGCTGCTGCGGGCTCTCTACTTGGTGGGTTTCATGGCCATGGGCTCCTTCGTGGCCCTGTACAACTACGTCAGCTACCACCTGATGGCCCCGCCTTACAGTCTGAGCGCGGCGCTGATGGGCTGGATCTTCCTCCTCTACCTGGCCGGCACCTTCAGCTCCGCCCTGATGGGCCGGCTCTCCGACCAGTACGGCCGCGCCCCGATGCTCGCTCTCAGCCTCGGCATCGAACTGGCCGGAGCGGCGATCGCGCTGGCCGGTCCGCTGCTCGTCAAGATCGGCGGCATCGCGGTTTTCACCTTCGGCTTCTTCGGCGCCCACTCCATCGCCAGCAGCTGGGTGGGCCAGCGCGCCCGGCACGACAAGGGCGCGGCGTCGGCCCTCTACCTCTTCACTTATTACATGGGCGCCAGCATCGCCGGTACGGTGGCCGGCTTGTTCTGGATGCGCTTCGGCTGGCCAGGTGTGGTGGGGTTCATCGCCTGTCTGCTGGCGACGGCGGTGGGGCTCGCCGCCCTGGCCCGGAAGCTGTCAGCCGGGACGGAAACGGTCTCCACGATCGACTGATCTTACCGACACGAACCCCGCCGTACGTCCGCTCGCTGCTCGCCTGTACACCGTCGGTTCGCCGCACATTTCGCGCGCTGCCTGACGGCACACCTGTGGTTCGAGGCGGAATGTGCACCAAGCCTACCCGGTTCCCTGCACATTCCGCCCGCTGCCCCCTCGGCTCACCCACGGTTCGAGGCGAAATGTACACCAGGCCTACACGGTTCCCTGCACATTCCGCCCGCTGCCCCCTCGGCTCACCCACGGTTCGAGGCGAAATGTACACCAGGCCTACCCGGTTCCCTGTACGTTCCGCCCGCTGCCCCCTCGGCTCACCCACGGTTCGAGGCGAAATGCACACCAGACCCGCCTGGCTCACTGCACATTCCGCCCGCTGCCCGCCCGCTCACCCACGGTTCGAGGCGGAATGTGCACCAAGCCTACCCGGTTCCCTGCACATTCCGCCCGCTGCCCCCTCGGCTCACCCACGGTTCGAGGCGAAATGTACACCAGACCCGCCTGGCTCACTGCACATTCCGCCCGCTGGTCCCCCGGCTCACCCACGTTCGAGGCGGAATGTGCACCGGGCCTACCCAGTTCCCTGCACATTCCGCGCGCTGCCCGCCCGCTCACCCACGGTTCGAGGCGGAATGTGCACCAGGCCTGCCCCGCTCACTGCACATTCCGCAGCAACAACCATACGTCCGGGGCTCCGCAACCGGCGGAGCCCCGGACCCATCTATGTGAACCTCTCCCGCAGCGGGGCTCACGCGCGGATCTCCCGCCGCATGAAGAGGATGTAGGAAACGGCGAAGCACACCGCCGTCAGGGCCACCAGCCCCACGGCATGGGGCCAGATCAGCATGATCGACTGGTCCACCGACAACACGCCCTCCAGCGCCCCCAGCACCTGCTCCAGCGTCACCGCGCCGAGCGTCCGCACCTTGGGCGTAAGCAGCGTCACCGTCGCCTCGGAGTACAGGTACCCCGGAGACAGCCGCATGAGCCAGAGCCCCAGCCCCACCGGATCGTCCCCCGCGGCCACGTTGACGATCAGGTCCCAGAAGACGTTGAAGAACAGCCAGACCGCGATGGAGGCCAAGGCCGACGTGGCGGCGTTCTGGAAGACCACCGAGAACAGAATCGCCAGGGCCAGCCAGAACGCCACGTAGATGATGGTGAGCACGCCGTAGGCCACCAGCCGGAGCAGCTCATCGCCGGTGGGCGGCACGCCGAGCATGATGAGGCCCAGGCCGCCGACGCCGAGCAGCAGGGCGACGAAGGTGATGGTGACGCTCAGCAGGCCGGCCAGGAACTTGCCGTTGATCACCGCATCCCGGTGGATCGGCTGGGCCAGCACCCGGCTCAGGGTCCGCCGGTTCTGCTCGCCGCAGATCGCATCAAACCCGAGGGCGATGCCCAGCAGCGGCGCCAGGAACGCCATGAACCAGGTCAGCGGGGGCAGCTGGGTGCTGCCGCCGGTGAAGAGCCGGAGGAACACGAAGCTGGGCGTGGCCGCCGTAGCCCCCACAACGCTCCGGATCGTCTGTGCGGCCGTGTACAGCGACCCGATGCCGGTGACCATGAGCAGCAGCACCAGGATCACCATGCGCCAGCCGCTCACGTGGTCCGCGAACTCCTTGCGCACCACCGCGGCCAGGCCGCCGCGCGGGGACGGTTCAGCCGCCTTCGCCTCCACCGACCGGGCCCTGAGCCGCTCCAGCCAGACCTTAGGCTGCACCTTCGGTAGAACGGCCACCGGTCTCACCTCCGTCGGCGAAGTAGCGCCGGTAGATGTCGTCCAGGCTGCGGCCCGCCTGGCTCAGGTGCAGCACGGCGGCGCCGTGGGAGGCGACCGCCCGCGTCACCTCAGCCCGCAGATCCTTCCGGCAGACCAGCGCCAGCCGGACGGACTCGCCCGAGCCGCCCAACCGCTGCAGTTCCGCAACCCCGTCCAGCTGCTCCAGGGCCGTGAGCAGCCCGTTCGAGCAGGGGGCGAGCTCCAGCTCCAGCC
This sequence comes from Symbiobacterium thermophilum IAM 14863, assembly GCF_000009905.1. Classification (GTDB taxonomy): domain Bacteria; phylum Bacillota; class Sulfobacillia; order Symbiobacteriales; family Symbiobacteriaceae; genus Symbiobacterium; species Symbiobacterium thermophilum. The sequence goes on from NC_006177.1 coordinate 2,370,609, forward strand.
GCAGGGGCTCCCCGGCCAGGGCCTGGTCGGCCAGCTCATCCACCCGGCCGCAGGCGATCATCTGGCCCTTCACGAAGATCGCCACCCGGTCACAAACCTCCTGCACCTGGTACAGCAGGTGGGAGGAGAGCATGACCGTCATGCCCTCGTCGGCCAGCTGCCGGATAAGCTCCAGGAAGGCCCGGGCGCCCTCGGGGTCCAGGCCGAGGGTCGGCTCGTCCATGATCACCACCCGGGGCCGCTTCAGCAGCACGTCGGCCACCCCGAGCCGCTGCCGCATGCCCCGGGAGTAGGCGCCCACCCGGGTATCCGCGGCGTGGGCAAGCCCCACCCGGGTCAGCAGCCGGTCGATCTCCGCGGCCGCCTCCCGCCGGGGGATGCCGTTCAGTTCGGCTGTGTACATGAGGTTCTGCCGGCCGGTCATGTCGTCGTAGAACCCCACGTTGTCGGGCAGGTAACCGGTCACCCGCTTGACGGCGATGGGGTCCCGCACCGGGTCGTGGCCCAGCACCCGGATCCAGCCCTCGGTGGGTTCGGTGAGCCCCAGGAGCATCAGGATGGTGGTCGTCTTGCCCGCGCCGTTGGGCCCGAGCAGGCCGAACACCTCACCGGCCTGCACCTCCAGGTCCAGGCCGTCCACCGCCGTGAACTCGCCATAGCGCTTCACCAGGCCGCGGGTCTCTATCACGGTCTCCGCCACCGGACTCACCTCCGGCCGAAGGTGCGGAAGACCCAGTACAGGCCGCCGCCCACCACGGCCAGGACGCCCACGCCCGCCAGGCCCCACAGGGTCGGCGTCTGCACCGCCACCCGGAACTCTGCGCTGTCGCTGGCCCGGTCGCTGCGGGCCCGGAGGGTCACCAGGTAGTCGCCCGCCAGGGCCTTGCTGTTGGGCGTCACCTCCACCGTCACCTGGCGGCTCTCGCCGGGGGCCAGCGCGTCGATGGAGTCAGGCGAGAAGGTGGCCGTCCAGTTGGGCGGCAGGGTGGACGCGAAGTTGATCCCCGTGATCTCGGTGGTGCCGGTGTTCTTGACCTCCAGGGTCACGCCGTTCTTGCGGCCCGCCACAGCGTCGAAGGAGAGCCGGCCGTCGGGGGTGGTCAGGTCCAGGGCGTACTTGCCCAGCACCTCCAGGGACAGGTCGAGGCGGGCCTCCGCGGAGCCGGACCGGGCGAAGATCGGCACGGTGTAAGTGCCGGCCTCGATCTCGTTGGGCACGGTGACCGACACGCTGATGGACTGGGAAGCGTTACCCTCCACGGGGATAGTGCCCACCTGCTTGCCGGAGACCTGGAACACCACGTTCCACCCCTCGGGCGGCGCCGCGGAGAGGGCGAACATCTCCTCCAGGTCGCCGTCGTTGCTCAGGGTCACCGTGAAGGTGTAGGTGGTGCCCGCCTGGGCCTGGATGGACGGGAAGTCGGTCCTGAGGCTCGCCCGGCCGGTGGCGCCGGCCGTCACCGTGATGTTCAGCGGCAACTCGACGACCTCACCGCCGCTGGACGCCGCCAGCACGACCCGGTAGGTCCCCTCGGGGGCCCGATCGGGCACCTTCAGGCTCAGGGTGACGGATTCGCTCCCTCCCGGCGGGACGTACACCTGGTTCACCGGGTAGCCCGAACCCCGGAACACGGGCGGCTCCCAGCCCTCGGGCAGGTCCCGGACCGAGAGGTCCGCCACGCCGCCATCGCCGGACAGGTTGAGGGTCAGGCTCAGCGATTCGCCGGGCTTGACGACGATGCCGGGGTAGCGGGTCGAGAAGTTCAGCTGTGCCGCCTGGGCGGGCAGGGCCGCCGTCAGCAGAGCCAGGGCGGCCGCCGCCAGGGCAGTTCCCCAGCGCATGGTGCGACACGACATCGATTCCTCACCTCACAACGATGTTTGGCACCGCGGCGCGGGTGCGCGACGATGCCATCCGGGGCGCTTTACACCCCAGACGATCGTGGCAGACAAAGATGAAATCAGGCTTACAAGAAGCTGAGAAGACGTTAAGAATCCGACCAGAAAATTGGGAAGGGAACCTTTCAAACCCTGACGAATCTAAGTGCAGGTCAACACAGTTCTGACATAGCGAAATCTGGAGGCGAGCCCTGTGCAGCGAGCTCTTCTCCGCCTTCTCCGCATGCTTCCGGCCAGTCTCCTTCTGCTCTCCGTAGGCTTCTCCCACGGAACCGTCGCTGCGCTGCGTCCCGGTCCGTCTGGTGAACTGCCCGGCCCCGGTCCCGGTCCCGAGGCCCGCCTGGCCCTGGAAATGATCAACCGGTACCGCGCCGCCGCCGGGCTGCCGCCGGTCACCTACGACCCGGCCCTGGGGGCTGCCGCCCAGGCCCACGCCGAGTACCTGGCGGCCAACCCGGACCAGTGGGAGCCCAGCGCCCACGGGGAGACCCCCGGCTCCCCCGGCTTTACCGGCCTCCGGCCCGTCGACCGGGCCGCCGCGAACGGGTACCGGGGCGGCGTCGGGGAGATCATCCACTTCGCCGGCCCCGCCGAAGCGGCGGTGGACGGCTGGCTCCAGACCCTCTACCACAGGCTGCCGCTGCTGAGCCCGAACACCGTCGCGCTGGGGTACGGCGTGGCGGCAAGTGCCGACGGGCGATATGTAAACGTGCTGGACTACGGCGTCGTCCCGCTCTCCGGCGGGCGGGACGGCGGGACTGCCCCGTCGTCGCCCGGGCCATCCTCGGCGACTGCGGCCCCTGGGTCCGTGGCCTGGCCGCATCCCGGACAGACGGGCGTCCCCACCCACTGGGACGGGCGCGAGGTGCCGGACCCCTTCCTCCTCCACCCGGGCGTGACGGGGCCGGTGGGGTATCCCATCACCCTGACCTTCCCCGGGCCGGTCCGGTCGCTCAGGCTGACCGAAGCCTCCCTGCACGGACCGGACGGTGCGGTGTCGGTGCTGCGCTTTGACCCGGTCAGCGACGACCGGCTCACCGACACAGTCGCCCTGATTCCGGCCGAACCGCTGCGGCCCAGGAGCCGCTACACGGTGCGGATGCAGGGCCTGGTGGACCGGGGCGGGGGACCGCAGCCATTTTCACGCTCGTGGTCCTTCTCTACGGGGACGGACAGCCATGCGCCGCGGGTCCGGAGCCTCACCACCTGGATGGATGGGATCCGACTGGAGGGTCAGGGCTTCGGGTCAGGGATGGCGGTCTACGCCGGCGGCCTGCCGGTTCAGGGGCTGCAGGTGGCGGACGACGGCTCGGCCACGTTCCGGCTGCCGGACCGCTGCCCGGGCGATGGGACCGAGCTGCTGGTGGTGAGTCCGGGCGGCTCCGAGACGGCGGTGCCTCTCGCCGCCGGGTGCAATCTCCGCAAGGGCGCGGATAGCCCGTACCGCACGGTGCCCCTGCAGATCGCGGGCCGATCCCTGGACGTGCCCGCGCTCCTCGCACCTAACGGTGCCGTGCTGGTGCCCGAGGACGCCCTGGCCGCCCTGGGGGCGCAACCGGAGCCGGCCGGACAGCCGGCGTCGATGCCGGGCAGGACGTACTGGCGCCTGGGCGATCGGTTCGGGGCCTACACGCCAGGCCGGGTCACGGCTTGGGTGGCCGGCGAGCGGGTGCGGCTCTCGCTGCCGGTGCAGCCGTACGACGGCGTCGTCTACGTGGACAAGGCCTTCGTCCAGCGGCTGGCCGGGGTGGAGATCCGGCTCGTCAACGGCGTGGCGCACGTGGGCGGCCACTGAACCGCAGCATAGAGAGATCGAGGGCCCGACCGTCAGCGGCCGGGCCCTTTCCCGTGTTGCGCATGGGTGCAGTCGCTCATGCCGCCCCGTGCTGGGCGCGGCCCGGGCGTGCGGGCCGCCCGCGCCGGGGGTTGGGGCGTGCGGGATCAGTCCGTGATCGCCCCTCCCTCCGGGCCGCCCGCCTCCACAGGCTTGGACGAGAGCACCTCCACCCGGCGGATCACCCGGTTGTTCTCCGGCCGGGTGTCCTCCGGGTAGTCGATCTCGGCGACGATCTCCCAGGTGCCCGCGCTCAGCCCCGGGATCGTGCCCGTCTTGAGGGTGCAGCAGGGCATCCGGTCGATGGTCACCGTCTGCCATCCCCCGGCCGGCGCCGACCCGCCGGACTCCGGCCGCGCCCAGAGCCGGAGCGGGACCCGGATCGCGCTGCGACCGAGGTTGTTCTGGTACCCGAGGTAGATCCCCACCTCGAACGGCCGGCCCGCGTCGGCCATCGACGGCACGGCCAGGTCCACCACCGACGGGTCGTCGACGACGACCTGCGCAGGCTGCCGGATCGCGTAGGGCACGATGAGCACGTTGTTGGCCAGCCCGCCCTCGGGGCCGGGCTCCCCCTTCCGCTCAATCAGCTCGGCCACCGCGCCGGCGCAGGTCTTCTCCGCCGGCAGCCCCTGCGCCGCGGCCATCCCCCTAGCCAGCGCGACCTTGGGGTTGGACGTGTGGGCCGTGCTCAGGGCGTACACGGTGGGCAGATCGATGACCCCGACAATCCAGCCCTCGGCCGGATCCCCCTCGGCCAGGGTCACCGTGAGCGGCACCGGGTAGGGTTGCTGCGGCCCCAGCTCTCCCGGCAGCGGCACCTCCCCCAGCGGGCGGACCAACTGGCCGTCCGCGTCCGTCACGAACCAGCGCACGGTCCAGGGACCCGGGCAAAGGGCTGCAAGGGTGCGCGTGGTCATCTCCAGCTGCAGCCGCGGCTCCAGCGCAACCGGCGTGCCCGGGGTCAGTTCCAGCGGAGCGGGCGCATCCAGCCACCGCAGGTCGTAGCTCTCCCCCGTCCGGAAGGCCACCAGGCGGCCGGAGGTTCCGCCGTCGGTCTCGAAGTTGACGCCGACCAGCAGGAGGCCGTGGGCGAAGGCGGGGTCGACGCCGACGCCGGAGACCTGGGAGAAGTTGTACGGACCGACGTTTGGCCGCTCCCCAGCCTTCAGCAGGAACAGCCGGTCGACGGGGGTACGGCTCTCCGGGTGGATCAGCGCCGCCCGGGCGGAGCCGCCGCTGGGGTTGCCGTTGTCCAGGGAGTAGCTGTAGAAGAAGCCGTTGACGTCGCCGAAGAGGAGCGCCCCGCGGCTGACCAGGGCGAGGGGGGCGGTGTTGAGGGAGGCCATCCGCCCGTCGAGCCGGTCAGCAGGGCCGAACTTGCGATACCACTTGAGCTCGCCGCTGGAGCCAATGGCCACCACGGCGCCGTCGCTGCCGGTGGGGCCGTCCCGGAGGCCGGCCCCGGTGTCGCTGTAGTTGCGCAGGGTGACGTAGAGGTGGGTTTCGGGGCCGTCCGGGGTCTGGCGGACCTCCACCGCGGGTTCGGTGTTGGTGAACGCGGCCTTGGCGCCGATGAGGGCGGGTAGGGGGATGGAGTAGGTGCCCCAGCCTGTGGGTTCATGACCCTTGTGGAGGGTAGCTCCCCACAAGTGGCCGCGGGTGTCCATCCAATAGGCGTTGGTGCCGTCTGTGGTGAAGTTGCCCGCGAAGCCTGCGGGGCCGTCGACGGCCCAGACCATGTAGGGCCGGTAGTCGTTGTTTCGGTCCAAGGCGAGCCGGATTGCCCTTCCACCTTCAAAGCCATCCGCACCAACAACGAAACTTGGATTTAGCCCGTGGACTGGGGCGGATACGGCCGATGGTGTGATATACCCCCCAAAGCCATCTTCGGCCTGTTTCGTGGTTGGAGCCTGATAGTTCTGCCATCGAACTACGTCGTCTGGTCGGTCCAGTCCCTGAACCACCCAGACCTTGCCGTGGCTACGGGGACAAAGCGGCCTCCCTACCGGTCGATCCTCCTCTCCTGGGTAATTGGGCCTGTCGGCAACCACCACGATATCCCGCCCCCGATCGTGGATGACGAGAGGCGATCCAACGATGGGGCAACCCAGGTCCAGTTCAGCGGGGCGGTACCACCCCTCCCTGGTGTTATAGGCCCAGAGCCAACCATATCCGGTGCCGAAGTACAGCACCCCCGAGTCCGGGCTGTAGGTCGGACTGGACTGCGGGGCGATTACAGGACCGCCGGGCGGCCGGTTGAACTCAATCTTGTACGCCTTTACCGGGTCGGTGACCGCGGTGGCGTCCCCCTTCGGCCGGCCCAGTTGATCCAACTCCAGACGCCAGAGGTAGGGACCCGCCAAGTGGTAGATGACGCCGTTCACCACCGCTGGCTGTGTGGCGCTCTCGCCCAGCGGCTTCGTCTCCCAGTAGACCGTGATCTCTGTCAGGCCAAGCGGTTCCGCCACCACCGACATACGCTGCGGCGTACCGCCCTTGGTGATCCAGTCCTCCGCCCCAGCCTGGCCCGTGCTTATCAGCACCAAGAGAAGCGCAAGTGGCCCTGCGAGCCAGCGTCTCCAGTGCATCTGTCGATCCCCCTCAGTACCGAACAGCCCGGTTTTCTAAGTACCAGCTCGGGTACTCGTACAGGGGGAAGAACGGCGTGAAGATGTGGACGGTACGTTCCCGACATCGTTCCGTCGTCCTGGCGGAAAATGGGCTGCGCACCCACCCAGTAGACCTTCGCCCCCATCTGCTCGGCGATGAAGCGGACCGGCACCATGGTCCGGTCGTTGCGAATCACCGGCGGGGCGTCCAGCGGCACCTCCTGCCCGTCCACCACCGCGACGGGATGGTCGATGGTCAGCACGATCGTGCGCTGCGGGGTGCTTACCGTGCGCTCTTCGAAATAGAATCGGTGACCGTTCGGCAGGTACTCTTCATAATCAAACAGGTCAGTATAATCGTATCCTTCAGTCGGGATGACCTTCATGACGTCGCGGGTGACGGCCGGGAAGTGGATCGTCACCCGCCGGCCGGTTTCGTCCCACAAGACCTGGCCGCCCATCATCTCGCTGACGAATCGAATCGGAACCCGCACCCGGTTAACCGTAGTGTCGAGGTAAGCCGGAGCATCAAACCGCTTCCACGCGTTGCCTTGATTGAGGAAGACATAGATGTAATCGGGGTTCCCGTTACTGCTGCTGCCGTCATCCCGTCCGAGTCCGGGATGCGACTTGTCCACCCAGTAGAGGTACTCTGCTCGCCGTCCTTCTGCCAGCGCTTCTTCCTCACTGAGCCCCCGGGCTTCGGTAATGGAGTTGATCGGCTCATACCTACATGGTTTCCAGTACAGGCGCGACCAACCGAACGAACGCCCGTAGACCTGCCGGATCAACTGGGTATCGGGTTTCGGGTAGGCGTAGACGTAGATCGTCCTCCCGCACGGCACCCAGTCCTCTTCCCAGTACCAGGGATACTCCTGGGTCCAGGCAGGCAGCGGGTCCCACACCCACCACTCGAAGCCATCGAACTCATCCGCCCGCTCCTGCAGGACCTGATCGATCTCTGCCCGCATCCGCTCGGACATCTGCGCCGGAATGGGCGGCGGCGACCACCCATCCGGCCAGCCGGGACCGGGGTCGTAGTTCTGGGCCGGGTACTCCGCCACTTCCGGCTTCTGTTCTGTCTCGCCCACCGCTGTTGGGCTGGCGAGCAGCATGATGGTGAGCACCGCCCACGTCCACGCGATGGCGCGGCGCCTGAGTTGCCCCATCATCCTCCTCATCGACCCCCACGTACCGTTTTCACTTAACCAATACGAAAACCCCTGAGCCGAGGTTTGCTCAGGGGGTTACTGCGGCGCTCATCCCGTCAACTGGAACGCTAATCGCCGACACGCCTACCCACGGACCAGATGTGACGCGCTGACGGCCGTCCAGTAGGAGCTTGAGGACGCCGGAGGCCAGGGGGGCCGTCGCCCCGGTGCACCGCCGACTTGGCCTCGGTCACCCAGACGAGCAGGCCACCGATGGGGTGCCGGCGACACAGCGAGTCGAAGAGGCCGTGCACCTGATCGCGGTTCCAGACGTAGCCGCGCTGAAACTCGGGCAAGGCGATGTGGCCCGTGTCGATGTGGGAAAGGATGATCGAGATCTTCACGCCGTGCTCCACCTCCCTGGAGCGGCGGGGCCAGCCGCTCCTGACGTTGGCATGTGTATTGGTTAGGCACCTCGGTCGGTGGTTCCTCTCCCCGGCTAGCTCAAGTTTCGCGTGAATAACCCGGACTTCGTGCAATGGAAACCCATTGAAAAAGCATCAGTCAGAACCAATGATACATGGTGGGAGTGTGGCCGCTCCCAATCCACCATGTGGAGGTTCGACTGATGCAGTCTCATGGTACGACACCCAACATCGCTGCGCAAGCCATCAAGTCCACCACCCGACATGGTTTTCTCGTCGCTCTTGGCTGGGTAGCTCAAAGGCTCAACCTGGTTGAGATCCTGAATCGGCACCTGCGCATCAAGCAGAAGACCTACGCCCACACGCCGGTTGACAAGGTGGTCGAGGCGTTGGTTGCCATTCTCGGCAACTGTCGCTACATGAAGGATCTCAACTTCGACCCTGAGCCGCTGGTTGCCGATCCTGCCGTAGCTCAAGCCTGGGGGCAGGAACGCTTTGCTCACTTTTCCACCGTCTGTGCGACCTTCAGCAAGCTGACGGAGGAGAACGTTCAGCAGCTTTCCGACGCACTCGCTGAGATCCAGGCCCCGCTGCTTCAGCAGGAGGTGGCTGCCGTAGCAGGTCCAGACCGCTCCGGAATGGTCATCGTCGACATTGACCTCACCGGCCAGAAGGTTCGGGGCGAGACCAGGCAGTACACCGGTACCGACTTCGGCTACATCCAGGGGAAGTTGGCCCGAGGCTATCAGATCGCAGCCGCCTTCCTCAGCGGGAAGCAGCAGCGCTTTGCCATCGACGGCCTTCTCAAGTCCGGCAAGGCCAACAGCCGTTCCGGCGCCTGCCTGCTCGAACTGATTCCCAGGATCGAAGCCCGGATTGGTCGTCCCCTGCGGCGAGTCGAATGGGTCGAGGCATGCCTGGCTCAGCAGAAGGCTCGGGTCAGGCAGCTGTATCAGCAACTGCAGACGGTATCAGGCAAGGGCAGCGCCCGCCGGAAGCAGAAGCTGCAGCGTGAGTTCCAGGAGGAGGTTCAGCACCTCCGTGAAGTGAACCAGCGACTCCGGCAGTACCGGCAGGAGAATCGGACGAACCCGGCTCCCCTCCGGATCGTGCTGCGAGCCGACAGCGCCTTTGGCACGCCGGAGGTGATCCAGCGGCTGCTGGAGCTGGGATACGAGTTCACCATCAAGTCCTACTCCGGAAGCAATCCCGCCTACAAGCGCCTCTTCGACGCCGTGCCGGCGGAGGGCTGGGTTGAAGTCGAGAAGAACCGGTTTGCCTCCGAAGCCGTTACCGTACCTGGCCCCACTTTGCTCGCACCGTATCCGGTGCGACTGGTCGCCATGCGCCGCTGGGACGCCGATGGCCGGGAGGTCCGCAGCGTCATCCTGACTACGCTCCAGCCTGAGGAGCTCACCACGACAGAGGTCGTCAAGCTCTACCATGGACGGCAGACCATCGAAGCCGGGTTCCAGGAGTGGAAGGGAACGTTCCACTTTGGTACTCCTCGGATGCGGAAGTATGAGGCCAACGCCGCCTTCACGCAGCTGGTCTTGTTCGCCTTCAACCTGGTGCGCTGGGCTTGGCGGTTTCTGAGCACGAACTCGCCCAAACTGGCCGAGGCGGGGAGTCGACTCTTGGTACGAGTAGCGGCCCGGTGCCGAGCAACCATTCGGTGCCTCGGCGACACGCTGCGGTTGGTGTTCAGCCGGGGTACTCCCCTGGCTGGAGCTGAGATTACCCTGAACCGGGCCACTCCCTACCCATACGCCCTTTTAACACCACGAATGTCGAGTTGTTCGCGTGAAACTTGAGCTAGACCCTGCCGACAAACTCTGCGGGGAGGGTCACACGGCCTCAGTCCGTGATGGCGCCGCCTTCCGCGCCGCCTCTCTGGCCCCCCTGCGAACTGTGCACCTCCACCCGTCGAATGAGGCGGTTGTTTTCCGGGCGGGTGTCATCCGGGTAGTCGATCTCGGCGATGATGTCCCACGTGCCCGCACTCAGGCCAGGGATCGTGCCGGGCTTCAGGGTGCAGCACGGCAACCGGCCGATGGTCACCGCCTGCCAGCCGCCTGCCGGCGGTGACCCGCCCGCAGCAGGCCGCGCCCAGAGCCGGAGCGGGACCCGGATCTCGGTGCGGCCCAGGTTGTTCTGGTAGCCCAGGTAGATGCCCACTTCGAACGGCCGGCCTGCCTCTACGATCTCGGGAACCGCCAGTTCCACCACCGATGGGTCATCCACGATTGCTTGCGCCGGCTGCTGACTGGTGTAGGGCACCATCAGCACGTTATTGGCCAGGCCGCCCTCCGGCCCGGGCTCGCCCTCCCGCTCGACCACCTCCGCCACCGCCCCTGCGCAGCTCTTTTCAGCCGTCAGCCCCATCTTCTCCGCTATGGCCCGCGCGACAACCAGCCTGGGGTTGGCCGTGTGCGGCGCGCTGAGCGCGTAGACGGAGGGCAGGTCGATGACGCCCACGATCTGGCCCTCGGCGGGATCGCTCCCGGTCAGGGTGACCGTCACCGGCACGGGGTAGGGCTGCTGCGGGGCCAGGTCTCCGGGCAGAGGCGTCGCCCCGAGGGGGCGGATGGGCTGGCCGCTCTGGTCCGTGAGGTACCACTGGACGGACAGCGGGCCCGGGCAGAGCGCTGAGAGCGTCCGCTCGGTCATCTCCAGCTGAAGCCGGGGCTGCATGGCGGCCGGCTTGCCCGGCTGAAGCTTCATGGGCTCCGGCGCATCCAGCCACAGCAGGTCGTAGGTCTCCCCAGCCCGGTAGGCCACCAGCCGGCCGGAGGTTCCGCCGGCGTCTTCGTAGTTGACGCCCACGAGCATGAGGCCGTTGGCGAAGGCGGGGTCCACGCCCACGCCGGAAACCTGGGAGAAATTGTAGGGGCCCGTGTTGGGCTGCTCGTTGTTCTTGAGCAGGAACAGCCGGTCCGTGGGCGCTTTCCCTTCCGGAGGGATGACCGTCGGCCGGCCGTCGCCGCCGGCCGGGTTGCCGGTGTCCAGCGCGTAGCTGTAGATGTAGCCGTTCACGTCGCCGAAAATGAGCGCCGCTCGGCTGACCAGGACCAGCGGTGCGGTGTTGAGGGAGGCCTTGCGACCGTTCAGCCGGTCCGCGGGGCCGAACTTGCGGTACCACTTCAGTTCGCCGCCGGGACCGAGCGCCACGACGGCGCCGTCGGCGCCGGTGGGTCCGTCGCGCAGCCCCACACCGGTGTCGGTGTAGTTGCGGAGGGTGACGTAGAGGTGCGTTTCGGGGCCGTTGGGGGTCTGGCGGATCTCGATGGCGGGCTCGGTGTTGGTGAAGGCGTTCCTGGCGCCGATGAGGGTGGGCAGGGAGATGGAGTAGCTGGACCAGCCTTCGGGTTCGCTACCCCGCTCCAGATGGGCACCCCACAATCGGCCGCCTGTATCTAACCAGTACGCGTTGGTACCGTCGGAAGTAAAGTTACCGGCAAAGCCAGAAGATCCGTCTACCGTCCAGACACGGTACGGGCGATAATTGTTTTCCCGGTCGAGGGCCAGACGCAACGCCCGCCCACCCTCGAAGCCGTCCGTGCCGAGGACGAAGCTTGGGTTTTCCCCATGCGGCACTGCTAACACCGCAGATGGCGTGATGAAGCCGCCGAACCCTTCTTCAACCTCCTTGCTCGTCGCTGCTTGATATGCCTGTCGGTGAACTGACCCGTTAAGCTGATCCAACCCCTGTACGATCCAGACTTTCCCGTGGTTACGGGGGCAGAGGGGCCGTCCTTTCGGCCGGTTCTCCTCTCCGGGGTAGTTTGGGCGATCAGCCACCACCACAATATCCCTCCCCCGGTCGTGGATGACCAACGGGGATCCCACGATGGGGCAGCCCAGTTCCAGTTCGGCTGGCCGAGCCCATCCTTCTGTTGTGTGATACGCCCAGAGCCAACCGTAGCCAGTACCAAAGTAGAGAACGCCAGTCTCCGGGCTGTAACTAGGGCTGGACTGGGGGGCGATAGATGGGCCGGCGGGTGCCCTGTTAAATGGGATTGGAAGTTTGGAAACCGGCTCCTGGATCGGAGAAGCATGCGCGTAAGGTGGGTGGACCTCGTCCAGTTTCAACTTCCAGAGGTAGTCACCTGCCAGGTGGTATATGACCCCGTCGACCAACACTGGTTGCGTGGCGCTCTCGCCCAACGGCTGCGTCTCCCAATACGGCGTTAACTCGATCAAACCATACGGATTGATTTCGGTTGACATGCGTTGCGGTGAACCGCCCTTGGTAATCCAATCGCCCGCTGTCGCCCTGGAACCGGTGGCTACAACGAGCACACAGCCAAGCACAGCCGCTACCCACCGCGGCCACCTCATACGCCATTCACCCCTTAGTACCGAACCGCTCGAGTCTCCAGGTACCAGCTCGGGTACTCGAAAAGGGGAAAGAATGGCGTGAAAATGTGAACCTGATAGGTACCTGACATGCTGCCGTCATCACGCCGGAAAATAGGTTCAGCTCCGACCCAGTAGACCTTCGCTCCCATCTGTTCAGCGATGAAACGGACAGGCACCATCGTCCGATCGTTCCGAATTACGGGTGGTGCATCCAGGGGTATTTCCATTCCATCCACGATTGCCGCCGGATGATCAACGGTCAGCACAATAGTCCGTTCTGAGGTGCTGATAGTCTGCTTTTCAAGAAGGAAGCGATGACCATTAGGAAGGTACGCCTCGGGATCGAATAGGTCGGGATAGTCGTACCCAGGGGCCGGGACAGCTTTCACCACCTCGCGCGTGACAGCGGGGAAATAGATTGTCACTTGCCGTTTCGCTTGGTCCCACGAAACTTCGGCCCCCATCATCTCGCTAATGAACCTGATTGGTACGCGCACTCTGTTGACAGTGGTGTCCAGGTAAGCAGGCGTGTCAAACCGCTTCGAGGCATCGCCCTGGTTGAAGTAGACGAAGACGTGGTCTGGACTGCCGTTGCTGGCCCTACCGTCATCTCGCCCCAGTCCCGGATGCGACTTGTCCATCCAGTACTCGTATTCGATGCCCCTTTCTTCAGCCAGTTTTTCTTCCTCACTGAGCTCGCGCGTCTCAGTTATCGACTGGATGGGCTCATACCGACACGGTTTCAGGTAGAGTCGCGACCAGCCAAAGGATCGACCAAACACCCTTGTGATCAGCTGTGTATCCGGGACCGGATAAGCAAACACGTACAACGTGGTTCCACAACCCATCTTGTCTTCCCGCCAGAACCAAGGATACTCGTTCGTCCACGCAGGCAGCGGATCCCACACCCACCAGTCGTACCTGTCATACATGTCCGGGTGCTCCCTGAGGATCCGCTCCACCTCAGCCCGCATCTGTTCAGACATCCCCTCCGGAGGCGGCGGTGGCGTCCACCCTTCCGGCCAGCCCGGACCGGGCTCGTAGTTTTCAGCCGGATACTCCGCAACCTCCGGCTTCATCTCCTCCGCGGCCCCCGTCCTCACAGGCGTGTGGAGCAGCAGGGCCGCGAGTACCAAGCAGGCCAACTGCCTGGCGCGGCGTGCGTATCCCCTCTGCATGTCCCTTGACTCTCCCCCACAAACTGGTTCTCACATAACCAATACGGATTCCCCTCCGCACAGGTTCTCACACAGCCCCACACGCTCAGCGATGATTGCCAAAAGCGCGACAACCAGGTATACTATACCCCGTATTGTACTTTCGGAGGGAGTGATGCGTGTGCGGAGTTGGACCTGGTGGCAGGGGGCATCGCGCTCGGTCTCCTCTCCACCCTGGCGATGGTACTCCTCAAGCCGATGGGCGTCTCGACCGTGTTCCCGTCCAGCCTGGCCATCGCCCTGAAGCCCCTGTTCCCCGGCTTTGTCGAGGCCAACGCGTACTTCCAGACGATCCCCCTGTCGATCGGCTGAGAACACATGCTGGTGCTCGGCATCCCGCTCGGGGGATTCCTCGCATACCAGCTCTCCGGCGAAAAGCCGGCGGCCAACACGGGCTCCGGCCTGTCGGCGACCAGCCCGCTGACGGCCTTCCGGGGCGGCTTCCTGGTGCTCTTCGGCGCCCGGATGGCCGGCGGCTGCACCACCGGCCACGTGCTGAGCGGCATGGCACAGCTCTCGATCGCAGGCTTCCTGTTCGCTGCCGCCGTCTTCGCGGGCGGCATCCCGACGGCCCTGCTGCTCAAGCGGAGGTGGAGCTAGATGGAACTGCTCCTGGGTCTCCTCATCGGGACGGCCTTCGGCTTCATCCTGCGCCGCTCCCGGGTCGCGTCCCAGGCCTGCATCCGGGGGGCGCTGGCCCTCATGGACTTTCACATGCTGAAGCTCCTTCTGACGGCGGTGGGCGTCACGCTGATCCTGGTCTTCCCCCTGAGCACCCTCGGCATCGTCAACTTCTCCGTCAAGACGACCTACGTGGTCGGCATCGTCGTCGGCGGGTTGCTCTTCGGAATCGGGATGGCCGTGGCCGGCTTCTGCCCCGGCACGATGCTCGCGGCGCTGCCCGGCGGCGACAGGCGCTTCTGGTGGGCCGTGGCCGGCGGGTTGGCCGGATCCTTCGCCTACGCGCTCCTCTACGAGCCGCTGCAGCCGCTCCTGATCGCTCCGCTCAACTTCGGGAAGCTCACGCTCCCCGAGTTGCTCGGCCTCAATCCCGTCGTAACCGGAGTCGGCGCTGGTTTCCTGCTGCTGGCGGGCGTGGTCCTGCTCGACCGGCTGACCAGGCCGAAGCAGGCGGAGATCCCGGACCTCGCCAAGCTGGGCCACGACTAGCGCCAGAGGGAGGCCCCCAAGCCAGTTATGAGGGGGTCCCCCAGGCCATTTCCCGTGCGTGGGCCAGTTCCCGTGTGTGGCCACGAGATCAGCGCAACACTGCACGAAAAAAGGGCGCTCACGGATGGGCGCGCGGGATCCCGCAGACGCCACCCCAAGACGGGGAACGGCGCCTGCCACATGTATTGCGTCATGATATGACACCCCGGATCACCCTCCCTTTCCCGGGAGTTGATCCGGGGTGTTCACTGTTCCATCAAGTCCTGCGCCAGCACCTCCACCAGCCGCTCCTGGTACGCCGTCACGCCGCCGGTGGCCACGGCCCTGGCCGTAGGAGCCAGCGGCCCCGTCACCGACAGCAGGGCAGCCCGGTCCGCCTCCGAGAGGGGCTGTCCACCCGGGCCCAGGGCCGCGGCCCGATAGTCCTCCGGTCCGAACCGCCACAGGCGGAACAGCCCGCCGTACCGAGCGGCCAGTCCCACAGCGATGGTGATGCCGCTCCGGTCGAAATCCCCGCCATACCAGATCTCCGTCCCCTCCGCCGCCAGGAGATCCAGCAGGCGAAAGCCGGCGGCGCTCAAGAAACCGCCCGTGCAGATGAGGGTGGCCCGCCGCTCCGGCGGCGCACCCGCCAGCCGCCTGAGCAGCCACTCAAAGACCGGCGGGTTCTCCACCACATACGCCCGTCCCCGGTGGGCCCTGGCGGCCGACCAGCGCCGCAGCTCTCCCAGCGTCACGGCCCAGGCGCCGGTGCACGCGGTCATCGCCGCCACCATGGGATGAGATGCCCCCGGCGCAGGCGCCCAGCGCGCCCCGGCCAGGTGGGCCACCAGGACGGTGGATGACACCTGGTCGGCGCCAAGCCCCGCCTGATCCAGGAGGAACGCCCGGGCCTCGTGAGGCCGCAGCTCCTCCGGGGGAGGACCGAACCGCTCCCGCAGGGCATGCTCCAGCAGCGCGCCGGCCGGCTCCTTCTCGTCGAAGGCGTGAGGATCGCCGGCGAGACTGGCGGCGAACACCGCCAGCAGCTCGTGCTCACCGCGGTCGACCGGCAGGCGGGCGAGGGCCGTGCCCACCGCCGCCACCGCCCGTGCAGCCTGCTCGGCATCGGTCCGGTATACCCGCCGGACCCACCGCGCGCTGGGGCTCTCGCCGGCAACCACCCGCTCAAACCACGCCCGCACCCCGTCCACCGGCGGCAGCGCGTCGCCCACCTGTTTCAGCCAGGAGGCCCACCGGGAGGCCGCGGCCTCCCTTTCCTGCCGCCGGGTCACGATGGGACCGTACCCTGCCTCCAGCACGTCCAGGAGGCCTGTCCGGAACCGGCTCCGGGTGAGGGCTGCGTCCAGGTCCTGCAGGGGCACCAGCACCTGCCCGTCCCGGACGGACACCCGCCCCAGGAGGTTGGCCAGCTCGTCCAGTTGGGCCGCGCCCAGTGTCAGCCGTACCCGTCCCCGCAGGCCGTCCGCCTCGTAAACCTTCTGCCGGGCCGCGGCCAGGACCGGCTCCAGTCCCGCCTCTCGCATGGCGGCAAAGGCCTCTCGCGCGCTCACGGCTCAGCCCCCTCTCCAGGCTCCGGCCCCAGGTCGGCCAGGGGTTCCCGCGCCACGCTTCCGTTCCAGAGGATGGGAAACGCGGTGTGCAGGGTGCCCTCCAGGCTCATGCGGTAGGTCATGGCCGCCGACAGGGACTCGCTGTAGGGCAGCTCGTCCGGCGCGGTGATGATCCAGCAGAAGCCCAGCTGGGAGAGGAAGTCCAGATAGTTCTTCTGGTTGTTGGCATCGAAGCCGGCAAAGGCTTCGTCCAGAGCCACCAGCCGGGGCAGGTCGGTCCGGGGCGACGCGTCGTACCGCGCCGCCACGCCTGCCAGCACCGGGACGGCGAGCGCCCAGGCCTTGGCCGACGTGGAGCGCTGGCCGAAGCCCCGGGTCCGGATGGGCACCGGGGCGCTCGCGCCGGGCATGCGGCTGAGGAGCTGGTACTCATACCAGTTCCGGTAGTCCAGGGCCCGGGCCACCGCCTCCTGGTAGCCGATCTCCTCTCCGCCGGCCCTGGCGGCCTCCCGCACCCGCTCTACCTCCTCCTTGATCGTGTTCAGCAGGACCTCGCGCTTCTGGTCGTCCAGCCAGCGGCTGCCCTGCTCCATCTGCTCCAGTTCGTGGGCGATGCGGGCGCCCGGCATCTGGTCGGACGGCAGCAGGCTGAGCCGCAGGCTGAGCTGCTCGCCGTTGCTGAGCTGCAGGCCCTTCAGCTTCTCGTTGGTCCGCCGGGTGAACTCCCGGGCTGCCCGGATGAGCCGCCGCAGCTCGTCGAGGATCCCCTGGTAGATGATGTCCTCGTACAGCTTCCGCTGCTCCTCTTCCATCAGCTCCGCGTACTCCCGGGCGCGGGCCTCCAGCCGCTCCCGGAGCTGGGTGGCCGTCATGGGCACCCGCTCGTGCCGGAACGAGAGGCTGGTGCGCTCAGGGTTCCAGGTGGGAACGTAGTCCCGGAGCAGATCCCGGCAGGCATGGACGACCTCGTTCAACTCCCCCTGCCGCAGGCTCTTCACCTGCTCCAGGTCTTCCGTCTCCACCAGCCGGGCGAGGCGGTGCATGGTGCTGACCACGCCTTCCCGGTCCAGCGCCTCCAGGTAGGGCGTGAGCAGGGGGTGCAGCCCAAGCCGCCTGCGCACCTGCTCCAGCCGAAGGCCCAGCTCGCGCCGGAAAGCCTCCTCCTGCGGCTCCAGCTCGGCGATGCGTCCCTGGGCGGATTCCCGCTGCGCCTCCAGGCGGCCCCGTTGTTCGCTGGCCTGCTTCGCCTCGGCCTGCAGCGCCCTCAGCCGCTCGAGCGCCCGCTCCAGCCGCTGTTGGCGGGCCCGGAGGTCGGGGTCGGCCAGCCGCTGCTCCAGCGCCTTCACCGCGGCCGCCGCGGCGGCCTGCTCCTGCCGGATGCGTTCCATGTCCCGCTCCAGGGCGGCCAGGCTCTGCTGGTCCCGCTGCAGCTGCTCCGTCTGGGACCGGTAGTCGGCCGCGCAGCGCACGAGCGCCTCAGCATGCGCCGTGAGCCGGCCGATCCTGGCTCCCATGGCGGCGAAGTCCTGCCTGCGCTGCATCAGGCCCTCGTAGTCCAGCCCCGCCGCCTGGGGCAGATCGGCAGCCACCTGGTGAAAGGCCACCGTTCGGCGACGCACCTCGGCCTCCGCCTGGGCCACCTTCGGCTGTTCGTCCTCCACGGCCTGCCTGGCTTGCTGCGCCTCCTCCTCCCGCCGCAGGACGTCATCCAGCGCGCGGAACAGCGCCTGCCAGGGGAGGCGGTACAGCGCCTCCAGTTCCGCGTCCACGACCTTGACGGCGTCGGCAGCCTCCCGCCGCCGCGCCTCGACCGCGGCCAGTGCGGCCTGTGCCTCCTGCAGCGCCGCGTCAACCTCCCGCAGCCGGCGCTCCCGGCGGCGGATGCGGTTCTCCTCGCCCAGGTAGCCGGCTTCCTCCTGGACCCAGGGGCCCACCTGCCCCTCTGCCACGCCGTTGCGCCACCGGCCGTCCGGGGAGACCCAGCGGTCGCCGGTCCCCTCGCCCCAGCCGATGGAGGCCAGTGTAGCCAGCACCGTCGCCGGCGCACCCGGCTCGGGCTCCAGCACCTCCAGCAGGGACGGGCCCGCCACGGGCCGGGGCAGGATCACGGCATCCGCCACCCGGGCATCGGTTGGCCGGGCCTGGCCGGCGTGAGTCTCGCCCGCGCCGGATTCAGCCCCGGGCAGGACCAGCAGGTCGAGCCAGCCGGCCTCCAGAATCGCCGTCTCCACCCGGGCCTGCACGTCCTGCGGCACGCCCGGGCGGAACCGCGCCCAGCGGAAGAGGGGCCGCAGGTCCGGCGCGCCCTGCCGTGCCCGGGCCCGCACCTCCGACCGGGGCGGATCGCCGGCGTCGGCCTCCACTTCCGCGCGCCGCTCGGCCAACCGGTCCACCCGCAGTTGCGCCGCACGCAGTTCGTCCTCCAGGGATGCGACCCGGGCCTCCAGTTGCCGCTTCCTGTACGCCGCCAGGTCGCGGATCGGTTCCACCAGTTCATGCACACCGCCGGCCGGCGGCGCCTCCAGGGCCTGCACCCGTGCGGTCAGGCGCGCGACGTCCGTATCGCTGGGCGCCAGCACGCGGCTCTCCTGCTGCCAGGCGGCGATCTGCAGGATGAGCGACTCGCGCTCCGCCTCTGCACGGTCTTTTGCCGCCTCGAGGGCGTCGGCGGCCAGACCGGCTCGCCCGCGCAGATCGGCGATGCGCTCCTGCGCGACGGCGAAGGCCAGCTCGGCCTCATCCAGGGCCCTGCGGGCCCTGGCCGCATCCGCGAAGCCCCGCTGCAGGTCCTCGGCTTCCACCACGAGCCTGGAGTCGGGCCAGGCGCCTTCGACCACGGCGGGCGGATCGTCCACCGCCAGCACCACGATGGCCTTCCGGGCTTCCCGCAGTTCGCCGGCCGCCTCGTGCCAGCCCAATCCCTCGGCTTCCCGGGCCAGATTCTCCACCTCAGCGGCCAT
Source organism: Symbiobacterium thermophilum IAM 14863 (assembly GCF_000009905.1). Classification (GTDB taxonomy): domain Bacteria; phylum Bacillota; class Sulfobacillia; order Symbiobacteriales; family Symbiobacteriaceae; genus Symbiobacterium; species Symbiobacterium thermophilum. The sequence continues at coordinate 2,389,792 of NC_006177.1, forward strand.
GGCCCGCCGCCGGTCGTCGAACTCGGCGGCCGTCTGCCGCCGCCGGGCCTCGGCCTCCTCCAGGTGCTCACGTTGTTCCCTGAGGCGCCCTTCCAGCTCCGCCGCGCGGCCGGCCGCCTGGAAGGCTCTTTCCTTCGCGTCCCGCAGCCGGTCCTGCAGGTCGGCTCCTTCGCCCTGCCGGAGCTCCTCCACCTCGGCCTCCAGGGCCGCCTGCTCCCGCGCCCGGTTCTGCCCCTGCTCCTCCAGCGCGGCCAGGCCTTCCTCGGCGGCCGCCAGGCTCGCCCGCGCCTCCTTCAGCCTGCCGACGACGCCGCCCAGGGAGCCCTGTACGCTCTGGTACTGCACAGCCGCCTCCTGCACCAGCACCTCCGCGAGGGCGTACAGGGCCGCGTCCACCCGGCCGACCGCCTCCGCCTTCTCGGTGACGTCCGCCAGGTTGCGCCGGTACTCTTCGATGTTGTTGACCACCTCCCCGACCCGGCTCAGCCGGTCCGGGGAGATGCCCGGGAGCGAGCGGCGCAAGAGGTCGCAGACCTTATCGGGCCCCGCCTGCTCGCCCAGTTTGGGCCGCCGGGCCTGCAGCAGCATGGCGATGAGCGCGTCGAAGTCATCCCCCTCGAAGCCGAAGAGGTAATCATTGACCAGCCGCTGGTACTCGGCCTTCTCGGTGACGACGATCCCGCCGTCGCCCACCAGCCGCGCGAACTCCCGCCGACCCAGGCATGTGCCGTCGGCCCCGCGCACGTCAAAATCGCGACCCAGCCGCTGCCCCTTCACGAGCAGGAAGCCCCACCAGTCTGTGATCCTGCGGGGGCTGGACCGGGAGGCGGAGACGCCCATCCCGATCGTCAGGAAGCGCTGATCCACCGTGTGGTAGAACTCCAGGGCGATGTAGCCTGTGCGCGCCTCGTAGCGGAACACGTCGGGGTTGCCCGCCTCCGCACCGTCGGCGCCCAGCAGGTAGTAATGCAGGAACCGGTCGCGGCTCTGGGCCGGATCGAGCCGCGCCGGCTCGGTCCGGCCGTCCAGCAGCACGGGGATGGCGAGCGCCAGCAGCGAGGACTTGCCCCCGGCGTTCTGCCCCGTCAGGGCGAGCCGGCCGTGGGCGAACCCGAACTCCTGGTCCCGCCAGTGCCACCAGTCCCGCAGGATGAGCCGCTCGGGCCGCCAGCCCTGCGGCCCGCCGGGAATGGCGCGCCGCTCCTCCTCCAAGTCCAGTTCAAGACGCTGCCAGAGTGCCATGGCTACCTCCTGTGCTCAGAACAGCCTGATCTGCTGGGCCTGAGGCTGCTCCGGTTCCGGCGCCCTGCGGGCGCCTGTCTCCCGGGTCACATACCGCCCCCGGATTCCGGCGGCCGCCGGCAGCAGCCAGCAGCGGCCGAAGCGGTCGGGGCCCCGGAGCAGCCCCATCCGCCGCATCTCGGAGAGCACCACCGTCACCAACTCCGCGATGGACAGGGCGCCCAATGCCGCGCCCCAGGACGGTCGGTGCTGGCTCCGCAGCTCGGTGAGCAGATCCTCCAGTTCGCCGGCGGAGATGGCCACCGCCCCGTCGGCGTCTGCCGACCAGCGACCTGCCGCCACGCCTTCCTGGCAGCGGCCCAGGAGCAGGAGGATGGGATGGAAGAGGTAGCGGGTGTGCCGCTCCTCCGCCTCCTCGCCGGGGTCCGGGTAGAGGTCGAGCAGCACCGCGCCGGCGTGGCGGGCGGTGGTGGTGCGCCAGATGCGGGCGAAGCTCGAAGTGAGCTCCACCTGCCAGCCCAGGGAGGCTTCCAGGTCCCGGTAGACGGCCTCGTAGTTCGCCTCGAGCGCGGCAAAGGCCTCCGGATCGTCGGCTTTCCAGAAGACGGGCCCCAGGAGCAGGGCACGCCAGGCCCGGGTCAGCGGGGGCGCCTCCTCCCCGGTGGGCGGGGCGGTTCGCCGCCCGTGGTCAGCCGTGACCGCCACGGCCAGGCTCTCGTAGCTGAAGTTGGCCAGGAGGCGGGGAGCCATCTCGGTGAACTCGTACATCACTTCCGGGGGTTCGCCCAGGTAGTCCTGGCCGGCCACCCAGCGGTCGGCATCGCCATCCCGCAGGAGCAGGCCGCCCAGGTCGATGAGAAACTGAAGCGCCTGCACCAGGGCTTCCCGGTGCGACCGCTCAGCGAGGGTGAAGCGGCCTTCAGACACGGTGGCGATCCGCTGGGCCAGTTCCGAGATCACGAACCAGTCGCGTGCGGTGGTCACCAGGGTCTCGGCAAACCAGAGGACCCAGCAGAGGCAGGCATAGGACAGCGGGGAACGGAGCCGGGGCAGGCCCCGGTGGAAGAGCACCTGGGAGGGCATCCGCTCGAGCCGGTACACCCCCCGTCCGGACAGGATCCGCCACCGGGGACGCTCGTGGAACCAGGCCTTCAGGTAGCCCTCGTGCAGCGCGACCCGCCGGTAGGCCTCGGGCTCGTCGGCCTGGCTGATCAGGTAGCGGTCCATCAGGTCCTGCAGGGCAAGCTGCCGCTGTTCGGCGGCGCCGGTGGTGGCCATCAGCGCGGACCCCCTTTGTGCAGCCGCAGGATGACGTGCGGAAGGGTGGCCGTGCCGTCGGCGGCGGACAGCCGGCCCAGCGGGGCGTCGGCCTTCACCTCGGCGGTCACGCTCCAGTTCCGGTAGCCCACGCCGACCGGCCCCTGCTGGGACAGGGCCTTGTAGAGCAGGCGGAGCAGCAGCTGCCGCTGGCGAGGCTCGCGGACGGTCAGGTCGCCCAGGTCCAGCTCGCTTTCGTCGCCGAAGAGCTCGGCCAGCTCCTGGGCGGCCCGGTCCCGCTCGGCCTTGGCGGACAGCATCTTCTGCAGGGCCTCGCTGGTGCGGTCCGCAGTCGCCTCGGGCTGCTGGCGCGGGCGCTGCCCGCGCCGCACGGCGTAAAGCGGCACGGTCACCGGCTCGGCCTCCCACGGGTCTTTGTCCGCCGGCGGCGGCGCCTCGCCCCGCCAGTGCAGGGGAAGGGTGGCGGCGAAGACCACCTGGGCCAGGCTCTCGGCCTGCTCCAGCGATGTGCATTCGCTGAAGCGCCGGGCGAGGTCCAGGAGCGTCTGCTCACGTACAGAGCCGCCCAGATGCTGTTCGGACAGACGGCGCGCGTGCCGGGTGATCTCCGACACCCACGCCTGGGCCCGCTCCAGCAGCACGTCCACGTCGCCCTGGTCGCCGAAGTAGCCGATCAGGGCGTCGATCTCCCGCAGGAACCGCTCCTTCTGCCGGTCGAAGTCGGGGCGGGAACCGTCGGCCCGCACCTGCTGCGCCTCGACCACTGCCGCCGTGGTCGCCAGCAGTTCCTTGCTCCTCGCCAGCACGCGGAGCCGCATCCGCAGCTGCTCCCGCCGGTCGAACAGGCGCCTGGCATAGTCCTGCAGGTACGGGATGAGGAGGTCCCGGTAGGCGCGGAACGCCTCGTAGTCGAGCACCTCCCTGGGCCGGTGGCGGGGCAGGTCCTCCAGGTACTCCCGAATTCGCCGGGAGAAGGCGCCGAACGACTCGTAGACGCCTGCCCAGAGCCGGTGCGCCTCAGGCGCCGCACCATCGCGGTGGAGGCCATCCTGCTCGATGAAGTCCGCGAGCTCCCGCACCCGCTGCACCAGCAGATCCAGCGCAGCGGGATCCAGGGAGGCCGCACCCTCCTCCTGCTCCAGCTCCGCCCGCAGGGCCTCCAGCCGCAGGGCGATCCGGCTGGCCTGGTAGACGCGCGGCTTCTGCCGCAGCTCCATCAGGTTGGCCGGCTTGCTCTGTTCGGGGATGAGGGTGACCAGCCCCCACTTCTCCATCTGGTCCAGGTGCTGGCGGCAAGTCGCATCATCGTAAGGAAGGTACTGCTGTACGAAGGCGACCAGGTCGTCGGTGCGCACGTAGGTGATGTGGCTGAGGCTCCGCTCGTAGAAACAGCGCATCAGCAGCCGGTAGTACTTGCCGTCGGGATGGCCGATGAGGTAGTTGGCCTCGGGCATCTCGGCGGTGACGGCGCGAGGCGGCATGAGGTCACCTCTTCATGGTTCTGGTGTTATCGATCGAGTTTCCCCGTCGCGTCCTCCGGATCCTGCTGGCAGGTGCCGTGACCGAGACGATCCGCACGATGCCCGGGCGGGGCGTGCGCATCAGCAGTGGGTCACCTCAGGCCCCGCACGCGACCGATCCGGCGCGCCACGGCCCGGGGGGCAGGCCACCCTGCCTCCCGGGCCGCTCCTGCGGTATGGGCTTGTCGTGGGTCCCTTCACCGCGTGACCGCCGGGCTGCGGGGCTCTTCAGCCGACGGTCGCGGGGCTCTCGAGCTCCACGGTGACGCACAGTTCGCCCCAACTGCCCTCCCAGTTCCGGGTGAAGGGCAGCTTGGCGATGATCCGGCGCATCCCCCGGTTCTCGGCCAGCATGTACGCCTGCAGGCGGGTGTACCCCAGCTCGCGGGCGACCTCGACCAGCTCGTGGCCCAGGGCCGTGCCGATGCCCTCGCCCTGGCAGTCGTCGCGCACCAGGAGGGCGATCTCGGCGCAGTCCTCGTCCATGCGGCCCAGCTCGCCGATGCCGATGACCTCGCCCTCGCTCAGGGCGAGCAGAACCGCCCGGTCCGCAGGGTCGCTGTTGCAGAGACGTGCCGCCTCGGCCTCGCCGGAGATCCGCACCGCTGAGCAGTAGCGCAGGCGGAGCGCCCGAGGCGACAGGCGATCGTACAGGGCGGCGACGCGGGGCGCATCCTCAGGCGTGCATGGCCGGATCGTGACCAGACGCCCCGTCCAGGATACAGTGATCGTCGACTTGTGCTGCAGAACGGCTGGCATAAGCAGCCCCCACCTTCCGAATACGACTGCGACTATTGTTACTGTTTTCACTTATAGTCTATCCCGGCAGGCCTCGGGCATACAATGACACTTCCGGCTCTATCGCACCCCCGATTGGACGGAATCCAACGCATGCGAACGCGCCCGGGCCCCATCAGGGAATCCGGGCGCGAGCGCCAGCGCGCGAAACGGAGTCGGGTTCAGCCCTCACTCGACGTGGATGTCCAGCTCCTTGATCAAACGGCTGTACATCTCGTAGTATTCCCTGATCATGGCCCCGAACTCCTCGGGATTCTTGTAGTTCACCGGCTGGTAGACATCGGCCATGGCTTGCTGGAACTCCGGATCAGAGGTAATCTTCGCGAACAGGTCCTCGTAGTAGGCCAGGATCTCCTCGGGCAGCCCGGCTGGGGCGGCGATGCCCTTCAGCGAGCCGGCGTTAACGTAGTCGATGCCCAGCTCCTTCAGGGTCGGCACGTCAGCCAGCATGGACTCCCGTTCGGGGCTGGCGACGGCCAGGATCCGTAACCGGCCGCCCTTCACATGCGGCATCAACTCAGACTGGTGGCCGGGACCGAAATCGACCTGGTTGCCGACCATGGCGGTGGTAGCCGGACCGCCGCCGGCGAACGGCACGCCGGTGATCTCGCCCCCGGCCGCCTTGGCCACGGCGCGCACGGTAATGTCCATCAGGTTGCCGACGCCGGACAGGGCCGCCGTGACCTCAGCGGACTTGGCCGCCTCCAGTAGCTGCTCCATGGTCTCGTAACCAGACTCGGTGGACGTCGCGAACAGGATGGCGTGGTTGGAGAGCAGGGCGATCGGCTGGAAGTCGTTGATCGGGTCGAACGGGGCCTCGCGCAGTTGCGGAGCGATCAGGTCCTCGCCGGAGCCGTAGCCGATCATCAGGGTGTACCCGTCGGGCGCGGCCTTGGCCACGGCCTCACGGCCCACCCAACCGCTGCCGCCGGGCTGGTTCACCACGGTCAGGGGCTGGTCGACGTACTTGGGCCAGATCTTCTCCACCACGCGGGCGAGTACGTCGGTGGAGCCGCCGGCCGAGTACGGCACGATGAGGGTCACGGCCTTCTCCGGCTTCCAGGTCTTGGTCTCCTCCTGGCCGGCCGGCTCAGTGGAGGTCTGCTGGCTGGCGGTCTGCTCGGCGGGGGTCCCGTGTGTGGCGCTCTGTTCCGTGCTGGCCGGGGACGTGGCGTCGGTGCTCGTGCCCGAACTGCCACAGCCAGCCATGAAGACGATGCCGGCGACGAGAACGACACCCAACACCTTGTGGAAATGCCTCATACCAAGGATCCTCCTCCTCATCCGAATTCCGAGTTGTCTATCAGGCCTGTGCGGTCCGTCTGTGGGAGCGGAGCCCCTTGGCCAACTGGCCAATCACCAGGGCGGCGAAAATCCTCAGCAACGTCACAGATATCGGCCGGGTGAAGAAGATGGCGGCGCTGCCACGGGACATGATCAGCGACTGGCGCAGCGAGTTCTCGATGGTCGGGGCCAGCACGAACGCCAGGGGTAGCGGGCCGGGATCGAAGCGGAACTTACGCATGAAGTAACCGAGGACGCCGAAGCCGATCAGCACGAAGACCTGGAAGACGTCGTTGGTGGTGCTGTACACGCCGATCACCGTGAGCAGCACGACCAGGGGGCCCAGGATGTTGAAGGGGACCTTCAGTAGCCGTACCCAGACTCCCACCAGCGGCAGGTTCAGGACGAGCAGCATCAGGTTGCCGATGTACATGGAAGCGATGACGCCCCAAAAGACGTCCGGATGCTCCGTAATGAGGAACGGGCCGGGAGTGACGCCCTGGATCAGCAGGGCGGCGAAGATCACCGCCATCGACGAGTTGGTGGGAATGCCCAGCGTCAGCAGCGGGATGAACGAAGCGGTAGAAGCGGCGTTGTTGGCCGACTCGGGGCCAGCCACGCCGGCTATCGCGCCCTTGCCGAACTCCTCCGGGTGCTTGGAGAGCTTCCGCTCGGTGGCGTAAGAGGCCAGCGAGCCCAGCACGCCGCCGCCGCCGGGGAGTACGCCAACGGCGAAACCGAGCACGGCCCCGCGGACGATCGCCCAACGGGACTCAGCCCACTCCTTTGCGGTCGGCAGCAGGCGACCGATCTTCGCGGTGATCGTCCCCATGAAGTCCGCCTTCTCCAGATTGAAGAAAATCTCGCCCAGGCCGAAGACGCCCATCGCCAGTGTGGTGAAGTCGAAGCCGCTTTGCATGGCGACGCTCCCGAAGGTAAACCGAGCCTTGCCTGTCACCGGGTCCAGGCCGACGCTGGCGAGCAGCACGCCCGCCGCCAGCAGGACGACACCCTTGGCCATGGAGCCTCCCGAGAGGAAGACAGCCAGGAAGAGGCCGAGCAAGGTCAGGGAGAAGTACTCGGGCGGGCCGAAGTCCAGGGCGAACTCCGCGACCGGAGGCGCCACGAACGTGAGCCCCACGACGGCCAGGGTGCCTGCGAGGAAGGAGCCGATGGCCGCGATGCTGAGCGCCGCGCCAGCCCGCCCCTTCTTGGCCATCTCGTAGCCGTCGATAGCCGTAATGACAGACGCCGCCTCACCCGGGAGGTTGAGCAGGATCGAGGTGGTCGAACCGCCGTACATGGAGCCGTAGTAGATGCCGGCGAGGAAGATCAGGGTCGTGGCCGAGGAGCCCATCGAGTAGACCACGGGCAGCAGGAGCGAGATGGTGCCGGCGGGCCCCAGGCCGGGGAGCACGCCGATCGCGGTGCCCAGCAGGCAGCCCAGGAAGGCGAACAGCAGGTTGGTGGGCAGCATCGCGACCGAAAAGCCTTGCATCAGTCCCTGCAGACTCTCCATGCCATTCCCTCCCTAGCTTCACAGTCCGAGGGGGGACGTGGGCACGTGCACCCCGAGGAGCACCACGAACAGGAGGTACATCCCGGCCGCGCCCAGCAGGGTCACCAGCGTGGCCCGCCGCCAGTTCACCCGCTCCACGAGGAACTGCCACAGCCCCAGGAACACCAGCGTCGAGAACAGGTGCCCGAGCGGCTTGAACAGGAGGGCGTACAGGATCAGGAACAGGAGCCCCAGAAGCGGCCGCAGCCAGTTCTTGTCCGGCCACAAGGGCCGGGGGTCCGGGTCGGGCCCGCGCACCTCCCACAGCCAGCCGATGCTCCCCCCGATGACAGCCAACGAGGCGAGCAGGGGCATGAAGCCGGAGCCCGGCACCCGCAGGGTGCCGACCTTCAGCTTGATCACGGAGTAGACGGCCGCAGCCACGCCGATCACGATGAGAACCACAGCCCCGATCCGATCGTGCTTCTTCATCCGCCCATCTCCCCCTCACCCGCTCGACCGCTGCGCAGAAGCACCTCGGGGTTGACGATATACCGGGGCCGCCGGCCGGTGAGGGCGTCGATCACGCCCTGGGCGGTGGTAACCGACATGCGGATGACGCACTCCCGGGTCTGCGCCGCGCTGTGCGGCGAGAGCAACACGTTATCCAGCTGCAAGAGGGGGTTCTCCGGGTCCACGGGCTCCCGTTCAAACACGTCCAGGGCGGCCCCGGCGATGCGCTCCTCCCGGAGGGCCTCCACCAGGGCGCCCTCGTCGACGATCTCCCCGCGGGCGAAGTTGACCAGGAAAGCGGTGGGCTTCATCATGCCGATCAGTTCCCGGGTGACCAGGCCCCGGGTCTCCGGCGTGAGCGGCGCGTGGATGGACACCACGTCCGCTGTGCGGAAGAGCTCCGCCAGGTCCGCCACCATGCGGATGCCATGGGCCTGCGCCGCCTCGGGCGCCACGTACGGGTCGTAGCCGATGACCTGCATGTCGAAGGCGGCCTGCGCCTTCCGGGCAACCTGAGTGCCGATGCGGCCGATGCCCACCAGCCCCAGCACCTTGCCTTACAGGTCGATGGCCTTCAGATCGCCGCGCGCCTGCCACCGCCCGTCCCGGACGGCCCGGTCCATGAACACCACCCGCTTGGCCAGGGCCGCGATCGCGGCGATGGCGTGCTCCGCCACCGAGACGGCGTTGGCCTCCGGCGTGTTGAGCACCAGGATGCCGCGCTCGGTCGCCGCGGCGACATCGATGTTGTCGACGCCGACGCCGTGCTTGGCGATCACCCTCAGGTCAGGGGCCGCCTCGATGATCTCCCGCGTGCACGGCGCGAGGCGGACGATGATGGCCTGCACCCCGTCCAGTTCCGGAATGACCGCTGCGGGCGAGGGATCCCGGGCTGCGATCACCTCAAACCGGTCGTCGAAGAGCAGGATCCCTTCTTCGTGGATCGCTTGCAGCATGAGCACCTTGATCCTGTCCGCCATCTCCCGGCTGCTCCTCCTTCACAGGGCCGAGCGATAGATTGCCTCTACCTCTTCAACCGTCAGGTTGCGGGGGTTGTTGTCCATGAGCCGTCGCGTCGCGTGCGCGGCCGCCGCCATGGCGGGGATGTGCTCCTCCCGGACGCCGAACGCCGACAGCCGGGAGGGGATGCCGAGGTCGGCGCAGAGCCGCTGGATGGCCGCCACCGCACGCTCCGCCGCCGCCAGGGCGCTGAGCCCGTCCACGGGCTCACCCAGCAGCCGGGCGACCTGCGCGAACTTCTCCACGCTGCCCTGCAGGTTCCACGGGAGCACGTGCGGCAGCAGCGACGCGTTGGCGATGCCGTGGGGCACCCGGAACTGGCCGCCCAGCGGGTAGGCCATGGCGTGGACCGCGCCGGTGCCGGCGTTGCAGATGGCGATGCCGGCGTACAGGCTGCCGAGGGCCATATCGGTCCGGGCCGCGAGGTCCCCGCCGCGGAAGACCGCGGTGCGGATCGACCGGCCGATCCGGCGGATGGCTTCGGCGGCGAACAGGTCCGTGGTGGGCGCGGCCTTGACTGAGGTGAAGGATTCCACCGCGTGGGTCAGGGCGTCCATCCCGGTGGCGGCGGTCACCCCGGGCGGCGCTGTCAGGGTCAGCTCGGGGTCCACGATGGCCACCGCGGGCATCATGTACGGGGAGACGATCCCCTCCTTCACCTGCGTCCGGGTGTTGGTGAAGATGGCGTTGGGCGTGGCCTCGGCGCCGGTGCCGGCCGTGGTGGGCATGGCGATCACGGGCAGCCCCGGCCGGGGCACCCGGTCGACGCCGAAGTAGTCGTAGGCCGTGCCGCCGTTGGCGGCCAGGACGGCTGTGGCCTTGGCCACGTCGATCGCGCTGCCGCCGCCCACGGCCACCACAAGGTCGGCCTGGTGGGCCTTCACCTGCTGACCGGGTCCAGCCACTCCGCGCTGGGCTCGGCCATCACGTCGGCGTAGACGGCGCACCGCACGCCGGCGCCCTCCAGCATCCGCTGGAGCCGCTCCGGGGTGCCGGTCGCCAGGAGACCGCGGTCGCTGACCAACAGGGCCCGGGTGGCACCGAGCCGGCGGGCCTCGTCGGGAAGCTGAGCGGCCGCCCCCGGTGCGGCCCAGATCACCGGCGGCGTCCGGAAGGGATACATCACACCGATCATCGGAATGGCCCTCCTCACATCTGCTGCCCGACGCCCGACAGGCGTCCGGCGAGCTCGATGGCCGCGATCATGCTGCCCTCGTCGGCAATGCCCTTGCCCGCGATGTCGAAGGCGGTGCCGTGGTCGACGGAGGTGCGGATGATCGGCAGGCCGGCGGTCACATTCACGCCTTCGGCGAACCGGCGAGCTTGATGGGGATGTGCCCCTGGTCATGGTACATGGCGATGACGGCGTCGAACTCGCCGGCCATCGCCCGGGCGAAGACCGTGTCAGGCGGCCACGGCCCCGTGGCCTCGTACCCCTCCTCCCGGGCGGCCTGGATGCCCGGAACGATCTCCCGGATCTCCTCGTCCCCGAACAGTCCGTTCTCGCCGGCGTGCGGGTTCAAGCCGGCCACGGCGATGCGCGGGTGCTGAAAGCCCATGCGCCGCAGAGTGCGGTGCGCGACGCCGATTACCCGCCTGCCCCGGTCGGCGGTGACCAGGTCGATCGCCTGCCGCAGCGAGACGTGCACCGTGACGAAATCGAGTAGGAGGGGGCGGCTAACCCCCGTCCTCTCACACCACCGGACATGCGGGTCCGCATCCGGCGGTTCGCCAGGATTGACGAGTCGCTTCATAGCATTCGGTCAGGCTTATCAGCCCCTGGGCACGCCAGTAGGCGTTGCCCAGGGCGCTGTTTAGTGGGCCACCTGCCATTCGCCACGGGCCTTTGCGGCTGTTGGCGAGTTGGTAGACTACCCATTCGGGCAAACCGAGGGCGCGTAACTCCCGAAAGCGCGTGCGTACACGCTTCCACTGCCTCCATACGCATGCTCGCAGCCGACGCTTCAGCCATCCTTCGAGTCTTTCAAAGGCTGACCTGGCATCGGAGAGCGCATAGTACCCAACCCAGCCCCGCAAGTAGGCATTCAGGCACCGGATTCGGTCCTCCATGCTCTGGCTGCGGTTGCGGTCCGTCAGCGTGCGGAGCTTGTCCTTCACGCGTTTCAGGCTCTTCGGGGCCAGCCGGATGCGCACTCCCCGGTGCTTGTAGAAGCTAAACCCGAGGAACTGCCGCTTCCACGGCCGGTCCACTGCGCTCTTCTCCTCGTTGACCTTCAGCCGTAACCGCTCCTGCAGGAAGTGGCGCACGCTCCTGTAGACCCGTTCTCCCGCCCGCTTGCTGCGGACGTAGATGTTGCAGTCATCGGCGTACCGGACGAAGTGGTGGCCACGGCGCTCCAGCTCCTTGTCGAGGTCATCCAGCAGGATGTTCGCCAGCAGCGGACTCAGCGGACCGCCCTGCGGCGTCCCTTCCTCCGTCGCCACGACCACCCCGTTCAGCATGACCCCGGCCTGTAAGTACCGCCGGATCAGCCGCAGCACACGCTTATCCGTTACCCGCCGCGCCACGCGGGCCATCAGCACGTCGTGGTTGACCCGGTCGAAGAACTTCTCCAGGTCCATGTCCACGACCCAGTCGTACCCTTCCTCCACGTACTGACGTGCCTTCCTGACCGCATCATGACCCCGCCGCCCCGGCCGAAAGCCTGGGCGCCTCCGTTCCGCTCCACCCGTTTCAGGGCGGCCAGCATGTTCTCCCTGGCCACCACCTGCTCCATCAGGTTGCTGTGCTCCCCGCGGGGTGACGTTCCGTCTTGTGCCGGCTGCCCACTCCGCCCTCTCGCCGTCCCTTGCGGCTTCACCGCTACCTCCGGCGAGCAGGCCCCGTGCGGGGTCTTCTGCGTTTGTCGCGGGCTGCTCGAACGCAACGGGTTCACCCCTCTCCTGACGTTCGGCCCTTCCCGGTCGGGGCGTCCCCCTGCCCGTACTATGGCCTTTGCTGACTTCTGCCGGTTCAGCTGCGTCTCCCGACGCAGGTTACCAGCGTTGCTGGCGTTCCCGGCAGATCTCCCCGGGTAAGAACGCTGACCTTCACCCCGCACCCGCCCCATCTACTGCACCGCCCTTTGGCAGCCTCGGGTTTTGCTGTGGTTCGCCAGCTCACCCAGGCGGCACAGCCTCGTATGAGGTTCGTGTTCCTCGGGTCGTGGCTTTGCCTCCGGCTTCCTCCAGATTCCGCCTCGCGACGGACACCCTTGCCTTTGGCTAACGGGCTGGTGCTGCCTCGCCCGCAGCGGACTTTCACCGCCAAGTCAGCGCCCATGCCGGGCGCACGAGACCGAGGGCCCGACCGTCAGCGGCCGGGCCCTTTCCCGTGTTGCGCATGGGTGCAGTCGCTCATGCCGCCCCGTGCTGGGCGCGGCCCGGGCGTGCGGGCCGCCCGCGCCGGGGGTTGGGGCGTGCGGGATCAGTCCGTGATCGCCCCTCCCTCCGGGCCGCCCGCCTCCACTGGCTTGGACGAGAGCACCTCCACCCGGCGGATCACGCGGTTGTTCTCCGGCCGGGTGTCCTCGGGGTAGTCGATCTCGGCGACGATCTCCCAGGTGCCCGCGCTCAGCCCCGGGATCGTGCCCGTCTTGAGGGTGCAGCAGGGCACCCGGTCGATGGTCACCGCCTGCCATCCCCCAGCCGGCGCCGACCCGCCGGACTCCGGCCGCGCCCAGAGCCGGAGCGGCACCTGGATCGCGCTGCGACCGAGGTTGTTCTGGTAGCCGAGGTAGATCCCCACCTCGAATGGCCTGCCCGCGTCAGCCATCGACGGAACGGCCAGGTCCACCACCGACGGGTCGTCGACGACGACCTGTGCAGGCTGCCGGATCGTGTAGGGCACGATGAGCACGTTGTTGGCCAGCCCGCCCTCGGGGCCGGGCTCCCCCTCCCGCTCAATCAGCTCGGCCACCGCGCCGGCGCAGGTCTTCTCCGCCGGCAGCCCCTGCGCCGCGGCCATCCCCCTAGCCAGCGCGACCTTGGGGTTGGACGTGTGGGCCGTGCTCAGGGCGTACACGGTGGGCAGATCGATGACCCCGACAATCCAGCCCTCGGCCGGATCCCCCTCGGCCAGGGTCACCGTGAGCGGCACCGGGTAGGGTTGCTGCGGCCCCAGCTCTCCCGGCAGCGGCACCTCCCCCAGCGGGCGGACCAACTGGCCGTCCGCGTCCGTCACGAACCAGCGCACGGTCCAGGGACCCGGGCAAAGGGCTGCAAGGGTGCGCGTGGTCATCTCCAGCTGCAGCCGCGGCTCCAGCGCAACCGGCGTGCCCGGGGTCAGTTCCAGCGGAGCGGGCGCATCCAGCCACCGCAGGTCGTAGCTCTCCCCCGTCCGGAAGGCCACCAGGCGGCCGGAGGTTCCGCCGTCGGTCTCGAAGTTGACGCCGACCAGCAGGAGGCCGTGGGCGAAGGCGGGGTCGACGCCGACGCCGGAGACCTGGGAGAAGTTGTACGGACCGACGTTTGGCCGCTCCCCAGCCTTCAGCAGGAACAGCCGGTCGACGGGGGTACGGCTCTCCGGGTGGATCAGCGCCGCCCGGGCGGAGCCGCCGCTGGGGTTGCCGTTGTCCAGGGAGTAGCTGTAGAAGAAGCCGTTGACGTCGCCGAAGAGAAGCGCCCCGCGGCTGCCCAGGACCAGCGGGGCGGTGTTGAGGGAGGCCATCCTCCCGTCGAGCCGCTCCGCGGGGCCGAACTTGCGATACCACTTGAGCTCGCCGCTGGGGCCAATGGCCACCACGGCGCCGTCGCTGCCGGTGGGGCCGTCCCGGAGGCCGACCCCGGTGTCGCTGTAGTTGCGCAGGGTGACGTAGAGGTGGGTTTCGGGGCCGTCCGGGGTCTGGCGAACCTCCACCGCGGGTTCGGTGTTGGTGAACGCGGCCTTGGCGCCGATGAGGGCGGGCAGGGGGATGGAATAGGTGCCCCAGCTTTCGGGTTCACTACCGCTGATAAGCGAGGCGCCCCACAGGTGCCCGCGAGTATCCAGCCAGTACGTATTTGTACCGTCTGAGGTAAAGTTGCCGGCGAACCCTGCGGGGCCGTCAACTGTCCAGAGGAGGTACGGGCGGTAGTTGTCATTCCGGTCCAGAGCGAGCCGAACCGCCCGACCACCCTCGAAACCGTCCGTTCCAATCACAAAGCTGGGATTTCCATCGTGCGGTGGGGCAGTTACCGCCGACGGGGTGATGAAACCGCCGAAGCCCCCAGCTACGTGCTTGGTGGTTGCAGCTTCGTAGACCCTCCAGCTTGGATGTCCATCTTGACGATCCAGACCTTGCACCACCCAAACCTTTCCATGCGAACGAGGGCAGAGCGGGCGACCTGCGGGCCGATCTTCCTCCCCTGGGTAGTTGGGGCGATCCGCGACAACCACGATGTCACGCCCAGAATCATGTATGACCAGGGGAGATCCAACAATAGGACACCCCAGTTCCAACTCCAACGGACGAAACCAGCCCTCCACGGTATGGTAGGCCCAGACCCAGCCGTATCCAGTACCGAAGTAGAGCACCTGTGTTTGTGGGCTGTAAGAGGGACTCGACTGGGGTGCAATCAACGGACCACCCGGCGCCCGGTTGAATGGAACGCCCAGTCTTGTAACCGGATCCTCAACTGCTAACGCCGTTGCCACCGGCGGCAGAAGACCATCCAAATTTATCTTCCACAGGTACTCCCCCGCCAGGTGGTATACCGCACCATCGACCAACACCGGTTGCGCTGCGCTCTCGCCCAGTTCCTGCGTTTCCCAGTGCGGCACAATCCCTATGAGACCGTGGGGATCCTCCACCACCGACATACGTTGCGGAGTCCCACCTTTCGTGATCCAGTCGCCGGCCAGAGCTGATGGCGCCGTGACGGACGTGAGCCATACAGCAAGTGCAGTAGCCAGCCACCTTGACCACCGCCGCATGACCTGAATCCCCCTAGCTCAAGTTTCGCGTGAATAACCCGCACTCCGTACAATGGAAACCCATTGAAAAAGCATCAGTCTGAACCAATGATACATGGTGGGATTTGCCCCTCTTAAACCACCATGTGGAGGTTCGACTGATGCAGTCTCATGGTACGACGCCCGAAGTCACTGCGCAAGCCATCAAATGCACCACCCGGCATGGTTTTCTTGTCGCTCTTGGTTGGGTAGCGCAAAGGCTGAACCTGGTTGACGTGTTGAACCGGCACCTGCGGATCAATCAGAAGACCTACACCCATACGCCGGTCGACAAGGTAGTCGAGGCGTTGGTTGCCATTCTCGGCAACTGCCGCTACATGAAGGACCTGAACTTCGATCCCGAGCCGCTGGTCGCCGACCCTGCCGTAGCTCAAGCCTGGGGGCAGGAACGCTTTGCTCACTTCTCCACCGTCTGTGCGACCTTCAGCAAACTAACGGAGGAAAACGTTCAACAACTTTCCGATGCACTGGCGGAGATCCAGGCTCCCCTGCTTCAGCAGGAGGTTGCGGCGGTGGCTGGCCCAGACCGGTCCGGAATGGTCATCGTGGACATCGACCTCACCGGCCAGAAGGTCCGGGGAGAGACCAGGCAGTACACCGGTACCGACTTTGGCTACATCCAGGGGCAACTGGCCCGCGGCTATCAGATCGCAGCCGCCTTCCTCACTGGAAAGCAGCAGCGCTTTGCCATCGACGGCCTTCTCAAGTCCGGTAAGGCCAACAGCCGCTCTGGCGCCTGCCTGCTCGAACTGATCCCCAGGGTGGAAGCCCGGATCGGCCGCCCCCTGCGGCGGGTGGAATGGGTTGAAGCATGCCTGGCTCAGCAGAAGGTGCGGGTCCGGCAGTTGCATCAGGCATTACAGACGGTATCGGGCAAGGGCAGCGCCCGGCGGAAACAGAAACTGCAGTCCGAGTTACAGGAGACGGTCCAGGTCATCCGTGAACTGAACCATCGGCTCCGGCAGTACAGGCAGGACAATCAGACGAACCCGGCTCCCCTCCGGATCGTGCTGCGAGCCGACAGCGCCTTTGGCACGCCGGAGGTGATCCAGCGGCTGCTGGAGCTGGGATACGAGTTCACCATCAAGTCCTACTCCGGAAGCAATCCCGCCTACAAGCGCCTCTTCGACGCCGTGCCGGCGGAGGGCTGGGTTGAAGTCGAGAAGAACCGGTTTGCCTCCGAAGCCGTTGCTGTGCCTGGCCCAACGCTGCTCGCACCGTATCCGGTGCGGCTTGTCGCCATGCGCCGCTGGAATACGGATGGCCGGGAAGTCCGCAGCGTGATCCTGACCACGCTCCAAACCGAGGCGCTAACCATGACAGAGGTCGTGAAACTCTACCACGGACGCCAGACCATCGAAGCCGGATTCCAGGAGTGGAAGGGAACGTTTCACTTTGGTGCACCCCGGCTGCGCAAGTACGAGGCCAACGCCGCCTTTACGCAGCTCGTCCTGTTTGCCTTCAACCTGGTGCGTTGGGCCTGGCGCTATCTGAGCACCTCCTCGTCCAAACTGGCCGAGGCCAAGAGTCGACTCCTGGTACGGGTAGCGGCCCGGTGCCGGGCAACCATACGGTGTATTGGTGACACGCTGCGGCTGGTGTTCAGCCGGGGTACTCCCCTGGCTGGAGCGGAGATTACCCTGAACCGGGCCGTTTCTTACCAATGCACTTTTTCAACACCACGAATGTCGAGTTGTTCGCGTGAAACTTGAGCTAGTACCGCACCGCACGGTTCTCCAGGTACCAACTCGGGTATTCGTACAGTGGGAACGTCGGCGTGAAGATGTGGACCTGATAGGTACCCGACATGGTGCCGTCATCAAGCCGGAATATGGGCTCCTTCCCCACCCAGTACACTTTGGCGCCCATCTGCTCGGCTACAAACCGAACGGGTACCATCGTCCGGTCGTTCCGGATCACAGGGGGAGCATCCAGCCGGACTTCACGGCCATCCACAATCGCAACGGGATGGTCGATGGTCAAGGTAATGGTACGCTCCGGTATCCTCACCACACGTTGCTCGAAGTAGAAGCGGTAACCGTTCGGCAAGTACTCCTCAGCATCAAAAAGATCCGGATAGTCATATCCCTCAGCCGGAACTACTTTCATCACTTCACGCGTCGTTGCAGGAAAATGGATGGTCACCCTCCGGCCGGTCTCATCCCACGTGACCTCGGCGCCCATCATCTCGCTGACAAAACGGATGGGCACCCTCACCCGGTTAACAGTGGTATCCAAGTACGCAGGAGTGTCAAATCGCTTGGATGCGTCCCCTTGGTTGAGATACACATAGATGTGGTCAGGACTTCCGTTCCGATCCCTCCCATCATCCCTTCCCAGTCCCGGATGCGACTTGTCTACCCAGTACAGATACTCGGCACGACGCCCCTCAGCCAACTTCTCCTCTTCACTCATTTCGAGAGCTTCGACAATAAACTGGACCGGCTCGTATCGGCAGGGTTCGAGGTACAGGCGCGTCCAGCCATACGACCGTCCAAAGACCCTGGTGATCAGTTGGGTGTCCGGCACCGGGTACGCGTAGACGTGAAGCGTAGTACCACAACCCATCCAATCCTCTCGCCAGAACCAAGGATACTCCTTTGTCCATTCAGGTAAGGGTTCCCACACCCACCAGGTGTATCGCTCGTACAGATCCGGGCGCTCGCGGAGCGCCTGTTCAACCCTCAACCGCATCTGTTCCGACATGCCCTCAGGCGGCGGTGGCGGTGACCACCCCTCCGGCCACCCAGGGCCAGGCTCGTAGTTCTCAGGAGGATAGTCCACTACCACAGGCTTCGGCTCGTCCGTGGCCGCTACCCCAACAACGGGCTGAAACAGTAAGACTGTAAGAACCAGCAAGGTGAGCCAACCGACGCGCCTCGTCTGTTCCCCCCACATCTGGCCTCCACTCCCTACGAAAAGGTGCTCACCTAGCCAATACGAAAACCCCTGAGCGAAGGTTTGCTCAGCGGTTCAAGCGCCGTTCATGAAATATGACTACTGATACCATGACCCAACACCGGACTCTTCCGTGTGTTTGATAACCTAAAAGGGAGCCATTTGGGGGCCATTTGATCACGTAAAAGTGAGCCACCTCAATCTTCCAAACCTGTAAACTGGGATGTACCGCATTTCCAGTTTGCAGGGGTGAAAGGATGAAGATCGAGATGGCTCATGGATCATGTCCCGTCAAGTGGTGTAAATCGGGTTCCCGCGAGTAGCTGCCCTAGTCAGCACTGAGGGTCAGGAAGTCCGTACCGCTGACACTCTGGTTGCTGGTGTACAGCTTGGCCATGGACGCTTGACTGAAGTACCGCCGCGGGGCTGCCGTCCATTCGTCCTGCTGTTCGATCAGGACGGCGCCGGCCAGGCGGATGACGGCCTCTCGATTGGGGAAGATGCCGACCACGTCCGTTCGACGGCCAATCTCTCGGTTCAGCCGTTCCAGCGGGTTGGTGGAGTGCAGCTGTCGCCAGTGCTCAGTCGGAAAGGCCATGTAGGCAAGGATGTCGTCTTCGGCTTCTTCGAGCAGCTGAGCCGCACGAGGGAACTGCGGTCGCAGATTGTCTGCGACAACGGCCAGTTGACGCCGTGCCGCTTGCTGGTCCGGCTGTGCGAAGATCGTCCTGACGGCAGCCGCCACCATGGACTGCCAGTGCTTCGGCACATAACTGAGCAGGTTGCGCATGAAGTGCACCCG
This sequence comes from Symbiobacterium thermophilum IAM 14863, assembly GCF_000009905.1. Lineage (GTDB taxonomy): Bacteria > Bacillota > Sulfobacillia > Symbiobacteriales > Symbiobacteriaceae > Symbiobacterium > Symbiobacterium thermophilum. The sequence goes on from NC_006177.1 coordinate 2,408,598, forward strand.
GCACCGCTGCCAGCTGGCGCCGCTGAGTACGGTGCGGATGGCCTCCTGTAGGCCGACATGGCTGTCACTGATGGCCAGAAGGACGCCTTTGAGACCGCGTGCAACCAGTTGACGCAGAAATGCCGTCCAGAAGGCCCCGTCTTCGCTGGGGCCGACGTCCAGTCCCAGGATCTCCCGGTCGCCGTCCTCCCGTACCCCCACAGCCACGACCAGGGCCATACTGGAGACCCTGCCGTTTTCCCGTACTTTGACGTACTTCGCATCCAGCCAGACGTAGGGGTAACGGCCCTCCAACGGACGATTGCGGAAAGCCTGAACCACCTCATCCAACTCGGCGCATAGCCGCGAAACCTGGCTCTTGCTCACACCGGTCATTCCCAAGGCTTGTACTAGCTCAAGTTTCGCGTGAATAACCCGCACTCCGTACAATGGAAACCCATTGAAAAAGCATCAGTCTGAACCAATGATACATGGTGGGATTTGCCCCTCTTAAACCACCATGTGGAGGTTCGACTGATGCAGTCTCATGGTACGACGCCCGAAGTCACTGCGCAAGCCATCAAATCCACCACCCGGCATGGTTTTCTTGTCGCTCTTGGTTGGGTAGCGCAAAGGCTGAACCTGGTTGACGTGTTGAACCGGCACCTGCGGATCAATCAGAAGACCTACACCCATACGCCGGTCGACAAGGTAGTCGAGGCGTTGGTTGCCATTCTCGGCAACTGCCGCTACATGAAGGACCTGAACTTCGATCCCGATCCGCTGGTCGCCGACCCTGCCGTAGCTCAAGCCTGGGGGCAGGAACGCTTTGCTCACTTCTCCACCGTCTGTGCGACCTTCAGCAAACTAACGGAGGAAAACGTTCAACAACTTTCCGATGCACTGGCGGAGATCCAGGCTCCCCTGCTTCAGCAGGAGGTTGCGGCGGTGGCTGGCCCAGACCGGTCCGGAATGGTCATCGTGGACATCGACCTCACCGGCCAGAAGGTCCGGGGAGAGACCAGGCAGTACACCGGTACCGACTTTGGCTACATCCAGGGGCAACTGGCCCGCGGCTATCAGATCGCAGCCGCCTTCCTCACTGGAAAGCAGCAGCGCTTTGCCATCGACGGCCTTCTCAAGTCCGGTAAGGCCAACAGCCGCTCTGGCGCCTGCCTGCTCGAACTGATCCCCAGGGTGGAAGCCCGGATCGGCCGCCCCCTGCGGCGGGTGGAATGGGTTGAAGCATGCCTGGCTCAGCAGAAGGTGCGGGTCCGGCAGTTGCATCAGGCATTACAGACGGTATCGGGCAAGGGCAGCGCCCGGCGGAAACAGAAACTGCAGTCCGAGTTACAGGAGACGGTCCAGGTCATCCGTGAACTGAACCATCGGCTCCGGCAGTACAGGCAGGACAATCAGACGAACCCGGCTCCCCTCCGGATCGTGCTGCGAGCCGACAGCGCCTTTGGCACGCCGGAGGTGATCCAGCGGCTGCTGGAGCTGGGATACGAGTTCACCATCAAGTCCTACTCCGGAAGCAATCCCGCCTACAAGCGCCTCTTCGACGCCGTGCCGGCGGAGGGCTGGGTTGAAGTCGAGAAGAACCGGTTTGCCTCCGAAGCCGTTGCTGTGCCTGGCCCAACGCTGCTCGCACCGTATCCGGTGCGGCTTGTCGCCATGCGCCGCTGGGATACGGATGGCCGGGAAGTCCGCAGCGTGATCCTGACCACGCTCCAAACCGAGGCGCTAACCATGACAGAGGTCGTGAAACTCTACCACGGACGCCAGACCATCGAAGCCGGATTCCAGGAGTGGAAGGGAACGTTTCACTTTGGTGCACCCCGGCTGCGCAAGTACGAGGCCAACGCCGCCTTTACGCAGCTCGTCCTGTTTGCCTTCAACCTGGTGCGTTGGGCCTGGCGCTATCTGAGCACCTCCTCGTCCAAACTGGCCGAGGCCAAGAGTCGACTCCTGGTACGGGTAGCGGCCCGGTGCCGGGCAACCATACGGTGTATTGGTGACACGCTGCGGCTGGTGTTCAGCCGGGGTACTCCCCTGGCTGGAGCGGAGATTACCCTGAACCGGGCCGTTTCTTACCAATGCACTTTTTCAACACCACGAATGTCGAGTTGTTCGCGTGAAACTTGAGCTAGGTCATCGACCTTGCGTGTACTCACACCGTTCACGTAAGCCTCCAGAACCACCGCCACTAAAGCCTTTTCTGCCCGCCGGCGCGGTTCCAGGAAGCTGGGCATGTACGATCCCTTTCGGAGCTTTGGGATCTGCAGGTCAATCGTCCCAACCCGCGTATCCCACTGCCGCTCACGATAGCCGTTACGGTAAGTGCTGCGCTCGGCCGATCGCTCGTACCGATCCGCGCCGATGCGCTGGGAGACCTCCAGCTCCATGAGACCCTGGGCGAGCACCCGCAACCCTTCCCGAAGGAAGTCGAAGTCATCCACACCGGTCTTGCGCAGAAGCTCCTCCAATGCGATCCTAAAGGTGGTCACCTGCGGGATCCTCCTTCGCGATGTACTGGTCCTACTTCGCATGGAACCCAAAGGTGACCACTTATGTCAAGTGACACCTGCACCCCCTAGATGGTCGCCGGCAGTAACCATCTAGCCGGGGTGCTTTTTACACCACTACTGTGGACTGTAGCCACGGTTTATGAGAGCCGGCCATCCTGGATTCCAACCATACACCGCTGGTTGCGAACACCTGTCGCCCAGTTTCGCCTGGATCCACACCGGAAAACCTGGACTCTGTACCGAGCAGACAGAGCCGGTCGATGGTTTGTTTTGGAGGAGATTCCCCCATCCCCAGACGTCAGTGAGTTACTAAATCGCCTCCATTTAGGACCATCGGGCATCTTCTTCCGATAATGCGGCATCGTCGGTTGCACGAAAGCTGACGAAGACCCATTTTAACACTGCCGCTAACACAAGTCCTTCGTGGAACGCCTGGCCGGCGTGGAGATCCGGGGCGTCAACGGCGTGGCGCACGTGGGCGGCGACTGAACCGCAGCATAGAGAGATCGAGGGCCCGACCGTCAGCGGCCGGGCCCTTTCCCGTGTAGCGCATGGGTACAGTCGCTCATGCCGCCCCGTGCTGGGCGCGGCCCGGGCGTGCGGGCCGCCCGCGCCGGGGGTTGGGGCGTGCGGGATCAGTCCGTGATCGCCCCTCCCTCCGGGCCGCCCACCTCCACAGGCTTGGACGAGAGCACCTCCACCCGGCGGATCACGCGGTTGTTCTCCGGCCGGGTGTCCTCCGGGTAGTCGATCTCGGCGACGATCTCCCAGGTGCCCGCGCTCAGCCCCGGGATCGTCCCCGGCTTCAGGCTGCAGCAGGGCACCTTGTCGATCGTCACCATCTGCCACACGTCCGGGGGCGGTGATGCGCCCCCCGCAGGCCGCGCCCACAGCCGGAGCGACACCCGGATCTCGTCCTGACCCAGGTTGTTCTGGTAACCCAGGTAGATCCCGACCTCAAACGGCCGGCCTGCCTCGGCCACCTCCGGCACCGCCAGCTCCGCCACCCACGGGTCGTCGATGATCATTTTCCCGCCTCCGCCCTCCTCGCCCGGACGCTCAGGCTCATCGGGCGGCTGCGGGTTGCGGTACGGCACGATCAGCACGTTGTTGGCCAGGCCGCCCTCCGGCCCCGGCTCCCCCTCCCGCTCCACCACCTCGGCCGCCGCACCGGCGCAGCTCTTCTCGGCCGGAAGCCCCAGCGCCGCCGCGAGGCCCCGGGCCGCCGCCACCTTCGGGTTGGCCGTGTGCGGCGCGCTGAGGGCGTACACGGAGGGCAGGTCGATGACGCGGATGATCTGCCCCTCCGCCGGGTCGGTCTCTGTCAGGGCGACGGTCAGCGGCACCGGGTGGGGCTGCTGCGGCGCCAGGTCGCCGGGCAGCGGCGCCGTCCCCAGGGACCGCACCAGCTTGCCGCTCTCGTCGGTGAGGAACCACTCGACGGACAGCGGGCCCGGGCAGAGCGCGGCCAGGGGCCGGGCCGTCAGCTCCAGCTGCAGCCGGGGCTGCAGGGCGACTGTCTTGCCCGGCTCCAGCTCCAGGGGCCCCGGTTCATCCAGCCACCGCAGGTCGTAGGCCTCGCCGGCCCGGTAGGCCACCAGCCGGCCGGAGGCCCCGGAAGCGTCGGTGTAGTTGACGCCGACGAGCAGCAGGCCGTAGGCGAAGGCGGGATCGACGCCGACGCCTGAGACCTGGGAGAAGTTGTAGGGGCCGGTGTTCGGCTGCTCGTCGTCCTTCAGCAGGAACAGCCGGTCCGTGGGCGCCCGCCCTTCCGGCTGGATGAGCGCGGGCCGCCCGTCGCCGCCCATCGGCTGGCCGGTGTCCAGGGCGTAGCTGTAGATGTGGCCGCTCACGTCGCCGAAGATGAGTGCGCCCCGGCTGATCAGGGCCAGCGGTGCGGTGTTGAGGGAGGCCATCCGCTCGCCCAGCCGGTCCGCCGGGCCGAACTTGCGGTACCACTTCAGTTCGCCGCCGGGGCCCAGCGCCACGACGGCGCCGTCGCTGCCGGTCGGGCCGTCCCGGAGGCCCGCGCCGGTGTCGGTGTAGTTGCGGAGGGTGACGTAGAGGTGGGTCTTGGGGCCGTCGGGGGTCTGGCGGACCTCGACCGCGGGTTCGGTGTTGGTGAAGGCGTTCCTGGCGCCGATGAGGGCGGGGACGTCGACCATGTGCCCTTTCCAGCCGGCGGGCTCCAGCCCGTCATGCAGATTGGCGCCCCAGAGACGCCCCCGGGTGTCCAACCAGTACGCGTGGGTGCCGTCTGAGGTGAAGTTGCCGGCGAAGCCGGCGGTACTGTCGACTGTCCAGACCCGGTAAGGGCGATAGTCGTTGTCGCGGTCCAGGGCCAGCCGCAGCGCGCGCCCTCCCTCAAAGCCATCGGTGCCGATGACAAAGCTGGGGTTGCTCCCGTGGGGCGGAGCCATGACGGCGGAGGGCGTGATGAAGCCGCCGAAGCCGCTTTCATCTTGTTTCGTGGTCTCTGCCTCATAGTACTGCCATCGGACCATGTCACTCGGCCGGTCGAGCCCCTGCACCACCCACACCTTGCCGTGGCTGCGAGAGCATAGGGGCCGCCCTACTGGCCGGTTCTCTTCCCCAGGGTAGTTGGGTCGATCCGTCACCACGACAATATCTCGTCCTCGATCGTGGATCACCAGTGGTGAACCCACGATGGGACAACCCAGGTCCAGTTCAGCCGGTCGATACCATCTTTCCTTGGTATGGTAGGCCCACAACCAACCATAGCTGGTTCCGAAGTATAGAACTCCGGTCTCTGGACTGTAAGTGGGACTGGACTGCGGGGCGATGAATGCCCCGCCAGGGGCCACATTGAACGCGACTGGGTTCCGCTTTACCGGATCACGCACAAAGACAGCTTCTCCAACTAGTCGTTGGAGGTCATCCAACTCCAGCCTCCAGAGGTAGGCCCTGCCAGATGGAAGATGACTCCATCGACGACCGCCGGTTGGGCCGCACTCTCGCCCAACGCCTCCGTTTCCCAGTACGGACTCAACTCAACCAGGCCGTGAGGGTCGAGGACTGTCGACGTGCGCTGCGGAGAACCACCCTTCGTGATCCAGTCGCCCGCGACAACGGCGGGACTGGGTACCATGGCAAGCGAGCAGGCCAGGACCCCCGCGAACCAGCGTCGCCAGTTCATAATTCCAGCTCCCCCTTAGTACCTCACCGCGCGATTCTCCAGGTACCAGCTGGGGTACTCGTACAGGGGGAAGAACGGCGTGAAGATGTGAACCTGGTACCTGCCTGACATGGTCCCATCGTCGAGCCGGTAGATGGGTTCGGCCCCGACCCAGTAAACTTTGGCACCCATCTGCTCAGCTATGAAGCGGACAGGCACCATCGTTCGGTCGTTCCGGATCACCGGCGGGGCGTCTAGGGCCACCTCGTGCCCGTCTACCACCGCCACTGGGTGATCGATCGTCAGCACGATGGTTCGCTCGGGTACACTCACCGTCTGTTCCTGCAACAGGTACAAGTATGGGTCGGGCAGGTGTGTTTCCGGGTGGATCAGGTCGGGATAGTCGTATCCAGGCGCAGGCACAGCTTTCACTACTTCACGGGTAACTGCCGGGAAATGAATGGTCACCCGCCGCCCGGCCTGGTCCCAGGTGACCTCCGCCCCCATCATCTCGCTGATGAACCGGATGGGTACCCGAACCCGATTGACGGTGGTGTCAAGGTAAGCTGGAGTGTCGAAGTGGCTGCTGGCGTTGCCGAAGTTGAAGAAGACAAAGATCTCTTCCGGGCTTCCGTTATGCCGGTATCCATAGTCTCGGCCCAGCCCAGGGTGAGACTTGTCCATCCAATACTCGTACTCGATGCCCCGCCCTTCGGCCAGTTTCTCTTCCTCGGTGAGTCCGCGCGCCTCGGTAAGCGAGTTGATAGGCTCATACCGGCACGGTTTCCAGTAGAGGCGCGACCAGCCATATGATCGCCCATAAACCTCTCTGATCAACCGCGTATCCGGCTTCGGATAGGCGTACACGTGGATCGTCGTCCCGCAGACCATCCAGTCCTCCTCCCAGTACCAGGGATACTCCTGGGTCCAGGCAGGAAGCGGATCCCACACCCACCAGTCGTACCGATCATACATATCCGGATTGTCTCGGAGCGCCTGTTCCACCTCCGCCCGCATCTGCTCCGACATGCCCTCGGGCGGGGGCGGCGGCGTCCAGCCCTCCGGCCATCCCGGACCGGGTTCGTAGTTCTCAGCCGGGTACTCCGCCACCTCCGGCTGCAGCGGCTCCTCCGCTCCTGCCCCCACCGGCCCGTGCACGAGCAGCGCCGCAAGCATCAGCCAGGCCAGCCACCTGGCACGGCGTGTGTGATCCCCCTTCATCGGCTCCCACTCCCCCATGTTGTTCGTTCTCCCATAACCAATACGAAAACCCCCGGGCAGAGGTTTGCCCGGGGGAACGCCAGGGGCGTCACGGCGGACTCGCCGCGCCCTCCATCCGTGTTAGATGCACGAACACCTGCTCCAGCCCGCCGCCGGCGGCATACGCCTCCCGCAGCTCTCGGGGCGTCCCCACCGCCACCAGCCGCCCGGCGTTCATCATCGCCAGCCGGTCGCAGTGGGCCGCCTCGTCCATGTAGTGGGTCGTCACCAGCACCGTCGTGCCGATGACCAGGATCGCCGGCTCCTCTAGGAGGGTCGCTTCGAGGAGGCCATCGCCTGTTTCAGGGAGGCCTGGGAGTAGGCAGGCCTCACGGCAGCTCGCAACAACTGGGTGATCGCGCTGTACTTCCACGGGAAGCCCGACGGGGGACAGGCATGGATCGAGTACACCATGATCATCAGACACGCGACGGCCGACCTGGGCGACTACCGGGCCCAGTCGACGGTCGGAACCATGAGGTTGCCGTGGTGCCGGTGGAGCTGCGGGAACTGCTGCGTTGACGACGCGGACGGGCGGGATTCCCGTGGAATCCTGCCCGTCACTCGTTCAGATACCGGCGCATATCGCGCAGGACCGCGTGAAGGAGCAGCTTGTCCTCGGGCGACATCTTCGCCACATCCATTCCGCCATAGAGTGCGGGGGAGCCGAGCGCGCCGATGCAGTGCATCTCCCAGAGGATTCGCACGTCCCGTGCCAGCAGGTCCACGTAGCGGAGGTCGAACGGCTCCAGCCCGAGCGCCTTTACGATCTGCCGGCTGCGATTCCCCACCGTAGCTGGCGAAACGCAGCACTGCTCCGCCACTTCGGCCTGCGTCACGGTGGGGTCGCCCTGCACGTAGCGCCGGAATGCATAGACGACCGCCGCCGTCCAGGATGCCGCCGTGCGCTCCTGCTTCGGCCTAAGGGTCAGCGCGGCATCCCACCAGAGCCGCTCGATCCCGTCGCCCGGCTCTTCGTGGATAGGCGCACTCGTTTCAGCCAACGTGCGCGCCCATTCGGCGGTCCGCTCCCACCATGCCGGGGCGTCCGGCACCGGCCGGCCATCCCACAGCACGGACGGACCCGGCGGCGCGTGGATGCGGAACACATCCGCATCGTTGGCCAGCACACCGACAGCCCACACGATCCGCGGCCAGGAGGTGCGGTAGAGGTCATCCCAGGTGGCACGGGGCCGCTGCCGCCGGAGCAGGTCCATCTCCACCTGAAGGATGTGGCGCAGACCGTCTGTCAGGTCCTGGTCCACGAACGCCGTTTCGAGGCCGAGGTAGTAAGCCGGTCCCGTGGGCAGCAGCCAGGTCACGAGCAGGTCTCCCGGCTTCAGCACCCCGCCCCGCACCCCTCTCACGGTGCGGGGCGCATCATCGGGGAGGCGGACCAGTCTGGCCTGCGGGCCGGAGACCGACTCCACGCGGAAGAAGCCCGGTGCCGCCCTGTCGGCCCAGGCGTTCAGAGTCGCACGCTCCTCCTGCGACAACGACGCATCATCCTCCGCCAACTGCCGGGCCAGGGGAACCCTCCATTCCCCCGGGAACATGAAGGCCAGCCAGTCCACCGCCAGGCTCCGTGCCTCAGGTTCCACCTCGTCAAACAGCTCCGGGGGAAAGAAGCGTACCATCCCCCAGCCGACGGAGATCTCCGCCTCGTCGTCGCGGAGATAATCCATCAGCTTCGACCGCAACCGCCGGACGAGGTGGTCCGTTCGGGCCACCTCCAGCGAGCAAACCTGCCCCCGGCGCGGGTCGGGCGGGTCTGTGTGCATCGACCTCAACTCCCTGGTCAGATGTGTGTCCTGTTAAGTCTTTAACACTGAGACTGGAGATACCTTCAGCGTCGGTCTGATGCCAGCTCCTCCGCCGGTGATGGCATCGTGCACAGCCGCCGACGGCACCGCCCTCAGTGGTGGCATCGCCCACGGTCGCCGGCAGCACCGCACTCAGTGGTGGCATCGCCCACGGTCGCCGACAGCACCGCACTCAGTGGTGGCATCGCCTCCGTCGCCGATGGCACGGCCGTCAGTCCGTGATGGCCCCGCCCTCCGCGCCGCCGCTCTCGCCCGGCTTCAGGTGCAGCACCTCCACCCTCCGGATGACCCGGTTGTTCTCCGGCCGGGTGTCAGCCGGGTAGTCGATCTCGGCGATGATCTCCCACATGCCTACGCTCAGCCCCGGGATCGTCCCCGGCTTCAGGCTGAAGCAGGGCACCTTGTCGATCGTCACCATCTGCCACACGTCCGGGGGCGGTGATGCGCCCCTCGCAGGCCGCGCCCACAGCCGGAGCGGCACCCGGATTTCGCCCTGACCCAGGTTGTTCTGGTAACCCAGGTAGATCCCGACCTCAAACGGCCGGCCTGCCTCGGCCACCTCCGGCACCGCCAGCTCCACCACCCACGGGTCGTCGATGATCGCTTTCCCGCCTCCGCCCTCCTCGCCCGGACGCTCAGGCTCATCGGGCGGCTGCGGGTTGCGGTACGGCACGATCAGCACGTTGTTGGCCAGGCCGCCCTCCGGCCCCGGCTCCCCCTCCCGCTCCACCACCTCGGCCACCGCACCGAGGCAGCTCTTCTCGGCCGGAAGCCCCAGCGCCGCCGCGAGGCCCCGGGCCGCCGCCACCTTCGGGTTGGCCGTGTGCGGCGCGCTGAGGGCGTACACGGAGGGCAAGTCGATGATGCCCACGATCTGCCCCTCCGCCGGGTCGGTCTCTGTCAGGGCGACGGTCAGCGGCACCGGGTGGGGCTGCTGCGGCGCCAGATCGCCGGGCAGCGGCGCCGTCCCCAGGGACCGCACCAGCTTGCCGTTCTCGTCGGTGAGGAACCACTCGACGGACAGCGGGCCCGGGCAGAGCGCGGCCAGGGTCCGGGCCGTCAGCTCCAGCTGGAGCCGGGGCTGCAGGGCGACTGTCTTGCCCGGCTCCAGCTCCAGGGGCCCCGGTTCATCCAGCCACCGCAGGTCGTAGGCCTCGCCGGCCCGGTAGGCCACCAGCCGGCCGGAGGTCCCGGAAGCGTCGGTGTAGTTGACGCCGACGAGCAGCAGGCCGTAGGCGAAGGCGGGATCGACGCCGACGCCTGAGACCTGGGAGAAGTTGTAGGGGCCGGTGTTCGGCTGCTCGTCGTCCTTCAGCAGGAACAGCCGGTCCGTGGGCGCCCGCCCTTCCGGCTGGATGAGCGCGGGCCGCCCGTCGCCGCCCATCGGCTGGCCGGTGTCCAGGGCGTAGCTGTAGATGTGGCCGTTGACGTCGCCGAAGATGAGTGCGCCCCGGCTGATCAGGGCCAGCGGTGCGGTGTTGAGGGAGGCCATCCGCTCGCCCAGCCGGTCCGCCGGGCCGAACTTGCGGTACCACTTCAGTTCGCCGCCGGGGCCGAGCGCCACGACGGCGCCGTCGCTGCCGGTCGGGCCGTCCCGGAGGCCCGCGCCGGTGTCGGTGTAGTTGCGGAGGGTGACGTAGAGGTGGGTTTCGGGGCCGTCGGGGGTCTGGCGGACCTCGACCGCGGGTTCGGTGTTGGTGAAGGCGTTCCTGGCGCCGATGAGGGCGGGGACGTCGACCATGTGCCCTTTCCAGCCGGCGGGCTCCAGCCCGTCATGCAGATTGGCGCCCCAGAGGCGCCCCCGGGTGTCCAACCAGTACGCGTGGGTGCCGTCTGAGGTGAAGTTGCCGGCGAAGCCGGCGGTACTGTCGACTGTCCAGACCCGGTAAGGGCGATAGTCGTTGTCGCGGTCCAGGGCCAGCCGCAGCGCGCGCCCTCCCTCAAAGCCATCGGTGCCGATGACAAAGCTGGGGTTGCTCCCGTGGGGCGGAGCCATGACGGCGGAGGGCGTGATGAAGCCGCCGAAGCCGCTTTCATCTTGTTTCGTCGTAGCCGCTTCGTAGTGGTGCACCTCTGGAACGCGGTCCAGGTCATCCAACGCTCGGATTACCCAGACCTTCCCATGCCCCCTGGGACACAGCGGTCGTCCTTCTGGCCGGTTTTCCTCGCCGGGGTAGTTGGGTCGGTCAGCGACCACGACGATGTCCCGTCCCTGGTCGTGAATGACGACCGGCGAGCCCACAACAGGACAGCCTAAGTCCAGTTCAGCAGGCCGAAACCAACCTTCTCTCGTGTGGTACGCCCAGAGCCAACCATAGCCCGTGCCAAAATAGAGGATACCGGTCTCCGGACTGTAGCTAGGGCTGGACTGCGGGGCGATGAACGCGCCTCCAGGCGCCACGTTGAACTCGACTCCCTTTCGCTTCACCGGATCACTGACCGCGACGGCTTCGCCAACCGGTCGTTGAAGGTCGTCCAACTCCAGCCTCCAGAGGTAGGGCCCTGCCAGATGGTAGATGACTCCATCGACGACCGCCGGTTGGGCCGCACTCTCCCCCAACGCCTCCGTTTCCCAGTACGGACTCAACTCAATCAGGCCGTGAGGGTCGAGGACTGTCGACGTGCGCTGCGGAGAACCACCCTTCGTGATCCAGTCCCCCGCGACAACGACGGGACTGGGTACCATGGCAAGCAAGCAGGCCAGGACCCCCGCAAACCAGCGTCGCCAGTTCATAATTCCAGCTCCCCCTTAGTACCTCACCGCGCGATTCTCCAGGTACCAGCTGGGGTACTCGTACAGGGGGAAGAACGGCGTGAAGATGTGAACCTGGTACCTGCCTGACATGGTCCCATCGTCGAGCCGGTAGATGGGTTCGGCCCCGACCCAGTAGACTTTGGCACCCATCTGCTCAGCTATGAAGCGGACAGGCACCATCGTTCGGTCGTTCCGGATCACCGGCGGGGCGTCTAAGGCCACCTCGTGCCCGTCTACCACCGCCACTGGGTGATCGATCGTCAGCACGATGGTTCGCTCGGGTACACTCACCGTCTGTTCCTGCAACAGGTACCGGTATGGGTCGGGCAGGTGTGTCTCGGGGTGGATCAGGTCGGGATAGTCGTATCCAGGCGCAGGCACAGCTTTCACTACTTCACGGGTAACTGCCGGGAAATGAATGGTCACCCGCCGCCCGGCCTGGTCCCAGGTGACCTCCGCCCCCATCATCTCGCTGATGAACCGGATGGGTACCCGAACCCGGTTGACGGTGGTGTCAAGATAAGCTGGAGTGTCAAAGTGGCTGCTGGCGTTGCCGAAGTTGAGGAAGACAAAGATCTCCTCCGGGCTTCCGTTATGCCGGTATCCATAGTCTCGGCCCAGCCCAGGGTGAGACTTGTCCATCCAGTATTCGTACTCGATGCCGCGCCCCTCGGCCAACTTCTCCTCCTCACTCAACTCCCGTACGGCCACGATGTACTGCATGGGCTCGTACCTGCACGGCTTCAGGTGCAGCCGCCCCACGACGTACGACCGGCCGAAGACCTGCTGGATCAAATGCGTATCCGGCTTCGGATAGGCGTACACGTGGATCGTCGTCCCGCAGACCATCCAGTCCTCCTCCCAGTACCAGGGATACTCCTGGGTCCAGGCAGGAAGCGGATCCCACACCCACCAGTCGTACCGATCATACATATCCGGATTGTCCCGGAGCGCCTGTTCCACCTCCGCCCGCATCTGCTCCGACATGCCCTCGGGCGGGGGCGGCGGCGTCCAGCCCTCCGGCCATCCCGGACCGGGTTCGTAGTTCTCAGCCGGGTACTCCGCCACCTCCGGCTGCAGCGGCTCCTCCGCTCCTGCCCCCACCGGCCCGTGCACGAGCAGCGCCGCGAGCATCAGCCAGGCCAGCCACCTGGCACGGCGTGTGTGATCCCCCTTCATCGGTTCCCACTCCCCCATGTTGTTCGTTCTCCCATAACCAATACGAAAACCCCCGGGCAGAGGTTTGCCCGGGGGAACGGCAGGGGCGTCACGGCGGACTCGCCGCTCCCTCGAGCACCTCAGCCTTGCGCGCCTCGGCCGCCTCGGCGATCAGCTCCGCCACATGCGCCCGGGTGCGGGCCTGAAGCTCCGCCCGCACAACCTCCTGGGCGGGCTCCAGCGCGGCCGGGATCAGGCGGGCCGCGGTCTGGGCGGCGAAGAGGTTCGCCCCGTCCAGCAGGATGTGCAGCTCGGCATGCGCCTCGTCGCCGTAGCCGGGCGGGATGAGGACGCCCATCACCACCTCGCCCCGGAAGATCGCCTCCCGGATGCCGGCCTCAGACGGTTCCGGCAGGTCGGCGGGGACGAAGCGGTCGTAGCTGCGGAGCGCGTCGGCCACGGCGGCGCCGATGGTCGTGCCGCTCCGGTCGACGACGGCCACGGGGACTTCGCCCACGTCGAAGGTGAACGCATAGCCGAAGAGGATGAGCCAGAGGATCGGCAGGACCAGCATCATCGCCAGGTTCCGCCGGTCGCGCCGGATCTGGATGAACTCCTTCTGGGCCAGGGCCAGGATGCGCTGGAACACGGCGTGTTCCTCCTCTCTCAGCCGTCGGTCCGAAGGCCGGCCAGCGTGGTCTCCAGGACCGCGTCGACCACGGCGTCGTTGGTGAGCCCCTCCAGCGCGGGAACCTGCAGGAGGTCCCGGATGATCACGGTCGACAGCATGGGGCCCTGGAGCAGGACGAAGATCAGCCGGGGGTCGATGGGGCGGATCTGCCCCGAGGCGATGGCGTTCATCACGAAGGGGGCCAAAAATTCGAAGATCCCGGTGATCTGGTCGATCCAGATCTGGCGGATCTCGGGGCGCCGGGGCCCCTCGGCCAGGACGATCCGGAGCACCAGCTGCGTCTTCTCCTCCGTGAAGAAAGCCAGCGCGTTCCGGAGGATCATCCCGACGGCCTCCGGACCGGAGGCGTCCGCGGGCGCCTGCGCCGTCAGCGCCCGCAGCGTCGGGACAAACCGCCCGATGTGCTGGCGCACCGCGGTCCTGAACAGCTCCTCCTTGCTGGGGAAGTAGTAGTAGAGTGCCGCCGCGGTGACCCCGGCCTCCTTGGCGATCTCGGCGTTGGTGGCCTCGGCGTACCCCTTCTCGGCGAAGAGCCGCAGGGCGGCGTCGAGGATCTCCGCCCGCCGATCCGGCGGCGGGTTCTTCGGACGGGGGGACATGGGAGATGCCGGGCCCGTTGTCAACGGGCGGATCGCGGGAGAGGGCGAAAAAGCTCAGGGGCTGCGGGAATCCCGCTCCCGCAGCCCCACACCTTGCTCGATCGAGGGAAAGACCCCGCTCCGGCCGCCGACTACTCGGCAGCACCGGTGATCTCGGGCGGGAACTCGATGGTCCCGTCCCAGGGCTCGATGAACACGGTGCCCTGCATGACCACCCGTATGGGCACCGGCTCGTCGGCGATGGTCTCGACATACACATCGATGTGATGCAGCGTGCCGTCGTCGTTGAGCCAGTACCGGGCCTCCATCCGGACGTCGGTGATCAGCTCGGACGCCTCACCGATCAGAGCGGCCAGTCCCGACTTGTCCATGACCACCGTCACGACCTGCAGTTCGGCCTCCTCGTAGGCCTCGCGGGTAACGGTGGCGCTGGCCCAGTCGTATTCCGCGGGGTTCAGGTTGACCAGGGCGGACGGGTCAGACAGGCGATCCGTCGGCGCCATCTCCTCCATCACCATCTGAGCCCATGCGCCCGTCTCGTCCTGCATCCAGTACTGGCCGTCGAGTACCGCAACCCCGATCGTCTGCTCCATCCCGAAGGCCCGCACCGTGTTGTAGCCGAGGGCCCGCTCCGGCGCCTCCTGGTACATTTCGAGGAATATCTCGGAATCGACGGGAATCAGCCCGCCCTCGATGGTCACGGTGAAGTGGCCCGTCTGCCGGACGTTCACCTCGGAAGCGACATGAGCCTGCGCGAGCAGTTCCAGCGCGGCCGGCTCGACCACACCGGCGGGCTCGCCGGCCTCATCCGCCTCGCCATCCTCGTCGGACTCACCGGTCTCCGCAGCCTCATCCGCTGGCGGCTGCGAAGTGATGAGCACCGTGCGGGTCTCCTGCTCCCAGTCGACCAGCAGGCCGATCTCCTCGGCGACGAAGCGAACAGGGACCATCATGCGGTCGGAGACGATGAAGGGGGCCACGTCGAGTGCCACCTTCTCCCCGTTGACCACGGCTTCCGGACTGCCCACGGTGAGCTGGATCGTCGTCTCGCCCTTGGTCAGGGTCGCCGTGCGGGTCTCCTGGTCCCACTCCACCTCAAACCCGAGGGCTTCAGTCACTGCACGGATGGGCACCAGCGTACGGTCGTTCTCCAGGACAGGGGCCACGTCGGTCTGTACCTCGACCCCGTCCACCACCAGGCGGACCGCGGTCTCCGCCTGGGCCAGAGCGGGAACGAGCATCATGGTCAGCATCATGAGTAGGGCTAACACGCGGCGCATGGGTGCAAGTCTCCCTTCGAAATAGACTTAATGGGTATTCCATTCTTACTCCGGCGGGGGAACTCCTTTTTGTGAATGAGAGCACTTGCACGTGCATCCGCCGCGTCCGTATGAATCCCGATGCCCCTGACCGCCTCGAGGCCAGGCTGAAGCCAAGAATGGTGCCGTACAGACGCAGACATGCTTAGACCCTCAACTCCGCGCTGCGGAATCGAGGGCCCATCTCGTTCGGGTGGAGCTATCGCATCGGTCGGTGGCCTGGTGACCGCGTAGCGCGTTGTTCTTCGACGATCCGGCGCAGTTGGTCCGGGGTGAGAACACTGTCGTGACGGCGATGGATCATCCTGTGGCAGTTCGCACAGATGGGAACCAGGTCGACCTTGGGGTCTACAACCTGTGCTACACCTTCGAACGCCTTCAGAGGCTTGACGTGGTGAACCTCGATGAAGTCCCTTCCACGTGGACCGTAGACTTCTTCAAAGTTGAACCCACAGACGACGCAGTTCAACCCGTGGATCTCAATTGCCCGACGCCTGTTTTCGGGATCGCGCTCATACCGGCGGCCGTAGTACTCGACGACGCCACCTTCGATCCGCCCTTCCTCAATCTCTTCGGCCTGCAGGTCCTGCTCAACCGTCCTGGCCAGGTCTGGATGTGCGGTCCTTCCAGTCCCCGCAGCTCGGGTCGCTGGCAGGTCAGAGCCGTACGTCTCATCCAGCACCTCCAGGAAGTCGTCCCAGTCGTCCCAAGCGAACACTTCTGCCAGCATCTCTGCGAAAAAGGGCTGCCACTCTTGTTCTGGGATCTCATAGCCACGTAGTTTCCTGCCTACAAGCTTAAAGAAGCCAGCACCAGGCAGTTGGTCAGTTACGTTAATGACGACAGCGGAAATCGGAGGAAAACCGTTATCCATAGCGAGTTCCGATAGCTCGCCGAGAGGCTCACTCAGCAGACGGTAGTTGGTGAGTTGCAGGGGCTTACTCAACTCATGATAGTAGACCGTGTGACCTTCTTTGGCAGCCTCAACGAGTCGAACGCCCAGCCAATGCATCATCTTGCGATTCAGCTTCACCTGACCACCGCCTTCCTGATGCTCGCTACTCGTCGACCCGGTTTCGTACAAAGGCCCAGGTCACGCTGCGGCTTCCGTCCCGGGTGGGTCGCTTTTCCGTGTCCCAGTTGCCTTGACCGAACGTCTCGTCCAGGAAGGGCTTGACGCTCTGGTACGCCCGGTTATCAAGATCGTGCCACTCGGTAGGCAGGTGCTCCTTGATTTTTCCGACAATAACACCCCAAGGTACGCCCGTTGTCCGCAGCTCATCCATGAATGCCTTGTCCGAACGCACCTTCTCAAAGGCACGCGACAACGGCAGTTTCAGGCTATCGACATCCTCCTCGGCAGCCGCCTCTTCCGGGTGCGCTCGTGCCGCAGCAGCCTCACCTGCCGGCCGCAGTACGGCTTCGTAGGTGGACCGCAGCCGCTGGGCGAAGGTCTCGACAGCTCCCCGTGTCCCGTCTGGGTCCAGCACCTGGTACCGCTCCTCAAAACTGAACACCCGGATGGACACTGGATATGGCTTGCCGCCGCTGCTGCTCCAAAACACAGCATGGCCGGGGATCGGTTCGTTCAGGAGCGAGCTGAGCAGGTCGTCGCTGAAGTGGCTGTTCGCCCGCTTCAGGGCCGTCAGGTCGGCTGCGGAGATCAAGTGGAAGACGAACCAGTTGTCGCCCTGGCTCAGGATCTCGGTAGAGATCGACCCCGGCTGCTGTGTGATCATCACCGCACCCAGGTCGTACTTGCGGCCCTCCTTCACCCATGCAATGTAGGGCTCCGCACCGGAGCCACCGCCAGGGCTCCGCACCGGAGCCACCGCCAGGGCCCAGCACCGACTGTGCCTCCTCAATGACGGCGATGGTGGGAATGGTGTCCGGCTCCGCCCGGGTGAACTGCTCCTGATTATGCTGGAAGATGTGGTTCAGGATGAGCCCTGAGAGCACCAGGGCCGACGATCCCCTGAGCTGCGAGACGTCCACCACGCAGATGCAGCCCTGTTTCAGAGCGGCGAGGAGCATGTCCAACATCTGGCTGGAGCGGTCATGCAGCATCTTCACGATGGTGGTCATATTCGCCCGGGCCGCCAGGGCCTCCGCCTCCTGGCCCTCCTCCAAACGGAGCAACCGCTTGATCAGTCCAAGATCGGTGGCGTTGCCCTCCGCGGCAATCGCATCCACCAGTTCGCTCCAGTCTGCGTCATTCATGCCTTTCAGCTTGCGCACGTTCTGCTGATCCTGCTTCTCCGGAGAGAGGGCGATGGAGATCACATCCGCGGGCCGGAGCCGCCGGATGTCCAGCTTGATCCCTCCGGCGACGAAAGACTGGTAGAAGCGACTCGGCGCCTCCCGGTTGGTGAAGACCACGATCCGGTCCTGCAGGTGGGGCACGTCGCACAGGCCGGGGCGGTTCTTGTCGTCGGGCCAGAAGTACTCGCCGTCGGGGTCGAAGATGATGGTCCCCACCGGCACCTGACGGCCACCCCGCTTCTCCACCGTCGGTGTCTCCTCATACAGGCCGGCGAAGAGCAACTTGTTGAGGTTGGACTTGCCAAAGCCGGCCCGGGCAAAGACAAAGGACCGGCGGGAGACAAGTTGCCGGATGGGGAAGCGCGGCACCACCACCGGCTCCCGCACCTGCATCCACTCCTCCACCTTCAGGCGCCGGTCCCCTCTGGCGTAGATGAACTCGCCAAGGGCCAGGAAGCCCAGCTCGGCACCTTCCAGGTTGTGGCCGGCCACCTCACGCAGGAGCTCAGGGGAGAGGAAAGCGACTCGGCTGCCCACGTGAGGCAGGCGCCGCTGGGATGGGGCAAAGACGATCCTTCCACCGACCTCCCGCAGCACCCCCAGCACCCGGATGTTCACCCGGTACTTCAGGTACTGGTCCCGCAGGTCCTCGGGGATCTCCCGATCCTCCGCGATCACCCGCAGGCCGTAGTCCTCCCCCGCCCCCTGGGTGAGACGCCCGTCGGCCGTAGTGGAGGTAATGCGCCCCAGCACGCCCTCGTTCTGGTTCTCCAACTGGACGATGAGGAACTGGACATGCATGGGGATGGACTGGAACTCGCTCCGGTACGGCAGCACCAAGTCGGCGTGAAACTCCATACCGCCCTGGCTGAAGCCGCGAAAGATGCCCACTACCTGGTCTCGCGGAAAAAGCGTCATCCGTACCTCTCTCCCGTCACGTCTGCCCTGAGTCTGTATGCATCGAGCAGGAACTGCTTTTCGCGGGGGAGCAGCCCCCGTACAGCATCCAGGATCTGGTCCTGCAGGATCGCCCAGTCGAAGTCAGCTAGCTGTGCGTGCTCGTGCGCCCGCTGGAGACAGCGAGGATAATACGGCACAGGAAAACCGTCCCGGGCATCTGCCAGCAGGTGGCCGAGTATCTCGTCCGCCCGGTCACGCTGGGCCGAGAAAATGTCCACAGCCCAGACGGGATCGCCCGAGTGCGGCCCGAAGCGGACGAAGAACATGTCGCCGGCCACAAACTTTGGGGCCTCCCCCTCCTCAGTCTCGGCACCACGTGCCCACTCCTGCCACTTGTAGGCCTTGGCTTCCAACTCCCGGGGAATCGCCACGTAGCGGGCATCGCCGGCGGGGAGGGTCTCTTCAATGGCCATCGCAAGGCCATACCGGTTCAGCACCTGGCTGTGCTTGGCCAGCCCCACCAGATAGATGCGCCGGCGGTCCTGCCGCCACACCCGCTCGATGGCCTCCTCCATCCGCTCCCGCATCCGGATGAAGCCCTCGCCGCGGAAGACCTTGGAGCGGAGCAGGCCGTCCCGCACAATCAGCGTGTCGGAGGCAAAGGTCTGGTAACAGATGCGCTCATAAAGCACCGCCCACTCACAGATATCGCGGTAGACCTGCACCCAGGAGGGGCTCACCGTTTCCGGGCGCTCCCGCACCCGCCTGCTGTCCGGAATCATGTGGCTGAGCGCGGACAGGCTCCTCACCCCCAGGTCGGCCATCAGCCGGCCCAGGGCCGATTTCGGGTCCCCCGACGGGGTGAAGTGATTCGTCAACAAGGAGTCGGGGTCAGTGGTCGGCGAGACGACGTCTACCAGCAGCTCCTTGCCGTACGAGTCCACCACCCGTACCACCTGCACGTAGAAGGGGTCGAACACAAGCTTGTTGTTGCCGCCGTCGCTGGCCACCAGTGAGATCGCGGTAGAACTGCGGGGCCGAATCACCCTGACGCTGCCGGCGAGGTCCCTCACCTCCCGGCGCAGGTCGTCCAACAGGGCGCGGTCGGCCTCCGCGAGCCGGATGATCTGCTCCTTGATGCCCGTCAATGCATCTGGGTGCAGCATCGATTCACTCCCCCAAGACGGCCACGAGGTCGATCTCCTCGTGAGCCGGGCGGGTTTTCTCAAACTGTACGGCCTGGCGCCGGTGCCGCGGCGGGATGCCGGCGCCTGTAACCTCCACGATGCGCCAGGGTACACCCGACCTCGCCAGGGTCTCCTCCAGCACCTGCTTTGGATTGCAAGGCAGGGTGGGGAGGCAGCCGAAGCGGATGATCAGCCTGGTCCCCGGTCGGCACCGAGCCGCGACGTTCCGCCAGACGGTTGCAAGGTCGCGCTGGTACTCTCCCTGCAAGTGGCTCACCTGTCCCTCGTGGATGTACCGTACGGTGGGCTCTCCACCCAGGAACCAGAGCCGCAGCCACTGATCCGGCTGGTAGGAGCGCATGCCGAGGTAGGGCGGCGAGGTGATCACCCATCGGTACCCCCCATCTACGACGGGGATGGCACCGGGCTCCCGGCTGTCGGCCTGGAGGATGCACCCCGGGACCGGCGGAGGCAGCGCGGCGAAGCTATACCGGGCCCGGCGGGCGAGGACGTCCAGTACGTCCACTTCTTCGGGCCTCATCCCCCTGCGGACCCAGAAGCGGACCGCGGGATCGGGCTTGGTGGCATACGTACGGGGCATCTGATTCGACAGGTAGGAAGGCGCCCGCCTGGTTCGGGGACCGTGAAGGATGCCGAGGATAAGCCCCCGCAGGGCGATGCGCACAGGCGCTTCGCAGTCGCGCAGAAGCGCCTCCCGCAACCGGCAGATGTCGAGCAGGGTGCGGGGGTGGTAGGCGAGGTCCCAGAAGTGGCCCTCCGGCACGTCGGCCGGCTCGGGCCCGGCGAGGATGCGTTCCGCCTCGGCGATCAGTTCGTCGGGGGTGACCTGGACCAGCTTGGCCCGGGCAATCGCCACCGCCACGGGGCTGCTGTCGATGCCGACGGTGGGAAGGCCGTGAAGACGCGCCGCGTAGTTTGTGGTTCCCCGGCCGCAGAAAGGGTCGAGCACCCACTCGCCCGGCCGGGCCTGGGCCAGATACCGGGTGGGGAAGTCGAGGGGGAACATGGTGAAGTAGGGGCACAGGGCGTTGAGGCGCAGGTGCGGGGCTGTGGTCATCGTGGCTGCCTCCGGTGTGACGTCGATTGCGAATGAGGTTGGTTTTCGATAGTGCGACAATTCGGCGGGTGAAGGGGAAATACCTGCAAACAAGGAAAGCCCCGGTTATGGGGCTCACTCGTTCTCGTCAACACACGCAAGGCCTAGCTCAAGTTTCACGCGAACAACTCGACATTCGTGGTGTTAAAAGGGCGTATGGGTAGGGAGTGGCCCGGTTCAGGGTAATCTCAGCTCCAGCCAGGGGAGTACCCCGGCTGAACACCAACCGCAGCGTGTCGCCGAGGCACCGAATGGTTGCTCGGCACCGGGCCGCTACTCGTACCAAGAGTCGACTCCCCGCCTCGGCCAGTTTGGGCGAGTTCGTGCTCAGAAACCGCCAAGCCCAGCGCACCAGGTTGAAGGCGAACAAGACCAGCTGCGTGAAGGCGGCGTTGGCCTCATACTTCCGCATCCGAGGAGTACCAAAGTGGAACGTTCCCTTCCACTCCTGGAACCCGGCTTCGATGGTCTGCCGTCCATGGTAGAGCTTGACGACCTCTGTCGTGGTGAGCTCCTCAGGCTGGAGCGTAGTCAGGATGACGCTGCGGACCTCCCGGCCATCGGCGTCCCAGCGGCGCATGGCGACCAGTCGCACCGGATACGGTGCGAGCAAAGTGGGGCCAGGTACGGTAACGGCTTCGGAGGCAAACCGGTTCTTCTCGACTTCAACCCAGCCCTCCGCCGGCACGGCGTCGAAGAGGCGCTTGTAGGCGGGATTGCTTCCGGAGTAGGACTTGATGGTGAACTCGTATCCCAGCTCCAGCAGCCGCTGGATCACCTCCGGCGTGCCAAAGGCGCTGTCGGCTCGCAGCACGATCCGGAGGGGAGCCGGGTTCGTCCGATTCTCCTGCCGGTACTGCCGGAGTCGCTGGTTCACTTCACGGAGGTGCTGAACCTCCTCCTGGAACTCACGCTGCAGCTTCTGCTTCCGGCGGGCGCTGCCCTTGCCTGATACCGTCTGCAGTTGCTGATACAGCTGCCTGACCCGAGCCTTCTGCTGAGCCAGGCATGCCTCGACCCATTCGACTCGCCGCAGGGGACGACCAATCCGGGCTTCGATCCTGGGAATCAGTTCGAGCAGGCAGGCGCCGGAACGGCTGTTGGCCTTGCCGGACTTGAGAAGGCCGTCGATGGCAAAGCGCTGCTGCTTCCCGCTGAGGAAGGCGGCTGCGATCTGATAGCCTCGGGCCAACTTCCCCTGGATGTAGCCGAAGTCGGTACCGGTGTACTGCCTGGTCTCGCCCCGAACCTTCTGGCCGGTGAGGTCGATGTCCACGATGACCATTCCGGACCGGTCTGGGCCCGCCACCGCCGCAACCTCCTGCTGAAGCAGGGGAGCCTGGATCTCCGCCAGTGCATCGGAAAGTTGTTGAACGTTTTCCTCCGTTAGTTTGCTAAAGGTCGCACAGACGGTGGAGAAGTGAGCAAAGCGTTCCTGCCCCCAGGCTTGAGCTACGGCAGGGTCGGCGACCAGCGGCTCGGGATCGAAGTTCAGGTCCTTCATGTAGCGGCAGTTGCCGAGAATGGCAACCAACGCCTCGACTACCTTGTCGACCGGCGTATGGGTGTAGGTCTTCTGATTGATCCGCAGGTGCCGGTTCAACACGTCAACCAGGTTCAGCCTTTGCGCTACCCAACCAAGAGCGACAAGAAAACCATGCCGGGTGGTGGATTTGATGGCTTGCGCAGTGACTTCGGGCGTCGTACCATGAGACTGCATCAGTCGAACCTCCACATGGTGGTTTAAGAGGGGCAAATCCCACCATGTATCATTGGTTCAGACTGATGCTTTTTCAATGGGTTTCCATTGTACGGAGTGCGGGTTATTCACGCGAAACTTGAGCTAGGAGGCGTGCTCCTCATTGGTTCGCTGGACACGTGCCACCATCCTGTCAACATACTACTGACTCTTCCTAGTCTTCGCCCCTTCGACCACACGCTGAGCCGGGTCGATCAAGTCCCGTCAAGTGGTGTAAATCGGGTTCCAGCGATGCAGTTGCTCTAGTCGGCACTCAGCGGTAGGAGTTCCGGACAACTGAGGCTGGGGTCGTTGGCGTACAGTTTCGCCATGGACGCCTGGCTGAAGTATCGGCGTGGGGCGGTCATCCACTCTTCCTGCTGTTCGATCATGACGGCTCCGGCCAGGCGGATCAGGGCTTCTCTGTTGGGAAAGATGCCGACGACCTCCGTCCGTCGGCCGATCTCTCTGTTGAGCCGTTCCAGCGGGTTGGTGGAGTGTAGTTGCCGCCAGTGCTCAGACGGGAAAGCCATGTAAGCCAAAATGTCCTCCTCGGCATCTTCCAGCAGCTGTGCGGCCCGGGGGAACTGTTTCCGCAGGTTCTCGACCACTACGGCCAGTTGGGACCTCGCTGCCTTCTGGTCCGGCTGCGCGAAGATGGTCCTCACAGCAGCCGCCACCATGGACTGCAGGTTCTTGGGCACATAGCCGAGCAGGTTCCGCATGAAGTGAACCCGGCAGCGCTGCCAGCTGGCGCCACTGAACACGGTTCGGATAGCTGTTGTTGCCCGGATTATTTGTCAACATGTGCTGAGCATCGTGCGCTTGTGTAGGACAGAGAATATTGAAGATAGAATTATCAGGAGAGGGGCTGTCCTCTCCGTTTTCGTACGACAGGGGACAAATATGAGAGCCTGCCCAGGCCTGTGACTTGGCGGTCCACCTGGGCAGGCTCTCCCCACAGGGCGGAGTGCACCTGTGTATGTGTATCTTACTTCCCCTGGGTCAGAACGTCCAGACCTATCTTCGCAAATATGGCACTTGCGGGCCGGACCTGCCCCTGCACTGCCCAGGCTGCGGTGGTCGAATGCGGCGGCATGGGCGGTACTGGCGCTGGGTCTTTACTGCACACCAGAAGGCATACATCCCGATTTACCGCTGGTGGTGCCCAGGGTGCCGTAAGACGTGCGCCATCTTGCCTGACTTTCTGAAACCGTACGCCCGATTCATCACGCTGGTGCGAGAAGCCGTGGTTCGCGGGCGGGTGCGGCGGGGGCTGCCCTGGAGCACCCTGGCCCGGCGACTGAGCAGCCCGACGGTCAGCTGGCTCTCGGAGAAGACGCTCAGACGCTGGCTTGTCAGGGCGAGAGCGCTGGCCGGAGAGTGGAGCCAGTACCTTGCCGAACGGGTTCTGCGCTTCTGGCCGGACACAGACCTCGATGCCCTCACCCCCCGGCGGGAAGGTCCGGACGCCACGCTCCACTTCCTGCTGGATGTGGGGGACTGGTACCGCCGTCAGATGGGGCGGCGGCCGGAGGAACACGGCGGAGTGTTTGCTGCGCTGAACCGGCTGGGTGAAGGCACGGCTTCCCTCTAGCACACCACAGAGTCTGTCCGTCGCCTTCCCGCAGGCTGGCGTGCCACAATGGCGCCAACTTGGCAAGGGAGGGACTCACCATGGACGAACAGCAGCGCGACGAGATTGCCGCTTTTCGGTGGCAGCTCATCGCACCGGTAGTGGCGGAGGATGTGACCCGGCTCGAACGGCGGCGGATTCTGCAGCAAATCGCCCGCCAGCACCACCAGATTCCGCACAGCGACAAGACCCGGGTCAGCGTTTGCACCTTGGAGCGTTGGATCGCCGCCTACCGGCAGGCCGGCTTCGACGGGCTGAAACCCAAGGTGCGGGACGACGCCCGCAAGGGCCGTGTCATCACACCGGAGATTCTGGAGCACGCCATCGCTGCCAGGCGGGAAGTGCCGGAGCGCAGCGTGCAGCAGATCATTGACACCCTGGAGAAGGCCGGCGTAGTTCCACCGGGGCTGCTCCGGCGATCCACCCTGTCGCAGCATCTGGTGCGGGCGGGCTACAGCCGCAAGGCTATGCTCAGCCGCAAGCGCAGGGCGACCTTCCGGCGCTTTGAAGCGGCCCACCGCAACGACTGCTGGCAGGGCGACGTGTGTCATCTCCTGAACCTGCCGCATCCGGACAGGCCCGACAAGACCCGCAAGGTCTACCTCATCGCCTTCATCGACGACTACAGCCGCATCGTCTACGGGCAGATGTACTGGGAGGAGAAACTGCCCCGCCTGGAGGACTGCCTGAAACGCACCATCCTGCGCTACGGTCTCCCCCGGCGTATCTACGTGGACAACGGGGCGATCTATTCCGCCCGGCACCTGGCGCGCATCTGCGGCCGGCTGGGCATCCGCCTCACCCATTCCCGGCCCTATCGGCCGCAAGGGCGAGGGAAGATCGAGCGTTTTTTCCTTACCGTACAGAAGAGCTTTCTGCCGGAGGCACAGCAACTCATCGCCGCCGGCCAGCTTGCGACCCTGGAGCAGCTCAACGAGCTGTTCTGGGCCTGGCTGGAGGTGGCGTACCACAACCGGGTGCACGGCGTGACCAAGCAGACGCCGCGGCAGCGGTTTGAGAGCGACACGGAGCCGCTGCGGCGAATTGACCCCAGTGCACTCCGTGAGGTCTTCCTCTGGGAGGAGGAGCGCGTGGTGGACCAGACGGGCTGCTTTTCGCTCTACCGCAACCAATACGAGGTCGACCCGGCCCTGGCCCGCCGGAAGGTCACGCTTCGCTACGACCCGTACGACCTCAGCCAGATCCAGGTCTGGCACGAGGGTAAGCGCTTTGCCGACGCCGTCCCGCTAAAGCTGCACCGTACCCGGCACCGGTCGGTATCCCCCGCACCCGAACCAGCTACAGCAGCACCGAAGACCGGCCTGAACTTCCTCACGCTGGCCAAGAAGCAGCATGACACCGAACGGCGGAGGCGGCTGGGTGAGACCGCCTACACCCGGCTGACGCAGCCGAAGGGGGGCCAGAACTGAGTGCTGGCCGAGTTCTTTGGCTTTCGCGTCCTGCCCTTCAGCAAGGAGATCCCGACCACCGACCTGTTTCCGTGTGCACAGCACCAGGAGCTGCTGGCCAGGCTCCAGTACTGCGTGCGCCACCGGGCGTTCGGCCTCATCACCGGTGAGGTGGGATCCGGCAAGACCACTGCGATCCGTACCCTCTACGACCTGCTGGATCGCAGCCGGAATCCGTTTGTCTACATTGCCGACTCCAAGCTCACGCCCACGGCCTTTTACCGCGACGTGCTCACCCAGCTCGGTGTCGCCGCACCCTACCACTTCCTGAGCCGAGAGGCCCGCCGGCTGTTTGAGCAGACCATCCTGGACGGCTACCGGCTGCACGGGCTGCAGCCCGTCATCGTCTTGGACGAGGCCCATCTGCTGCCGCACGCCATGCTGCAGGAGGTGCGGTTCCTGCTCAACTTCCACCTGGATTCGGCCTGTCCCATGACCTTTCTGCTGGTGGGCCAGTCCGAACTGCGCGGCATGCTCCGCCTGCGCACCTTCGAAGCCATCGCCCAGCGCGTTCAGGTGCGGTACCATCTGGGGCCGCTGAGCGAGGAAGAAAGCGTCGCGTACATCCGGCACCATCTGCGCCGGACGGGTGTCGACCACGACATCTTCTCGGAACAGGCGCTGCAGAAGATCGCCGCCGAGTCCCGCGGGCTTCCCCGGGTCATTAACACACTCTGCACCAACTGCCTGCTGGACGCCTGCTCCCGTGAACAGCGCTTTGTGGACGAGGCCAATGTCGACCGGGTTCTGTTTGAGCTGCAGGATCTGCAGACCGCCAAGGGCAGCAGCCCGTGGTAATGAAGGGATGACTCGTGCTGGCTTCACTGCGAGCGACCGTGCTGCCTCAGTTTACGGTTGAGGTCTACTTCGATTGTGAGCCGGACTGCCGGACGCACCCACGTTACGTACTCGTGCTCCGGGATGGAACGGCTGGTGCCGTCGAGCTGGAGTTCGCCAGCGCCCGAGATCTTCGTGCATTCCTCACCAGGAGCCGCCAGGCACTCACGGAGTGCCGCAGGACGGCACGGATTCACCGCAGCCCAAGAAAACGAGTCGCATCCGGAACTGTACAAGCTACACTGTTCTAGCTCAAGTTTCACGCGAACAACTCGACATTCGTGGTGTTGAAAAAGTGCATTGGTAAGAAACGGCCCGGTTCAGGGTAATCTCCGCTCCAGCCAGGGGAGTACCCCGGCTGAACACCAGCCGCAGCGTGTCACCAATACACCGTATGGTTGCCCGGCACCGGGCCGCTACCCGTACCAGGAGTCGACTCTTGGCCTCGGCCAGTTTGGACGAGGAGGTGCTCAGATAGCGCCAGGCCCAACGCACCAGGTTGAAGGCAAACAGGACGAGCTGCGTAAAGGCGGCGTTGGCCTCGTACTTGCGCAGCCGGGGTGCACCAAAGTGAAACGTTCCCTTCCACTCCTGGAATCCGGCTTCGATGGTCTGGCGTCCGTGGTAGAGTTTCACGACCTCTGTCATGGTTAGCGCCTCGGTTTGGAGCGTGGTCAGGATCACGCTGCGGACTTCCCGGCCATCCGTATTCCAGCGGCGCATGGCGACAAGCCGCACCGGATACGGTGCGAGCAGCGTTGGGCCAGGCACAGCAACGGCTTCGGAGGCAAACCGGTTCTTCTCGACTTCAACCCAGCCCTCCGCCGGCACGGCGTCGAAGAGGCGCTTGTAGGCGGGATTGCTTCCGGAGTAGGACTTGATGGTGAACTCGTATCCCAGCTCCAGCAGCCGCTGGATCACCTCCGGCGTGCCAAAGGCGCTGTCGGCTCGCAGCACGATCCGGAGGGGAGCCGGGTTCGTCTGATTGTCCTGCCTGTACTGCCGGAGCCGATGGTTCAGTTCACGGATGACCTGGACCGTCTCCTGTAACTCGGACTGCAGTTTCTGTTTCCGCCGGGCGCTGCCCTTGCCCGATACCGTCTGTAATGCCTGATGCAACTGCCGGACCCGCACCTTCTGCTGAGCCAGGCATGCTTCAACCCATTCCACCCGCCGCAGGGGGCGGCCGATCCGGGCTTCCACCCTGGGGATCAGTTCGAGCAGGCAGGCGCCAGAGCGGCTGTTGGCCTTACCGGACTTGAGAAGGCCGTCGATGGCAAAGCGCTGCTGCTTTCCAGTGAGGAAGGCGGCTGCGATCTGATAGCCGCGGGCCAGTTGCCCCTGGATGTAGCCAAAGTCGGTACCGGTGTACTGCCTGGTCTCTCCCCGGACCTTCTGGCCGGTGAGGTCGATGTCCACGATGACCATTCCGGACCGGTCTGGGCCAGCCACCGCCGCAACCTCCTGCTGAAGCAGGGGAGCCTGGATCTCCGCCAGTGCATCGGAAAGTTGTTGAACGTTTTCCTCCGTTAGTTTGCTGAAGGTCGCACAGACGGTGGAGAAGTGAGCAAAGCGTTCCTGCCCCCAGGCTTGAGCTACGGCAGGGTCGGCGACCAGCGGCTCGGGATCGAAGTTCAGGTCCTTCATGTAGCGGCAGTTGCCGAGAATGGCAACCAACGCCTCGACTACCTTGTCGACCGGCGTATGGGTGTAGGTCTTCTGATTGATCCGCAGGTGCCGGTTCAACACGTCAACCAGGTTCAGCCTTTGCGCTACCCAACCAAGAGCGACAAGAAAACCATGCCGGGTGGTGCATTTGATGGCTTGCGCAGTGACTTCGGGCGTCGTACCATGAGACTGCATCAGTCGAACCTCCACATGGTGGTTTAAGAGGGGCAAATCCCACCATGTATCATTGGTTCAGACTGATGCTTTTTCAATGGGTTTCCATTGTACGGAGTGCGGGTTATTCACGCGAAACTTGAGCTAGGCTCAGCAGGGGCGACCGGCTTGCCGGTCGCCCCCGATCCTGGCGACAAACCAACGCGTCAGTTGACGAACGACACTGTCGCCAGTCAAGTCACTGCCAAATAGCGCGGGCAACAACATGAGTCCACGACATCACTCAGGAAGTAAGCGAAATGGTCATGCGGAAGCCAGTCCTGCAGGGCAGGGGGCAGCAGCAACAGCTGATTGGGCTCATACGGTCGATACGTCTTCTTGCTCATGCTGAAGACATTGGACACCGAACCCTTTTGCTCCTACAGAACTGGCTTACTCAGACAGGCTCCTAGGAGATCGCCAGTGGCATCGAGGACTGCAACCGGACGACGCAGTACGTGGAACCATACAACGGGAGCCTGGCGAAGTGTTCCTCCGCCTCGCGGACGGGGACCGTGCAACTCCCACTGAAGTCCGGGTGGGCCTGAACCATGTCGGCCGCGGTCAAGTCCCTCTACGGCGTGAGAGCGAGTACGCCATCGATACCGGGTTGCGGAAATGGGCGAAAATGGTATACTAACCTGACGATAGAGTTCCTACGAAGATGGGCAGGGTGGTTGATGTCCAGCATGAGGCGAACGATTCTGTTGTTGGTGGTATCTGCTCTCTTGGTGGGCTGCAGCGCTCGGGCCAACCTAACGCAACTTCCGGACGCGGTCACATTTACACCGATTACGGAGGCGACCGACTTCAACATAGATGCGGAACTGGTCC
Source organism: Symbiobacterium thermophilum IAM 14863 (assembly GCF_000009905.1). Lineage (GTDB taxonomy): Bacteria > Bacillota > Sulfobacillia > Symbiobacteriales > Symbiobacteriaceae > Symbiobacterium > Symbiobacterium thermophilum. The sequence continues at coordinate 2,437,710 of NC_006177.1, forward strand.
TGCAGCCTCATCCTGAACTGCCCAATAGTTGGCAGGGAAGCATGACCTTCAGGTTCGTATCCTTAGTAGATGAAGATCTCCACAACGTGAGGGTCGCCATTTTCTATCCCGAACAGATGGTCGAAATGTTGCTCATTCCGGAGGAGACTTTGGTCCTTCCTCCCAGTGGCCGCCGCTTTGATGTGACTCCGGAACGACCCGAGTGGCGGTTCACACATACTGTAGCTGCATTCGACTGGGAGCAGCTAGGCGAAGTGAAGGCTGCCATCTTGAACCCAATCCGGCTACGCATCGTCTGGGACGGCGCCGAGCGGTTCCTTGAGATCCCGCCGTCGGAGATTGCAGTTCGCGAACCAAACGGGTGAGAGACTGATCAGAAAGCCCCCTGAGGGAGTGTAGAGTCGACGAGGTAGGGAGCTAGGCCCCCTACCTCGTCGCTTGTGTGCAAATAGCCTAGACGCCAACGGTGCTCCCACCTACCGTGTCAACGGCAACGTGGATTTGGGTCTTCGCCAAGTTTGGTGCAGGCAACGGTGACAAGGCGTCGTAGGATCAACCGACGATAATCCCTGCGGCGCTGACATGCACGTGCCTAAGAAGCTCGGCCAGGTCTGGTGAGGGTTGGACCAGATCCCATGCAAACCAGCGTCGGTTAGGATCTGCCTTGTACAGCGTCCAGTTGCCCTGCTCTGGGTCGAATCGGAACTGCACCATGGGAATCCGTAGCCATCGTCCGATTGACGGTACCCAGGAGGGGCGGCTTTCGTAGAGCGTGATTGAACTGCCGCGGGTGCGAAACTCCAGCCGGTAGCAAGGTTGCATACCAGGAGGTACGGCAGTCTGACAGAACCAGTAGATCAGTTGCTCCGCGTGGAGCCTGACTCCATCGGGTAGGGGCACTTCGATCCCTCCGCAGCGCACGACGATCGCGCTAGACTCCAAGACTGCCTATAACCCTGGCCCGCAGAAGCGGCAGGCTTGCCCGGCCGTACCCGAGCCGCTTCATGAACTTGATCCTGGTGATTATCCCCTCTACGGGCCCCGTGCTCCACGGCAACTCGATGGCGGCTAGAACCGCAGCCTTGTCGGCCGTCAGGGTCCTGGCAAGTCGCGTGAACGGGGGTAAACCACTGGCCATTGCATCATCCAGCCAACGGTTCAACTCGCCCACTTGGTGCTCACGGAGCATCTGGCGAAAACGCTGCAGGAGGGAGTGCGCCAGGGCAAGATCCGGGTGCAGCGCGAGGATCTGCTCCACCATCTGCCGTTGCACTTCTGTTTGATGCTCCGGCGGGCAGAGAAGTGCCCATGGCGATCAAGGGAAAAGTAATGCCGCTCCCTCCCCCTTCGTTTCGGCGCTCTCTGTGTCCCGCTGCGTCCCAAACCCATGTCAAACGGCCCTCGGCAGAGTATGCCAAGGGCCGCAGAATAACATTATCGTGTAATCGGAGTGGGCTTGGGTATCAGGTTATCGGAGGGATTCGGCAGGAGTTGCTTCACGGGTGGGACAGGCTTCGGTGCTGGACGCACGATATCCACGCGCAGGGTATAGGTGAGCGGCTGGTCGGCCACCACCTGAAGCTTGTACTCTCCCTCGGCGGTGAATGCATAGATGCGGTTGGCTCCAACATCGGCCAGAAGCCGCCCGGAAGCATCCAAGAGGTAAAGGGACACAGGGGCGTCGCTGCTCACCGTAAATCCGGCTGTATCTCCCTTCTGCGCTACAAACCGATAGCTGTGCGTCTCACCCGCACGCATCCGAACCTGATAGGTTTTGCCGAACTCCAGATCCAGGGCGGTGCTTTTCTCCACTCCCCGCGCAGGGATGGGCCGCTCAATCGGGGTGACCACAATGGGTTCCACGGCCGAATCACTGTCGTCTTGTTCGGGGACTTCAACGGATTCCGCTTCTGGGGGCGCAAGCTCTTCATCCGGCGTATCCGTATCCGGTTCAGCGATGGGGGCCGTGCTTTCCGGGTCGGCCGGAACCGTCATGACGATGCCTTCGGTCTTGTCGCCGCTGTGTGTGAAGCGCACCGAGAAGGTGTACTCTGGTCGGGTGGGATTGCCGACGAACCAGAACGCGTAGGTCCCTGCCCCTTCAAACTTCACGCTTTTCAGCGTGCCCATGGTGTCCAGAATTTTGCCCGTGCGGGCGTTCATCAGGTAGACCGTGATCGGTCCGGTACCTGACCGCTTGAAGATCAGCATATCGCCAGGCTTGGTTTCGAACTTGTAGTAGTGGCTTTCGCCCTGGCCGATGGAGTAGGTGTAGGTCTTGCCGTCTTCGAGCACCAGTGCCGTTTCCAGCGAGTAGTGCGGCACCGTGGGGGTGGGCGGTTCGGGTTCGGGCACTACTTCATCGGCCCGTGTGAAATCCGCTTTCAGGGAGTACTGCACCGGATCGCTGTAGCTGCTGACCCGGATGATGTAGCTTCCGGGTTTATCAAAGTGCTTGGACGGCCCGATGAGATCCACCAGCTTACCTGTTTCAGCATCTTGGAGGTAGAAGGTGATCTGCCCAGTGGTCGTGCGGCGGAAATCCACCTTGTCGCCCTCGTTCAAGCTGAAGCGGTAGTAGTGGTTCTGGTGCGGTTCCAGCATCTGATGATAGGTCTTGCCGTCTTCCAGTTCCACCGCATCTGCGGCGGTCAGCCCCACTTCGGTCAGGCGCGGGCGGGTGGTGATGTTGCCGACTTCGACGTGGCGGGTGTACTCTGCGGATTTCGCCCCGGCCCAGATCGAGTAGCGGGTGTTGTCCGCAAGACCGCTGATGGTGACCGTATGGCGGGTGCCAAACTGGCCGTCACTGACGCACACCTTGTTCATCCCGCTTCCCAGCGGCAGGGCGAGGTTGTCCCGTTCGGGCGCATTGGTATAGCAGATAAACCCTTCTGTGGGGACGTTTGTTGTGAACGAAATCTGGATGCTCTCTTCTGTTACCGCCGACACGGTGAGATCCGCGATGTCGATGGGGGTCATCCCGGCGGCATTCGGAACAAAGCGCTCGATACGCGGGACGCCAAGCCCCGTCGCAAAATCATACCCCGGCCCGGCGGCACACGTTTCCGAAACGCATGCGCCAAGCCCCTGTGTGATGTCGCGGAAGTTCTCGCGATACCCCTCTCCTGTGGCCAGCGCGTAGATTTCTGCCGGATGGCTGATCTTGGGCAGCCCCATCTGCGTACGGGCTTGGTTGGCGCGGGCGATAACTCCGGCGATCATCGGTGCGGCAACCGAGGTGGCCCCGGCATCAATCCAGTGGTTGGACGTGAACGTGGGTTGGCCATCGGCGTTGAGGGCGATGTCCGGAGTGGTACGGAACGGCAGATCATGGAACCCATCTTGGTAGCTGGGGCGGGCAAATACCATGCTTGGCCCTCCGGCCGAACCTACCAAATGGCCCGGTTCATAGGTTGACCACGCCCGTTCACTCTCTGGGTTCCACGGCGTGAACGAACGATCTTCCTGCTTGAACGTGGTGCCACCGACCGCCAGCACATTGGGGTGGGTGGACGGGAATTCCAGGCGATCTCCCCAGTCACCGGAAGCAGCCACGATCAGGGTTTTGGCCCGATCCAGCACCTCGCTGTATTCCCGGAGGAACTCCTCGCCAAGGTAAGGATTGGTGAGGATGTTCTCCTCACTGGTCGAGAAACTCAGCGAAATCACCGAAAGAACGTCGTCTTCTAGAGCACGGCGGAGCGTGTAGAAAAGGTCAAAGACATCCGGGGTTTCACCCAGATATAGCCGGATGTTGGCACCCGGAGCCATCTTGTGGGCCGCTTGGACATCCAGGGCCATCTCATAGTAGATCGAACATGACCCTGCAAACAGCGGCGGCTTGCGCGGGTCGGATTCCACCAGTTTCACTTCAAAACAAGGCCAGGGACCGTTTTCGATGGTGCAGGGTTCCGTCCCCGGCAGGCCGTACATGGGGGCCAGATCCAGCACCTCAATGGCCTTGGCCAGATCCGCCTTGGCATCCTCAGCATAATCGTGGTAGATCCCGATGATGCCGATGGTCTGGCCGTATCCGTTCAGCTCGGGGAGTTGTGATGCCCCATAGATGCGGGGAACTACCTGGGCAAACGCCGGGTTGTTGGGTTCCCAGTAACCGTTGGTCGGAGCCGGTTTCGGCCCAGCCAGTGTCGGGGTGCCGCTGACCGCCAGCATCACGGCCGCGGTCAGGGCTGCCAGAAAGCGCCGTACACTCACCACAATCGTCCTCCTTTTTCTTCGGATTTTAGAGTTCGTGGTGACAGCGGAAGACTCTTCGCTTCTGTGATTCCACCCCCATTCCGTCTTGGCCTTATGTGGTTGCAAACCGTAGTTATTATAACACAAATTATTACAAATATTGAGACAATTTGGTCGAATTGGCGGAATTTTTTACCTCCATCTCCCTCCCAAGACCACAGAGCTATATATGGCCATCACGGGTGCCGGGTTCTTGGGAGAAAACGGAACGAAAGGAGGGGTTGACATGCGCTATAATCTGGTCGTCATCGACACGGAAACAACAGGACTGGAGTATGACCAACACCGCATCATTCAGATCGGGGTCGTAGCCATCAAAGAACAACGCATTGTAAAGACATGGGAATCAAAGCTTCGCCTCATTGACGGAGAAGTGTCGGCGTATGCCATGCAGGTCAACAGGCTGGATCCCTCTGACATGCGTTCAGAGAAATACCCTCACCCCAAAGCGGTGCTTCGCAAACTTCAGGAAGAATTTCTTCGGCCCGGCGTTCTGCTCGGCGCACACAACCTGTCTTTTGATCTGGGCTTTCTTCAGGCCGAGTTTGCGCGCCACGGTCTGCCCCAATGGCAGGGGAATTTTGTCGATTCCATGGCCCTGGGCCGTGCATTGCTTCCCGATCTTTCGGCCAGTTTGGAAAGCCTTGCCCGGCATTTCCGGGTGGAACTGACCCAGCACCACGACGCACTGGCCGATGCGGTGGCAACGGCCCACGTGCTTCTTCACCTGCTGGATCTGGCCCAGCAACGGGGGCTGGATCCGCTAAACCTCCTCATCGAGCGGCAAGGCCGTCCCATCCGCTACCGCCCGGACAACGCCCGTGTGGTGACGCAGGAAGAGATCTTGGCAGAGCTAGCCAAGATTCAACAGCAAAGGGCCGCTGCGACTGACACCGCATCGGCCCGATCTGCTTCGTCAGGCGGGTTGTTCAGTGCTTTACGCGCCGCCGTCAGGGAAACGGTACAGAAGATGGCCGCGCCGAAGTACCCGCTTCTGCCCTCGCCGCGGGAGGCCCTCGCCTATGCTCGTGATCACCAGTCCGGTTCCCGCTTTGTGGTGCGCGGCGTAAGCGGCCGAGATGTCGAGGTGGTGGTGAAGTACCATCCGATTCGCAGTTCCCATCCGCAGCACCGCCACAAGCTTCAGCGCTATCAAATCTTCTATCGGCACAAGGGCCAGCTTTACCCATACGCCAATGCGCACACGGAAAAACACCAGATGGACGGCCGCACCCTCTATCTTTGGGAGTACCACGATGCCTATCAGGCCCTCAGTGAGGCCGCACTGCGCCAGTGGCTCACCAAGGTGCTGGCCGGCGCGTCGCAAAGCATCGTCGGCTGAGGTCAGTAGGTGCTGATCTGACCTCTGGTCTTCTGCCTCTTGCGGGTGACAGATGCCGATCGGTTCCGCCAGACCATGACGACAGGCATCGGGGCCAGTCGGGCCTACGGGTGCGGCTTGCTGTCCGTGGCCAGGTGTGCGGTCGAGCACGCGGGATAGCGGCTTTGGTCGTGAATCGTGTGCATCGGTGCTCACGAGCAGCGGGGAAATGTGAAACAGTCTCGAGTGATACCGTTGCACAGTCCAACGACAAGTTCAGGCTGACCGTCTACATCAGCCAAATCGTCTACAAGGCGCTACGGCAGGAGGTTATCAGCCGCGGCGCCTCGACTTCAACAACATAGATCACGTCATTGATTGGGTGTTTGAGAAATGTGATTGGCCAAGCAAGAACGAAGAAAGGCGGCACGGGTTGCCGCCGCTACCATCAAAGGAGGATGAGCGGGATGAGTGATCGTTACATCCGCATCACCGGCGACCTGCGCGTGCCCCCTTCCGTGGATGCTGATGCCGTGGCCGACGCCTTGGTGGAAATGGCAGAGAGCCGCGGTTGGGGTTTCAACGGGGCGGCGCATGAGTTGACCAGCGAGGAGTTGGCGGGCTCGCCGCCGGTGGATGAGAAAGGAGGGAAGCGCAGATGAGCAGGAATCTACGTCCCATCTCCACCCAGAAGGTGATCGCCATTCTGAAAAAGGCAGGACACACGCAGGGAAAAGGTGACTACATAACTACGTGGGTAAACGGCTTCAACGCTCACAAGACATGGCATCCCGAATACGGCCCCGTTGTGATCGTCACGCACCGCGACGAGCGCGGCAACTACGGTAAGTTCTACGACGATTCTGCGGAGTACCAGCCACGCCTTCCTCTGCGTCGGGATTAAGGAGACCGGCGAAGATGACCTCTGAGGTTGATGGATGAGGAGGGCGATGATGGCTAAGCGCACTATGCATTCGCATCACGGCGATTCTGAGAATGCGTTCTTCTCGTTGCTCGAAACACTCTCGAGGTTCCACGATGACTACGAACGCCTTCTAACTGTGGAAGAACCTATCGTCGTCGAGGGGCGTGTAATCGCTGAAGAACACGCGGATGACGAATTGACCGCGTTGAAGGAGGCCAGTGCGGAGTCCGGCAAGCCCACTGAGGTCAAGCCCCAGACGTTGCCAGATGGCCGCCCTGAGCGTGGACTTGGTTTCGGCGTTTAGAGAAAAGGGGGAGTCTGAGGGGGCAGTAATCCCCCTCAATTTATTGAGGGGATACACGGACCCCCTCAGAACTTTTCAATCACGACAGACGTCTCTATTATCGAGGTGACCACACAAATTCCCTGGAGCATTTCCTTTAGGGCTTCGCCACCTTCCCCGCCAATACCGCAAGCACCGCGGTCTCTACACCTGTAACTGCGGCTGGCACGTTCATGCTGACGTCAATGGCTCTGCAAATATCTTCCAGACCGCTTTCAACGTATCTCCCTGCAAACGGAGTAGTGGGTGTGTGGCGCACCCCGTGGTCTTGCCAATCCGACTCGGTTGGCATACGGTCCACGAACAAAGGTCTCAGACTACTCAAGTAGCCTGAGATGCCCCCGACTTCCAGTCGGGGGAGTCGTCACCCTTGTCCTCCTCTGCGGTCGGAGGGGCCAGCCTCGTGAAGACGGCATTCTCCACCTGCAGCCCAAACTCGCCCCATAGCTCGGCGGCCGCCTTCGCAAACTTGGGGTCCAGGTCGATACCCTTCGCCCATTCGATTCGACCTTTTACTCGCCATGGACTCCCGAACTGCAGGTGTTACGGGTCAACATGGACTACAAATCGCGTCATGCATTCAGCCAGATGCGGGTGGGCATCAGCCAACCGGCGATCGAATGCAAAGAACCTGACGGAGAACGGAACGCCCTCAAACGATCTGCCGTCAGCAGCGATGGCTTGCTCTACTGTGAGAGTGACCCACCCGATCCCAGTGGCGAGATCTGTCCGCTCATCGGGAAGCAAGCGAAGACTGTGTCTGGACTCCAGCGCTGTTCCGTACTCATACTCGGCAATCTGCCAGGCTTCAGGTTCGACCCGAACCTTTACCGTGGAGGGGTCCACCGGTCCCGGAAAATCAATGTCCACCACCATCGGCATGGCAAAGAGAGCAGCGGTCCATCCGGGCTTTACCTTCCAGAGTCCGTGACCCTGAGTCTTGAGAAACGAGACCGTGATCCCAGAGTTGTCGTCAGGCGTGACGCAGATTTCCTCGGGGCTTGGTACGTCGATTGGTTGTGACTGAGATGGAGATGATTCTATGAAGATTAGGGGCATTTCGGCTGTGCTGGGTGTGCTGATGGTGGTTCAACTTCTGGTAGTTCCGGCCTATGGCGCAGAAGTGCAGGATAGCAGCGCACGCTTGTACACTACCGAAGATCGCCTACATTCCGGTTCGGGCACTGCTATCTCCGCACGCGACCCGTTGGTGCAGGTTAATCCCGGCGGGATTGCGTTGGAAGGCTCGATCACTATTGATGGGCTCGAAGTTCCCTATCGGATTACGGGCAACATCACACGCAGTGCCGTGAACACTGACCGGTTGGTGGTCGAGGCGACTGACACACTCGACAACTATGAGGTTGTTTTTCTGGCACTGGAGCAGGGTGAGGCTGTTGCTCCATTCTTCACCGATAGTGCGCCCGAAACTGTGGCAATGCTCCGGCTCTATATGCGTGACAAGCGTACGGATACATTTGTCGTGCAGGAGTTGTCCAGCCCATTGATCACTAAAGCGATCAAGGAAGCATGGAGGTTCTCAGCTGACGCCCCAGTCAACACTGTTGAGGCAGAACTCTGGCACGCAAAGGTCTATGAACCGGTTACCGTTGAAGAGATAGACGTTACTCCGGTGCAGGCGACGAACTTCAGGACCTACGATAGGACAATCCTGTACCGTGTGACCTATCAGATAAGCGGAAAGACTGTCTATGAGGATTTTAGGGTTCGCCATTACCTGCAGTGCCCTACCGTCATCACAATTCAAGAAGAGTGCGGAGCAGTCCTTGAAATCGTGGAGGATCGATCGTGGTCTCCCAACGACCCAAACTTCGGTGGCCCTGCAACCTTCACGGAAATGCGAGAAGCCGAGATCAACTTCGCGACCGACGCGGGTGACTACATCCAGTCCGCATACTGGGGGGGAGCGTGGAAAAACAAGGGATCAGTGAACTTCTCCGTACGTCTCGGTTACAGTTTCAAGCTCCCGCTGCTTCCTCTCAGCCTATCGTTCTCTACCGGTTACAAGTCTTCGGAACAGGTTGCTTCCGAGGGAAGTAAGCGGTACACGGTCCCGAACTCGAACGGAGAGTACGTAAGGAATCACGGGATCGCTTACCCAACAACGGCGATTCTGAACGACGCTGACTATGGACATAACATTTGGGCAGAGGTGCTTGTTGGCCATTACACGCAACCTGGTCAGAAGCAACTGATGGCCGGTTGGAAGTATACTTTGATCAACATGGGTAACACCACTTGGGCGAGCACGGAGACGGTAACCGGGTCCGTAGTTTATAGTAACTACTAGGAGGAGGTGGTCACAATTCGGGTTTTGGCGGCTCTGCTCATTGTCGGCTCTTTGCTCCTGACCGCCTGTGACTACGGAGGCGAAGCCTATCCAACACAACTAAACGAACTGGTGCAGATGACCAACGACCTATCAGAGTCCATCGCCGTTTTGCTCCAAGCAGATTTAGTCACGACCGCAGAAGCTTCGTCAACCAAGAGGCTGGTCACAGGACTTCAAAGCCAAGTTCACGATGCGGTCAAGGCACTTGAGAAAGAGAAGATCTCTGTAAGCCTCTTCTGGCTCAACAACATGTTGGAGCAACTGGACTTGGTTGTGACTGCCGTGCATGCGCGGACATCCCAGGGCGGTGATGTACTGACGCCTGATGAGAGGACTGCGCTCTCCAACGGGCTCTCGTTACTCAGCGAAATGGGGCGCACAGCTCTCGACCTTCAGGGCGAGGAGATGACGGCTTCCAGGCGCCTGTCGGAAACACTGCGCGCGTGGGATGAACTGGCTTCAGATATGCCAAGCCTGTACTGACGGTGATGTACCCCTTCAATCACGTCACAGGATCAGTGTGAGAGGAGGCAGCGATCCTGCCTCCTCTCATTCGATCACACCACATCCCGCTGCAGAAAGGGACCCTCGGCCCGCTACCGCGCACTGCCCAGGGTACGAGTCCCGCCGCAAGGTTTCAGCGGCAGCAGCGACGGCGTTCCGGGACTCTGCCGGTGCGTTCCCAACGTCCCGGGAACAGTATCTGCTAGGAGCCTGTCTGAGTAAGCCAGTTCTGTAGGAGCAAAAGGGTTCGGTGTCCAATGTCTTCAGCGTGACCAAGAAGACGTATCGACCGTATGAGCCCAATCAGCTGTTGCTGCTGCCCCCTGCCCTGCAGGACTGGCTTCCGCATGACCATTTCACTTACTTCCTGAGTGATGTCGTGGACTCACTTGATTTAAGCCAAATCGAACAGACGTACGAGCGAGAGCTACGAGGTTACCCACCGTACCATCCGCGGATGATGGTCAAGGTGCTGCTGTACGCCTACTGCAACGGCGTCTACTCCTCTCGCAAGATCGAACGCCGGCTGCAGGAGGACGTAGCCTTCCGCGTCCTTGCGGCCAACAACCAGCCCGACTTCCGGACGATCAGCGATTTCCGGAAGCGGCATCTAAAGGCCCTCTCCGACCTGTTCCTGCAAGTGGTCAAGATCTGCAAGAAGGCCGGGCTGGTTCGCCTGGGTCATGTGGCCTTGGATGGCACCAAGATCAAGGCCAACGCCTCCAAGCACAAGGCGATGAGCTGACAGCCGGATGGTGGAGGAAGAACAACGCCTGAAGGCGGAGATCGCAGAGTTGCTCCAGAAAGCCGAGCAAGCTGACCAGGCCGAGGATCACCGCTTCGGCCCACATCGTCGTGGGGATGAACTGCCCGAAGAACTCCGCTTCCGTGAGCGGCGGCTGGCCAAGATTCAAGAAGCCAAGGCTGCTCTGGAAGCCGAAGTGCGCCTGAGGGCCGGCGCTGACGAACATGAGCCTCCCGAGGAGCCGGGACCCAAGGGGCCCAAGGGCGGTCGTCGGCGGAAGCGGCCGAAGGCAGAACCCGCACCAACAGCGCAGCGCAACTTTACGGATCCCGATTCCCGGATCATGAAAGGCTCTGATAAGCAGTTCATCCAGGGGTACAACGCCCAGGCCGTCGTCGATGCCGATACGCAGATTGTCGTCGCTGCTGCCGTAACAAACCAGGCGGCAGATGCTCCGCACTTGATCCCCATGATGGAGCAGGTCGAAACCAATGTCGATGAGATGCCGGAGGAGGTTTCTGCCGATGCAGGGTACTTCAGTGAGCAAAACGTTCAGTGGCTCTTGCAGCGGCGAATCAATCCCTACATTCCTCCGGAGAAGCAGCGGCACAGCGAACGTCGCCGTGCGAAATCACCACGCGGCCCGATTCCCAAGGGAGCAACGCTTCGGGATCGGATGCGGCGGAAACTGCAGCTAAAGCGACACGCCGAGCGCTACCGAAAGCGAGAGCAGAGCATTGAGCCGGTCTTCGGGCAGATCAAGGAGGCTCGTGGTTTCCGGCAGTTCCATCTCCGTGGACTGGAAGCAGTCAACGGGGAATGGCTTCTTGTGTGCCTTTGCCACAATCTCTTGAAGCTCTACGCCTTCAGCCAGGCCGCATAGGCCCGAAATCTGCCTTCAGACAGCGCATGAAGAAGTAGGCACGATCGTTGATATCCAATCATTGGGAGTCTGCCCCTATCTCACGTGCGGTTACCCGGACAGGCTCCTAGTTTGCTACGCGTACCACTGCAGCTGTAGTTACCTTCTGGGGCAAGGTTGATCTGAGGAGATGCAGAGGGCAAGGGGAGAGGAGAGGGTGCGCGACGGTCGCCGCCGCGGACGCCAGGGAGGACGAGCGACGCCCCGGTCACCGTGAGGGTGACCGGGGCCGAGTGTCGGGTGTTGTTGCCCGGATTATTTGTCAACATGTGCTGAGCATCGTGCGCTTGTGTAGGACAGAGAATATTGAAGATAGAATTATCAGGAGAGGGGCTGTCCTCTCCGTTTTCGTACGACAGGGGACAAATATGAGAGCCTGCCCAGGCCTGTGACTTGGCGGTCCACCTGGGCAGGCTCTCCCCACAGGGCGGAGTGCACCTGTGTATGTGTATCTTACTTCCCCTGGGTCAGAACGTCCAGACCTATCTTCGCAAATATGGCACTTGCGGGCCGGACCTGCCCCTGCACTGCCCAGGTTGCGGTGATCGAATGCGGCGGCATGGGCGGTACTGGCGCTGGGTCTTTACTGCGCACCAGAAGGCGTACATCCCGATCTACCGCTGGTGGTGTCCAGGGTGCCGTAAGACGTGCGCCATCTTGCCTGACTTTCTGAAACCGTACGCCCGATTCATCACGCTGGTGCGAGAAGCCGTGGTTCGCGGGCGGGTGCGGCGGGGGCTGCCCTGGAGCACCCTGGCCCGGCGACTGAGCAGCCCGACGGTCAGCTGGCTCTCGGAGAAGAGGGGGTGTCGCGAAACTCATGCAATGAAGCGTGAGAGCTTGCGTGAACAAGAACCACGCAAACGGTTTGCGTAGAGAATGGATGAGAAGGCGAGAATCCGCCAGAACACCCAATCCGACACGCCTCTCAAACCCCGAATCCATCCCGGAATCTGTCCGACCTGGAACGGATTGGACAGGTCCTTCAGTTGCGCGTTCACCGATTCGATCAGCGACCGGTGCTTGCCATAAATCCTCCGTGCCAGGTCGGTTTTCCAGAACTCCAGCGCCGCTTTCCGATAAGGCCCCTACGCCCGCACTTCTTCCCCCTCCGGCGTGCCCCGCCGGTTGGGAGCGCACAGGAAGTGCCCGCAACACACATCCGCCCAGAACTTGTACAGGTTCTCGCTGTCGTAGGCGCTATCTCCCACCCCGTAGGTCAACTCGGCCTTTTGCTTCTGGTCCGCCAGCTTGACCACCTCAGCAAAGAGCGAGACTGCAGGCCTCATCTCATGGATGGCGGCCGGGGTGACCCGGAAGGCCAACGGGAAACCGGTCCGGCTGATGACCAGGTGCAACTTGTAGCCAAAGAACTTTCCCTTCGAGGTCGCTCCCCAGGTTGCGTCCGGGTCCTTCCTCCGGAGGGGTACGGGTAAGTCCGTCATGTCGATGGTCAAGACCCGAAGGTCTCCTTGCCGCAGGGAGCGCCGGCGCAGCTTGCGCCAGAGGCGGGTCCGCAGCCGCCGGACGTCATCGCCGTGCAGGCGGCGGCAGACCACAGACAGATGCGGCACCTGCTCCCAGCCAAGGGCCTTACGGAGCCATGCTCCCGCTTCCTGTTCCGCATAGTTGAGCGTTTTGCGCAGCGACCAGCCCAGCAAATCCGCTGCAATTCGGAACAGGAGCAGCGAGGGGGTCGAGTACAAGCGCGGGCGCCCGGTCTTGGGTTGGTTCCTCGGCTTGCGACCCCGCCGTTCGGCAGCAACTTCGTCCAGGAGGCGATGCAAGTGCTGGAGAATCAGGGCCACGGCGTGGTACACTGGTCTTGCCACCATCCCCGCGGTTTTGGTTGTTTTGGCGGCTAATCCAACCAATTCGCGGGATATGGTGGCTTTCCTGTTCTATGCTCCAGGTTTCACTGGCTTACGGGGATTTCGCAACACGCCCTGCTTAGGGCTTCCGACAGCATTGGGAGCTGGCGGTATCCCTTGATGCGCCGGAAGCCCTTCTCCGCTTCCAGGAGGCCCGCGGCAGTCCAGCGCAGCACCTGCTGGCCGTTCCGCCAGCGCTTGACGTTGCGGCTAGCCATCCGTACCTTCTCGAAGGCGGACTCGATGGGGTTCGTGGAACGGAGAGTCTTGCGCAGCGCCTCGGGCAGTTCCAGCCGCAGGACGGTCAGGGTCTCCTCGAGCCCCTCGCGCAGGCTGGCGGCGGCGCCCGGATACTTGTCGTCCAGGGTCTTGGCCAGGCTGGTGAGAGCAGTCCGGGCCTTCTCGTAGTCCGTCTCCCTCCAGGCTTGCTCCAGCTTGCGGCTGACCCACGCGCGAGCCTCGTCCGGCAGGTGGTCCAGCACGTTGCGCTTTTTGTGAACTTGGCATCGCTGCACGGTCGCCCTGGCACCCAGCACGTCCCGCACGGCAGCCCTGAGGGCCTTGGCCCCATCTATCACCACCAGGATGCCTCCGTCCACCCGCAGGCCGCGTTCCACCAGGTCTGTTAGCAGGGCGCGACAGACGGTTGCGTTCTCGGTAGCCCCTTCCCAGAGGCCGAGGATCTGCTTTTGCCCGTCGTCCGTGATCCCCAGTGCGACCACCACGGTGTGGTCTGCGACTTCGATCCCGTCCAGCATCAGCACCAGGTAGCGCTGATCACCAAGCGGCCTCGCCAGCAGCTCAGCCAGTGCCTTGCGTGTGGCCGCCACGAAGTGCCGGCTTACGCTGCTCTTGGACGTAGCCACGGCCGGCAGATCGTCGCCCACCGGCTCCAGGCCATGATGGTAGCGCCGAGTGGAGAGGCCATGAAGCATCCGTTCCAGGGCGGCCTGCGTCAGCAACTGCTCATCCTGGAAGGCTTCGTAGCTCGAGAGCCTGACCTCCTGTCCGTCCTTCGTCCGCACCCGAGGCCGCTGGATGGGTACCTTCCGTCCCCCCAGCACCACCCGCCCCTCCTCGGCACCGTGCCGAAAAGCCTTTCGATTGGGGTTGTGCTTGCCCTTGGGGCCGACGATGGCCGTCACCTCTGCCTCCATCATGGAGCGCAGTACGTCAAGCCCCACAGCGACGGCCAGGGCCAGCAGACCCTCCTTGGCTGCTCCCATGAGGGCATGCAGCGTCACCTGCACCTGCTGGGGCAACCAGGGCTGTTTGTCCACCTCCAGCAACTGGCGCTTCTTGGTCTTCCCGCGGTACAATGACATCAGTGGCGGCAACCTCCTTCCTACTGTCCACCCCCGTTATACCAAACGGGGCTTGAGGGCCGCCACTTTGAATTTCCACGATTTCCGGGACAACGCCCCGGATCAGCCGCAGCACTCGCTTGTCCGTTACCCGCCGTGCCACGCGGGCCATCAGCACGTCGTGGTTGACCCGGTCGAAGAACTTCTCCAGGTCCATGTCCACGACCCAGTCGTACCCTTCCTCCACGTACTGACGTGCCTTCCTGACCGCGTCATGACCCCGCCGCCCCGGCCGGAAGCCGTAGCTGGATTCGGAGAATGTCGGGTCAAAGATCGGCGTCAGTACTTGCAGGAGTGCCTGCTGGATCAGGCGGTCCATCACGGTGGGAATACCCAACATCCGCTTGCCGCCGCCCGGTTTCGGGATTTCGACCCGGCGGACTGGCTGCGGTCTGTAGGTCCCCCGGAGCAGTTCCTCACGGATGCGCTCCCACTCCACGCGAATCTGGTCCCGCAGCCGTTCGGTGGGGACACCGTCCACGCCGGGAGCGCCTCCGTTCCGCTCCACCCGTTTCAGGGCGGCCAGCATGTTCTCCCTGGCCACCACCTGCTCCATCAGGTTGCTGTGCTCCCCGCGGGGTGACGTTCCGTCTTGTGCCGGCTGCCCACTCCGCCCTCTCGCCGTCCCTTGCGGCTTCACCGCTACCTCCGGCGAGCAGGTCCCGTTCGGGGTCTTCTGCGTTTGTCGCGGGCTGCTCGAACGCAACGGGTTCACCCCTTTCCTGACGTTCGGCCCTTCCCGGTTGGGGCGTCCCCCTGCCGGTACTATGGCCTTTGCTGACTTCTGCCGGTTCAGCTGCGTCTCCCGACGCAGGTTACCAGCGTTGCTGGCGTTCCCGGCAGACCTCCCCGGGTAAGGACGCTGACCTTCACCCCGCACCCGCCCCATCTACCGCACCGCCCTTTGGCAGCTTCGGGTTTTGCTGTGTTCGGCCAGCTCACCCGAGCGGCACAGCCTCCTATGGGGTTCGTGTTCCTCGGGTCGTGGCTTTGCCTCGGGCTTCCTTCAGATTCCGCCTCGCGACGGACACCCTTGCCTTTGGCTAACGGGCTGGTGCTGCCTCGCCCGTAGCGGACTTTCACCGCCAAGTCAGCGCCCATGCCGGGCACACCGAAAAACCGGGGCACTCCCGTCCAGGGGGTGCCCCGGTACATTTCTATGCCGCTCACGCCGCCGGACCGGTGGAGCTCCCGGCTTCCGCTTCCGCTTCTGCCTCCTCGACGCCCCCGAAACCCAGGGTGCAGGAGAGGACGACGGTGTCGGGATCCTCCAGCACCTCGACGCCGGGAGGAGCGGCAAGGCTGGCCACCGTCACGGGCCCGGGCTCGGTCACGCCGGAGATGTCCAGCGTAATCGCCTCCGGAATCTCCGTGGGCCGGCACTTGATCTCCACCTCGGCCAGCTCGTGGGTCACGATCAGACCCCGGCGCTTCGCCTGCTCCTCCCCCACAACGGCGATGGGCACCGTAAGGGTGATGGTCCGGTGGATGTCGACTTGCAGGAAATCGACGTGTGTCACCTGAGCGGTCAGGACGTCCCGCTGAAGCTGTTTGATCACCACCTGCCGGGGATTGGCTTCCCCCTCCACGTGGGCGTTGATGAGATGCCCGCGGCCGTGCCGGTCGACCAACCGCTCCAGTTGGATGGTGGGAACGCTTATGGCCAGCGGCTCCACACCGGGACCGTAGATGATACCCGGTACGAACCCGGCCTGCCGCAGCCGCCGGCTTGCCCGGGAACCGGTCTCCCGGGTTCTGGCCTCCAACTGCAACACTGCATTCATCGACGATCCCCCCTGTCAAGAAAGTCTGGCAGGTGCTCCGGCCACCCGGAACACCCCCTATATATAAAATACCGCTTCCCGCAACACTCTGGGAAGCATATTCTCCCACCCCCAGCCACGGCCTATCCATGAATCCGCCACCACGGTGCCGGGCTTCCTGTCGGGCCCGCCTCTTCATGGGCTCCATCTTCGCCTGCTCGGCCTCGCACCCGCGGTGGTTCTGGATGCTCCTCCTTACCAAGTCCGTTTGCCGGTTGAAGCCGTCGTCCAGGGCCCAGCTGATGCCCATACCCACTGCCGGCACGGCCACCGAGCCGGCGAGGCCGACGCCCGGGAAGGCAGCGCCCGCACCCCCGAAAATGCCCGTTCCGAATTGGAACATGTCGAGGGTCTTGCGAACGCTCCGAGCCTGAGGTGGGCGAGGTTCACTCTCGATTGCAGGGCTTTGGTCAAGGCGTGCGGTAATTGACTCATTCATTGGCCAGTCGTTCTTACACGGGGATCTGGGGGTATTCAGGTGAGCCAGTGGCTCTACCTGTTGCGGCCCGTCCGTCCGGAGATGGGCACCGACCCGACGCGTGCGGAAACCGATGCGGTAGACCGGCACTTCCGGCGGTGGCAGGCCATGCTCGCCGACGGCCGGCTCATCCTGGCCGGCCGCGCGCAGGAGGGAAACGCCAGGGATGTGCTGCGACCGGGCTTCCCCGCAGCGGTGACCAGATGTTACAGTGGTCTTCGGAAACCGTGTTACGCGAATCCACCTCCGGGAGGTCCAGACGAATGACAAACCCGCCCAGCGCAGAAAAGGCGATCGCGTTGACCGCACAGGGGAGCGAACTCATGCAGCAGGGGAAGCTTGACGAAGCCATCGCCTGCTTCCGGCAAGCGTGGCAGGAGGCGGGGCTCGTGGCTGCCCTCAACAACTGGGCGACCGCCCTCTACTACCAGGACAAGCCGGCCGAAGCGCTCCAGGTGCTGGACCAATTGCAGGACCCCGCGCTGATCCACCCGTACCGCCACGCCCTGGCCAGCCGCTGTTATACCGCCCTGGGCGACCTGCAGCGGGCCCGGGAGTGCCTGCAGCGGGCGGTCCGCGACTTCGAGGCCGGCCGGTTCCGCCTCCGCGCGTTCGCTGGCACGGAGCAGGAGTGGATCCAGTACACGACGATCATCAAGGAAGCTGCTATGGAGCTGGGCGATTACCGGCTCGTCCTGGACCTCCACAACCGCTGGCCCGGGCGGGAACTTGCCCGGGGCGCCTTCCTCGCGGGGGTGGCCGCCTTCAACCTGGGCAAGTACAGGCAGGCCATCCGCATCTGGGAGCGGGTGCGCGACCCCGCCTGGGTCGGCCCTCTGTCGGGGTACGTCCTCGTCGCGCAGTGGACGGACAGGGGCGTGATCCCGCGGTTCCAGCTGGACAGCGACCCCCCTGACGCCGAGTTGCTGCGGAACCTGACGCCCGAGCAGGCCGAGAAGCTGCCGGTGGAAGGCTCGCTCCGCCTGTACATGCTGGCGACGGTGTTCGCCATGGCCGATGAGGAACCGGACGAAGAGGTCACGCTCGTGGCGGAGATCATCCGCCGCACCGGCGACTGGGGGATGGACCTCGGCCGGCGGATCCTGGAGAGCGCCTCCCTGCCCATCGGCCTCAAGTTCGGCGCGGCCCGTGCGCTGGTGGAGGCGGGCGTGTTCGAGCCGGGCCAGCCCATCCCGGTGGTGCACCAGGGCCGCCGGACGGAGATTGTCGTGCAGATGAAGCAGGTGCCCGACGGGCCCATTCCGGAGCTGGAGGACGCCGTGGCCGAGGCGCGCCGCCTGTGGCGGGAGGGAAAGCGGGAGGCCGCCATGAAGCGAGTGGTCGAACTGCGCGAGGGGCCGGTCCTCTATCCCCCCGCCGCGGTGCTGGAGGCGGATTTCCTCCGGGAACAGGGGAAGCTGGATGAGGCGCTGGTGCTCCTGGGGATGCTGCATGATCTCATGCCGGAGCAGCCCGCGGTGCTGTTCCGGTTGGCCCTGATCCACCTGGACATGGGCGAAATCGAGGCGGCCCGCCGGTTCGCCGATGAGATCGATGCCAGCCGCTTGTCCCCCGACTTCCTATGGGACCTCGAACGCCTGAAGGCTGCGATCCGGGCGGAAGTAGAGGGCGACCACGGCTTTATCGAAGACCACCAGGCCTACATCGCGGCGTTCATGGACGCCATGCGGGAGGAGCAGGACGAGCGTCCCATCCGCCTCGATGTCAAGCTGGCCACCGCCCTGCGGCGCATCCCGGTCCCCTGGCTGAACGCGGCCGCACAGCGCTTCGCGATCGAGCCCCAGCGCCGCCGCCCCGAACGGGAGAAGGTCCTGGCCGCGGCGATGCTGGATGCCGACCGGCTGCAGGCTGTGCTGGCGGACGAACCGCCTGCGGTGCGGGAAGCCCTCAGCTTCGTTCTGGCGGAGGGCGGCTGGGTGAAGCTGCACCGGCTGACCCGCCGGTTCGGCGACCAGACCGGCGACGGCTTCTATTGGGAAGACAAGCCGCCCGCCTCCACCATCGGACGGTTGCGGGCGCTCGGCATCCTGCACGTGGGCCGGGCCCAGGTGGATGGGCGCAACCATAAGGTCGCGGTGGTCCCGGTCGAGCTGCGGCCGCTGCTCCAGTGAGGAAAGGACCCGCACCCCATCGGGGAGTGCGGGTCCCTTTGCTCGTGCAGGTGGATCCTGTATTCGATCAGAAGTCTGGCGTGCGTGGAGACCGTTCTGACGTGCATGTAGGCTCTGCAACCGTGTATGCAGGTCCTGCACCTGGTCAGGCAGCTCCTATACCTGGTCATGTACGCCTTGCACCTGGTCATGCAGGTCCTGAAGCCATGCACGTACGGTCCTGTGTCCAGGCGTGCAAGGTGTCCATCCATACGTGAGGGCCAATGTGGGGCCCGGCAAGGCCTGGGACGGGGCACCTTGGTCTGGTGTCCCGCGTTCAGTCCGTGATGGCCCCGCCCTCCGCGCCGCCGCTCTCGCCCGGCTTCACCTGCAGCACCTCCACCCTCCGGATCACCCGGTTGTTCTCCGGCCGGGTATCGGCGGGGTAGTCGATCTCGGCGATGATCTCCCACGCACCTACGCTCAGCCCCGGGATCGTCCCCGGCTTCAGGCTGCAGCAGGGCACCTTGTCAATCGTCACCATCTGCCACACGTCCGGGGGCGGTGATGCGCCCCCCGTAGGCCGCGCCCACAGCCGGAGCGGCACCCGGATCTCGCCCTGACCCAGGTTGTTCTGATACCCCAGGTAGATCCCGACCTCGAACGGCCGGCCTGCCTCGGCCACCTCCGGCACCGCCAGCTCCGCCAGCCACGGGTCATCGATGATCGCTTTCCCGCCTCCACCCTCCTCGCCCGGACGCTCAGGCTCGTCGGGCGGCTGCGGGTTGCGGTACGGCACGATCAGCACGTTGTTGGCCAGGCCGCCCTCCGGCCCCGGCTCCCCCTCCCGCTCCACCACCTCGGCCACCGCACCGGCGCAGCTCTTCTCGGCCGCAAGCCCCAGCGCCGCCGCGAGGCCCCGGGCGGCCGCCACCTTCGGGTTTGCCGTGTGCGGCGCGCTGAGGGCGTACACGGAGGGCAGGTCGATGATGCCCACGATCTGCCCCTCCGCCGGGTCGGTCTCTGTCAGGGCGACGGTGAGCGGTACCGAGTGGGGCTGCTGCGGCGCCAGGTCGCCGGGCAGCGGCGCCGTCCCCAGGAACCGCACCAGCTTGCCGTTCTCGTCGGTGAGGAACCACTCGACGGACAGCGGGCCCGGGCAGAGCGCGGCCAGGGTCCGGGCCGTCAGCTCCAGCTGCAGCCGGGGCTGCAGGGCGACTGTCTTGCCCGGCTCCAGCTCCAGGGGCCCCGGTTCATCCAGCCACCGCAGGTCGTAGGCCTCGCCGGCCCGGTAGGCCACCAGCCGGCCGGAGGTCCCGGAAGCGTCGGTGTAGTTGACGCCGACGAGCAGCAGGCCGTGGGCGAAGGCCGGATCGACGCCGACGCCTGAGACCTGGGAGAAGTTGTACGGGCCGGTGTTCGGTTGCTCGTCGCCCTTCAGCAGGAACAGCCGGTCCGTGGGCGCCCGCCCTTCCGGCTGGATGAGCGCGGGCCGCCCGTCGCCGCCCATCGGCTGGCCGGTGTCCAGGGCGTAGCTGTAGATGTGGCCGTTCACGTCGCCGAAGATGAGTGCGCCCCGGCTGGTCAGGGCCAGCGGTGCGGTGTTGAGGGAGGCCATCCGCTCGCCCAGCCGGTCCACCGGGCCGAACTTGCGGTACCACTTCAGTTCGCCGCCGGGGCCCAGGGCGACGACGGCGCCGTCGCTGCCGGTCGGGCCGTCCCGGAGGCCCGCGCCGGTGTCGGTGTAGTTGCGGAGGGTGACGTAGAGGTGGGTCTTGGGGCCGTCCGGGGTTTGTCGGACCTCGACCGCGGGTTCGGTGTTGGTGAAGGCGTTCCTGGCGCCGATGAGGGCGGGGAGGGAAATGGAGTGGCCGGACCAACCCTCGGGTTCTCGGCCCTTGGCCAGCGACGCGCCCCACAGGTACCCGCGAGTGTCCAGCCAGTACGCGTTGGTTCCGTCAGCAGTGAAGTTGCCGGCAAAGCCGGCGGGACCATCAACCGTCCAGACGAGGTAGGGGCGGTAGCCGTTGTCCCGGTCGAGCGCCAGTCGCACGGCTCGTCCGCCCTCGAAGCCATCGGTACCGATGACGAAACTGGGGTTCTCACCATGGGGAGGCGCCGCCACCGCCGACGGGGTGACAAAGCCGCCGAACCCTCCTTCAACCTGCTTGGTCGTGGCCGCCTCGTAGACCTGTCGATGAACGGAGCCGACCAGCTGATCCAGACCCTGGACCACCCAGACCTTCCCATGGGCTCGGGGGCACAGGGGTCGCCCTTCTGGCCGGTTCTCCTCTCCGGGGAAGTTGGGACGATCTGCCACCACCACGATGTCTCGCCCGCGATCGTGGATGACCAGCGGGGAGCCGATGATGGGGCAGCCCAGCTCGAGTTCAGCAGGTTGAGCCCATCCCTCCCTGGTGTGATA
Organism: Symbiobacterium thermophilum IAM 14863; assembly: GCF_000009905.1. Taxonomy (GTDB): domain Bacteria; phylum Bacillota; class Sulfobacillia; order Symbiobacteriales; family Symbiobacteriaceae; genus Symbiobacterium; species Symbiobacterium thermophilum. The sequence goes on from NC_006177.1 coordinate 2,459,155, forward strand.
GGCCCAAAGCCAGCCGTAGCCGGTGCCAAAATACAAGATACCAGTCTCTGGGCTATAGGTGGGACTCGACTGCGGTGCAATGAATGGGCCGTCTGGCACCCGATTGAAAGGTATTTTGAGCTTCGAAACCGGCTCACGAACCGCAGAAGCCTCCGCTCCAGGCGGTTGGACTTCGCTAAGGTCCAACACCCAGAGGTAGTCGCCTGCCAGATGATAGAGGACGCCATCCACGACTACCGGTTGCGTGGCACTTTCGCCTAGCGGCTGAGTCTCCCAGTAAGACCTCAACTCAACCAGACCATGAGGATCGGTTTCAACTGACATGCGTTGTGGTGAGCCGCCCTTGGTGGTCCAGTTGCCGGCGAGCGCATCAGAGGCAGGCGAAAGGGCGAGCGCACAGCTTATAACACCCGCTATCCACCATGGCCATCTCATGAACCGCCCCCCCTTTCAGTACCGGACAGCCCTGTTCTCCAGGTACCAGCTCGGGTATTCATACAGGGGGAAGAACGGCGTGAAGATGTGAACCTGATAAGTGCCCGACATGGTGCCATCGTCCAAGCGGAAAATGGGTTCAGCGCCCACCCAGTAGACCTTCGCGCCCATCTGCTCGGCAATAAACCGAACGGGTACCATGGTTCGGTCGTTCCGGATCACGGGCGGCGCATCCAATGGTACCTCCCGGCCGTCAACCAGCGCAACCGGGTGGTCGATCGTCAATATGATCGTGCGTTCAGGGGTACTGACGGTCCGTTCCTCAAACGCAAAGCGGTGGCCGTTGGGAAGGTACTCCTCGGGGTCGAACAGGTCGGGATAATCGAAACCCGGTGCGGGGACTACCTTCGGGACCTCCCGAGTGATGGCAGGGAAATTAATCGTCACGCGTCGGCCATCCGGATCCCACGACACTTCGGCCCCCATCATCTCACTAACAAACCTGATGGGCACACGCACTCGGTTGACCGTCGTATCCAGGTAAGCCGGCACGTCAAAGCGTTTCGCGGCATCGCCTTGGTTGAGATAGATGTAGATATAATCGGGGTTTCCGTTGCTTTCGCTGCCGTCATCCCGCCCGAGCCCGGGGTGCGACTTGTCCACCCAATACAGGTACTCTGCACGACGTCCCTCAGCCAGCTTCTCTTCTTCACTGAGTTCCCGCGTCTCGGTAATCGATTGGATGGGCTCATACCGACACGGTTTCCAGTACAGCCGTGACCAGCCGAAGGATCGACCAAACTCCCGTGTAATCAGCTGCGTATCCGGGACCGGGTAGGCGTACACGTGCAGCGTGGTGCCGCACCCCATCTTGTCTTCCCGCCAGAACCAGGGGTACTCGTTCGTCCAGGATGGCAGCGGATCCCACACCCACCAGTCGTAACGGTCATACAGATCTGGATGCTCCCGGAGGATTTGCTCCACCTCTGCCCGCATCCGCTCCGACATCCCCTCCGGAGGCGGCGGGGGCGTCCACCCCTCCGGCCAGCCCGGGCCGGGCTCGTAGTTCTCCGCCGGGTACTCCGCCACCTCCGGCGTCAGTTCCTCCTCGGCGCCCGCCCCCACGGGCGCCGATAGTAGCGCCGCCAGCACCAACACCGCCAAAGAACGACGCACATGTCCCCTTCGCATTGCCGCAAACGCTCCCCCACACAGTGCTTCTCACATACCCAATACGAAAAGCCCCGGGAGCAGGTTCTGCCCGGGATGAGCGTCACGCGATCTCACCTGCCAAGGAAAACGCCCCGTATCGCCACTATTGCCAAAATCCCGGCTCCTCAGTATACTATACCCCGTACCGTAATTTCGCGGGGAGTGATGCGTATGCGGGGTTGGACCTGGTGGCAGGGCGGCATCGCGCTCGGCCTCCTCTCCACCTTCGCGATGGTGCTCCTGAAGCCGATGGGCGTCTCGACCCCTTCCCGTCCAGCTTGGGCATCATGCTGAAACCGCTGTTCCCGGGCTTCGTGGAGGGGAACGTGTGTTTGATAACCTAAAAGGGAGCCATTTGGGGGCCATTTGATCACGTAAAAGTGAGCCACCTCAATCTTCCAAACCTGTAAACTGGGATGTACCGCATTTCCAGTTTGCAGGGGTGAAAGGATTGAAGATCGAGATGGCTCATGTTGAGCGTATCAGATGGCTCCTTCATGTGGAAGGGAAATCGCAGCGACAGGTGGCGAAGGCGCTCGGAATCTCTCGGAAAACAGTCGCTAAATACGCACAGCTGACTAAAGTGCCGCGCTACCAGCGGCAGAAGCCGGCTCAGCCCGTGGTGCTGACCCCGGAGTTTCAAGCAGAGATCGAGCGGCGACTCGCGGAAAACGAGATTTTGCCCCGCAAACAACGGTGGACCGGAAGGACTATCTACGAGGACCTGGTTGCCCTGGGCTACCAGGGCAGCGAACCTACCGTCCGGCGTTACATCGCCAAGATCCGGAAGCTGAAGCGAGTGCAGCCGGCCTTCATCCCCCTCGCCCACGACCCCGGTGAGAGCATCGAGGTGGATTGGGGTGAGGCGGTAGTGGTCCTCGACGGTGCAGAAGTCACAGTCCAGATCCTGTGTGTCCGCTTACGTTGGAGCGGCATGCCGGTTGTGATTGCGTATCCGACTCAGCGGCAGGAAGCCATGTTCGACGGCCTCCGGCGGGCGCTGGAGCGCTTGAGCGGAGTTCCCCGCCGTATGACCCTGGACAACCTGAAGCAGGCGGTGAAACGAATCCTGGAAGGCCGCAACCGGGAAGAGCAGGATGCCTTCCTGAGCTTCCGCACCCACTACCTCATCGACAGCAACTTCTGCAATCCGGCTTCCGGTAACGAGAAAGGCTCGGTAGAGAATCTGGTCGGTCTCGCCCAGCGTTACATCGTCGGGCCACACCGGGAAGCCAGAACCTGGGACGAACTCAACGCCATTCTGTGGCAGCGGTGCCTGGAGTATGCCAGGCGTATCCCCCAGGGCTCGACGCAGTCCATCCTGGAGCGCTGGGAGGAGGAGAAGAAGTACCTGCGCCCTCTCCCTGCCCGGCCATTCGATTGCTGCAAGGTGGCGCTAGTTTCCAGCAACAAGGTGTCCTGCGTGACGTTCGAGACCTGCCGCTACTCCGTACCGGTTCAGTATGCGAACCGGCCACTGCAAGTGCGGGCCTACTGGGACCGGATCGACATTTACGCCGGGCAGGAGAAGATTGCCAGTCATCTCCGTTGCTACGAGCGCAACCGGGAGATCCTCGATCTGGACCACTACCTGGAACTCCTTCACGTAAAGCCAGGGGCGCTAGAGCAGGCGAAGCCCTACCGGATGGCGCAGCTTCCGCCCGTTTACCACCAGTTCCGGGCCGAGATGCAGGCGCAGGGCCGCAGTGACCGGGAGTTCATCGAGATCCTTATGCTGCACCGCGCCTATTCGGTTTCAGAGGTAAGTACCGCTCTGGAGCTGGCCCTGGCCCAGCGAACGGCTTGCTACACGGCTGTCAAGCAACTCCTTGCTGTTCAGCCGGATCTTGGAGCCGAGGCATCGACCTCCACCGCCGGGGAACTGGCCGGCATTCGGGTCCAGCAACCCTCACTGGCCGAGTACAACCGGCTCCTGAAAGGGGGTGTGGTGCATTGAGCCAGGAACTCCTGCTGGACTACTACCTGAAGCGCCTGAAACTCCCCACAGTCCGGCGGCTGTACAAGGAGCTGGCGCGGGATGCAGCAGAGCACAACAAGACATTTGAGGAGTACCTACAAGCGCTCATGGAACAGGAGGTGATCCATCGGGAAGACAACCAACTCCAGCGCCGTCTCAAGGCCGCCGGCTTCCCTGTTCCCAAAACACTGGAGTCCTTCGACTTCACGGTCATGCCGTCCGTGAACAAGGCCAAGATCCTGGCGCTGAGCAAGAGTGAATACATCCGGGATCGGGAAAACATCCTCCTTGTTGGAAACAGCGGGACAGGTAAGACTCACCTAGCTACAGCACTCGGCATCGCAGCGTGCCGACAGGGCTACCGCGTTCGCTTCTGGCGCGTGGGCCAGTTCGTTGCCGAACTGCAGGAGGCGCAGAACGAGCACCGCCTCAGCCGCCTCGAAAAGCAGTGGCTACGGTTCGACCTCGTCGTGCTGGACGAGCTTGGCTATGTGTCCCTCAGCCGCCCGGCCAGTGAACTGCTCTTCCACTTTGTCGCCGCACGGTACGAGCGGGGCAGCCTGATCATCACAACGAACCTGGAATTCTCGGAATGGCCGCAGGTGTTCGGGGACCAGAAGATGACAGCAGCGTTGGCAGACCGTGTGACTCACAAGGCCCACATCATCGAGATGAATGGGGAGTCGTACCGGTTCCGTGAGACCCTTCGACGGCAGGAAGCTTTGAAGCACCACCCGGAAACACCGTAAGCCCCGCAGGTATAAACTGGCAACCCGCCAACTGGAAACCGCAATGGAAGCAAAAACAGCCCTGTAGGGCTGTCAGGTGGCTCACTTTTGGATGATCAAAGTGGCTCCCAATCTCTTGATCAAACACATGCGGCTAATGCCATCATGTTCATGATGTGGATCATATGAAAACAGTAGCCTCTACGCGGAATTAACCCGAAGAACTGAGTCCAACGTCTAGCCAATCCGTTCCGCGGGAGTTGGAACAGGGCGGAGATTCGCCTTCTGGGTCTTGCACCCGTACCCTGGAGAAACCACACCTTAAACGCCAGGTCATCTAGCTCAAGTTTCGCGTGAATAACCCGGACTTCGTGCAATGGAAACCCATTGAAAAAGCATCAGTCTGAACCAAATGATACATGGTGGGATTTGCCCCTCTTAAACCACCATGTGGAGGTTCGACTGATGCAGTCTCATGGTACGACACCCAACATCGCTGCGCAAGCCATCAAGTCCACCACCCGACATGGTTTTCTCGTCGCTCTTGGCTGGGTAGCTCAAAGGCTCAACCTGGTTGAGATCCTGAATCGGCACCTGCGCATCAAGCAGAAGACCTACGCCCACACGCCGGTTGACAAGGTGGTCGAGGCGTTGGTTGCCATTCTCGGCAACTGTCGCTACATGAAGGATCTCAACTTCGATCCTGAGCCGCTGGTTGCCGATCCTGCCGTAGCTCAAGCCTGGGGGCAGGAACGCTTTGCTCACTTTTCCACCGTCTGTGCGACCTTCAGCAAGCTGACGGAGGAGAACGTTCAGCAGCTTTCCGACGCACTCGCTGAGATCCAGGCCCCGCTGCTTCAGCAGGAGGTGGCTGCCGTAGCAGGTCCAGACCGCTCCGGAATGGTCATCGTCGACATTGACCTCACCGGCCAGAAGGTTCGGGGCGAGACCAGGCAGTACACCGGTACCGACTTCGGCTACATCCAGGGGAAGTTGGCCCGAGGCTATCAGATCGCAGCCGCCTTCCTCAGCGGGAAGCAGCAGCGCTTTGCCATCGACGGCCTTCTCAAGTCCGGCAAGGCCAACAGCCGTTCCGGCGCCTGCCTGCTCGAACTGATTCCCAGGATCGAAGCCCGGATTGGTCGTCCCCTGCGGCGAGTCGAATGGGTCGAGGCATGCCTGGCTCAGCAGAAGGCTCGGGTCAGGCAGCTGTATCAGCAACTGCAGACGGTATCAGGCAAGGGCAGCGCCCGCCGGAAGCAGAAGCTGCAGCGTGAGTTCCAGGAGGAGGTTCAGCACCTCCGTGAAGTGAACCAGCGACTCCGGCAGTACCGGCAGGAGAATCGGACGAACCTGGCTCCCCTCCGTATTCTGCTGCGAGCTGACAGCGCCTTTGGCACGCCGGAAGTGATCCAGCGCCTGCTGGAACTGGGGTATGAGTTCACCATCAAGTCCTACTCCGGGAGCAACGTCGCCTACAAGCACCTCTTCGACGCTGTACCGGCAGAGAACTGGGTTGAAGTCGAGAAGAACCGGTTTGCCTCCGAAGCCGTTACCGTACCTGGCCCCACTTTGCTCGCACCATATCCGGTGCGCCTGGTCGCCATGCGCCGCTGGGACGCCGATGGCCGGGAGGTCCGCAGCGTCATCCTGACTACGCTCCAGCCTGAGGAGCTCACCACGACAGAGGTCGTCAAGCTCTACCATGGACGGCAGACCATCGAAGCCGGGTTCCAGGAGTGGAAGGGAACGTTCCACTTTGGTACTCCTCGGCTGCGGAAGTATGAGGCCAACGCCGCCTTCACGCAGCTGGTCTTGTTCGCCTTCAACCTGGTGCGCTGGGCTTGGCGGTTTCTGAGCACGAACTCGCCCAAACTGGCCGAGGCGGGGAGTCGACTCTTGGTACGAGTAGCGGCCCGGTGCCGAGCAACCATTCGGTGCCTCGGCGACACGCTGCGGTTGGTGTTCAGCCGGGGTACTCCCCTGGCTGGAGCTGAGATTACCCTGAACCGGGCCACTCCCTACCCATACGCCCTTTTAACACCACGAATGTCGAGTTGTTCGCGTGAAACTTGAGCTAGGAGATCGCTCACGAGATATGCAACCACGAAGAGGAAGCCAACGTAAGGGACCCAGGGTTGCTTAACGGCGTTATAGACCCCTAAGCTAAACCCGCCGATCATGAATGCGTCAGCAATATAGTGCCCCACCACGTCCAAGTATACGCCTTCTCGACTCGATGCACCTTTTAGCCTTGCGAGCTCACCATCCACGCAGTCGAGCACGTACCATAGTTGAAAAGTCAGGGCTCCTATGAGAAACCCCCGTGTAGTGCCCGTCGCGTATAGTCCTCCACCTGTCAGTTAGAGTCCAAAGTAGTGGTGTAAATTCCCCGGACCTTCCGGTGGGAGGGGCTGCTTGACATAAGTGGCCACCTTTGGGTTCCATGCGAAGTAGGAGCAATACATCGCAAAGGGGGAACCCGCAGGTGACCAACTTTAGGATCGCATTGGAGGAGCTTCTGCGCAAGTCCGGTGTGGACGACGTGGATTTCCTCCGGGAAGGAGTTCGGGTGCTGGCTCAGGGTCTCATGGAACTGGAAGTATCGCAGCAGATTGGCGCTGAGCGGTACGAACGGTCGTCTGAGCGCAGCAACTACCGCAACGGCTATCGGGAACGTCAGTGGGATACGCGGGTCGGGACGATCGATCTGCAGATCCCCAAACTCCGGAAGGGGTCCTACATGCCAAGCTGGCTCGAACCTCGCCGACGGGCCGAGAAGGCCTTGGTGGCTGTGGTTCAGGAGGCTTACATTCAGGGGGTCAGCACCCGGAAGGTAGATGAGTTGGTGCAGGCCCTGGGGATGACCGGCGTGAGCAAGAGCCAGGTCTCCCGGCTTTGCGCCGAGTTGGACGAGGTGGTTGAGGCCTTTCGCAACCGACCGTTGGAAGGGCGCTACCCTTACGTTTGGCTGGATGCCAAGTACGAGAAGGTTCGGGAGAACGGCAGGGTCTCCAGCATGGCCCTGGTGATCGCCATGGGTGTACGAGAGGATGGCGAACGGGAGATTCTGGGGCTAGACGTGGGTCCCAGCGAAGATGGGGCCTTCTGGACCGCGTTTTTGCGGCAGCTGGTCGCTCGGGGCCTCAAGGGCGTGCTTCTGGTGATCAGTGATAACCACGTCGGTCTGCGTGAAGCGATCCGAACCGTGTTCAGTGGCGCCAGCTGGCAGCGCTGCCGGGTTCACTTCATGCGGAATCTGCTCGGCTATGTGCCCAAGAACCTGCAGTCCATGGTGTCGGCTGCTGTGAGGACCATCTTCGCACAGCCGGACCAGCAGGCAGCGAAGTCTCAGCTAGCCGTTGTGGTCGAGAACCTGCGGAAACAGTTCCCCCGGGCGGCCCAACTGCTGGAAGATGCCGAGGAGGACATTCTGGCTTACATGGCCTTCCCGACTGAGCACTGGCGGCGACTGCACTCCACGAACCCCCTGGAACGGCTCAACAGAGAGATCGGCCGGCGGACGGAGATCGTGGGCATCTTCCCCAACAGAGAAGCTCTGATCCGCCTGGCCGGAGCCGTCATGATCGAGCAGCAGGAAGAGTGGATGACCGCCCCACGAAGATACTTCAGCCAGGCGTCCATGGCGAAACTGTACGCCCATGACCCGAGCCTCGGCCGTCCTGAACTTTTGCCGCTGAGTGCCGACTAGAGCAACTACAATGCTGGAACCCGATTTACACCACTTGACGGGACTTGATCCACTGCCACTGCCAGGATCAACGGCCCTATTACGGATCGATCGACCCAAAAGTTCTACGATTAGCTCTTCAACCAACCTCAACGGACTAAACCCAACCGACTAAACCGCGGCTTTGGCACTACACGTAGGGCAGGTCGAGGCGCCTTATCCCCGCGTGCGTTCCCGCTTATGTGCTTGGCCTCCTTCAACCCATGAGGTGCGTTGGCTCCGTCTTCCTCGGGCTTGTCGACGTCTGTCCCGCCCAGTCGATCAGTCTTTCACTGCGTCCAACCGGGCATGTGCTGCCAAACGCTGTTGTCCGGCACCATCAGCAGCTCGGCTGTCGCATCAATGACCGCCACCTAATTCGTGACCGCACCACCTCCCTGCTGCCACACCACCCACTTCCGCCAGAGAGGCCAGTACTGCTCGTCCACCTCCGCCTGGTCCGGCCACAGCTGACGGCCAGTGCGGGTGGGATGTACTGGTTCCCCGATTCGGCAGAGCCTGTGCGTCCCGGGCCCCACGCGGAAGAGGTAGTTGTAGACGACGCCAGCACCCTTGGGCGACGCCGCGTTGGCATGGCCGTTAATGTGCGTGACCACCCCGGAGCGCTCGTCGCCAAACAGGCGCTTGACCTCATCCTGCAGCTCCCGCGTGGTCATTACCTCGCGCCCCTTCTCGTGCAGACTGGCAGCCGCAAGCCAGACCTCGACATGGATCTTCATCCTCGTCCCTCCCAGCGTGCGGAGATTGGGCTCAATTGGCGGCCGGCTCCCGGACGGCGTACGGCACCCTCGGACCGGTAGGCGAGTTCGCAGCAAACCATCCCAACCTGTGCGATGGTTCACCAGTGTAAATTGTAACAAAGGGCAGTGACAGCATGTTGTCACTGCCCACATTTACGTTTATCCCGTGAAGGATTTTCCACCCCACTCCTGAACACTTACCCTCGTAACACCCACGCAGGAGGTGACCCCCGTGCCCGGCTGGCAGTACCGGGAAGGCGCATTCGTCTACGAATCCCCCGGCGTCACCGTCACCATCGACCAGCACGCCGGACCCGCGGCCGCCGTGCCGGCCTACCGGCCAGACCTGGCGGACGCCCTGCCCGGCTGCTCCCCCTTCCTCCTCTGGGAGTGGGCCCAGTACCGGTTCACGGTGGCGCCGCCCCTTCCGGGCATCGCCCTCCACGTGGGCGACCAGATCGTCCGGCCGGTCGCAGACGGCGTCTACCTCTTCCGCTACGAGAACGCCCTCGGCGCCTCCCGCATCCGCCTGGCCGGCGCGCCGGTGCCCGACCTCCCCGTGGAGGTCATCAGCCACAAGCTGGCCGGGGACGGTCTCGCCAGCTACCCGCGCCTCTACCGGACCATGGTCCAGCAGATCATCGGAGACCTCCTCACCCTTCCCTTCCACCTGACCGGCGCCACTGCCCACGCCACCCGCATCCACGACGGGCCGCCGTCGCCGCTCTTCACCCTCCACTTCCTCCGCCACCACGGCCGCACCCTCGCGGCGGCGCTGGAGGCCGTTGGCCACAGCCCCCACCGGGTCCTCACTCGGGAAGAACTGGTCCGTCCCGTCGCATTGGCCACCCGGCTGGACGGCGCCGTGCTCCGCTGGGGCCTCACCCACCCCGACACCTGGGCCGTCACAGCCGGGGACGGCGGCTGGTTCCGCCTCGGCGGCCAGGCAGTCCTGCCCGAGCGGCTGCTGCAGCAGCGGGCCGAGGAGACCTTCGACACCCACGAGAACCGCTTCGTCCGCCACTTCCTCCTCTCCCTGCGGCAGGCGGTGGACGACGCCCTCACCCTGCTGGAAAGATATGGAGGTAGGCAGAGTCGCCTCCGGGCTGTCGGCACCGTTCAAACCGACCCTGTAGCTGCCCGCGAGGGCGTTCCCCAAGATGACAGCGCCGATCAGACCGTCCCCCGGGTTACCAGTGAGGGCGACCCCCAAGGTGACAGCGCTGGCCAGGCCGACCCCCGGGCTGCCGGTGCCCCTGAGGGCGATCGCCACGCCGACCTCGCCGTGCAGGGCGGTCCCCACGCTGACCTCGCCGTGCAGGGCGGCCCCCACGCCAACCACACCGGTCCGATTGATCTCCGGGAAGAACTCACCACCCTGGCGCACCACGTTGACGAGGCCCTCGCCTGGCCCTGGTGGGACGAGGTGGGCGAGCTGGTCCACCTGCCCGAGCAGTCCACCGTGCTCCACGGCAAGGACGGCTACCGGGAGCTCTGGGCCCTCTACCCCGAGTTCCTGCTGGGCCGCTCCCCCTTCGGCTACGGTCTCGACCGGGCCATCGCCGCCCGGGACGTGGCCACCGTCTACGAGTACTGGTGCTTCTTCCGGCTCATCCGCGCCCTGGAGCCCGCGCTGGGCCCGGCGTGGCTGCGCCTGCGGGCAGACGAGACCGGCGGCCTCGACTGGCGCACGGCCGCCCGCTTCGGCGACGGGGGCTGGCGCCTGGTCTTCAACCGGCCCGCCCGGGGCGGCCGGGAGAGCTACAGCCTGGGGCTCCGGCCGGACTTCACCCTCATCGGCCCCGCCGGCGTCGCCCTGGTGCTGGACGCCAAGTTCCGGCTGGACGCCCCCCGCCCGGAGCTGGACGAGCCCGACCGGGCGGAGGCGTCGCCCCAGGCGGCGGACCTCTACAAGATGCACACCTACCGTGACGCCCTGGGGGTGCGGGCCGCGGTCGCCCTCTATCCGGGCGACCGGGCCGTGTTCTATGACCGGCGCACCCGCCGGCGGCGCACGGACCTGACGCTTCACGAGCTGATCTTCGGCGACTTCGAAGGGGTCGGGGCGCTCCCGCTCCGGCCCGAAGGAGGTACGGAGCCGTGCATGATTTCCTGACTGCCGCAACCGCCCGAAGCCTCCACGAGCGGCTCCTCCGCCGCGGCTACCGCTTCAGCCCCGAGCAGGTGGCCACCTTCTACGCCGCCCTGAAGGCCAAGGGCTTCGTCATCCTCTCCGGCCTCTCGGGCACCGGCAAGACCAAGCTGGCCCAGGAGTTCGCCGCCGCCCTGGGCCTGGACGACGACCACTTTCTGCTGGAGCCGGTGAAGCCCGACTGGCGGGACAACACGGGCTTGATGGGCTACTGGAACCCGGTGACGGGCAAGTACGCCGCCACCCGCTTCCTCCGCTTCCTCCTCGCCGCGGCCGAGGAGTACGGTAGCGCCCGGACCCCAACCCGCAGCGAGGACCTGAAGGGCTACATCCGCCGCCGGCTGGGCGAGGCCGGCGTGCAGGCGCATCTCCAGCGCCACCGGGATGCCCTGCAGGCGATCGGCGACCGGGACTGGACCGACGACCAGCTCCGCCGCCTCTGGCAGGACTGGTACAACGGCATCGGCCGCCTGCGGCCCGTGGGCACGATGCAGGTTGACGGGGAAACGCTCCGCCGTGCCACGGCGCGCCTGGCCGACACCTCCCTGCCCCTGGCGCAGCGGGCCCTCGGGGCGGTGAAGATCCTGCGCGCCGCCGGCGTGGACGTGCCGCTGCGCGTCCGGGTCATCCGGGCCCTCGCCACCCTGGTGCCCGGCCGCGTCCCGGCCGTGGCCAAGAGGTCCACGCTGCGGGCCGCCTGCCACGCGCTGGGTCGCCCGAACGTCGCCATCAGCAGAAGGTCCGAGGAGGCCGAGTTCCGGCACCTGGAGCACGCCTGGGAGGTCCTGGCGCATGCGTGCGCCGAGCTGATGCCGGAGCTGGACCTCGACCCGGCGGACGGTGCTGCCTTCACCCTTGTCGTGGAACTGGCAGCCGAGTACGAGAAGGGCCGGCGGCGGGGAAGCGGGGCAGTCCCGGATGGCACTGGGGACCAACCGGAGGATGTCGCGACGGACGCAGCGGCAGACACGGAAGAGGAAGCGGCTGAGGACGAGTCCCAGGAGGAGCCCGTCCGCCCCTACATCGTGGTGCTGGACGAGATGAACCTGACCCGCGTCGAGTACTACCTGGCGGACATCCTGAGCGTGCTCGAGTCCGGTCGCCGGGAAGACGGCTTCACCCGCGGCGAGATCCACCTCCACGGGCAGGCCGGCGATGTGACGGCCGCCGGCGGGCTCCGGGTGCCCCCGCGCCTCCGGCTGCCGCCCAACCTCTACTTCGTGGGCACCGTCAACGTCGACGAGACCACCTTCGCGTTCAGCCCCAAGGTCCTGGACCGGGCGTTCACCATCGAGGTGAAAGACGTCGACCTGACGGACTACCCGCCCGAGGTGGAGCCCACCCCTGCGGGCGAGGACGGGGGGGACGAGGCGCTGCTCGCCGACTTCACCCGGCAGGGACGGTTCGCCCAGATCACCAAGGCCGACGTGGCCGCCTGGGGGCGCAGCCGCCGGGAGTACGTGGCCCTGCTGGACGAGCTCAACCAGGCCCTCCTCCCCCACGACCTGGGGTTCGGCTACCGGGTGGTGGACGAGATCCTGGCCTTCATGGGCGCCCTGCGGGAGTCGCCGCTTCAGGACGCCCTGTCCGAGGACGAGGCGTTTGACGCCGCCGTGATGATGAAGGTGCTGCCCAAGTTCCACGGGCCGCTGAACCGGGTGAAGGCCCCCTTGGAGGCGGTGATGGACTGGGCCGGCGAGCGGTTCAAGAAGACGCGGAAGAAGGCGGCGCAGATGCTGGAGCGGGCGAAGCTGGCCGGCCACACCCGGTTCGCATGAGCGCAACACGCCGCAAACGGTGCCCTGACCCATCAGGGCACCGTTTGCGCGTCACTCGTCCAGCGGCCGGACCTCGCCCGTCTCGTAGTCGTAGATCCCCATGCGGCTGATGCCCGGAATCGGCCGGATGTTGGTCACCGGGAACCAGACCTGCACGTCCGGCTGCTCTTGCTGGCCCAGGCGCCGGCCGTAGTACCGGAGCCCCTCCCTCGGATGGTAGAAGACGCGCTGGATCTGAAACTCCTGGTTGTCGTCGGTGATGATCCAACCCACGCTGCCGGGGGCGATGACCGGTTCCCCCTCCAGTTCGCCCGTCCGCTCCGGTGCGCTGGAAAACAGCTCCAACGGCTCTGCTTGGCCCGCGCAGTCCTGGGCCAGCGCTTGCAGCGCCTGCACGGTGGCCTCGGAGATCCCTTCAACCGCCTCGACCCGCCCGCTGCGGAGGACATGCAACGCCTCCGTCAGCACTTCGGGCAGGACGGCCGGCTCCAGCAGCCGGCCGGTCAGGCGCAGGCTGCCGTAGGTCTGGTCATAGATCGCCAGGAAGGGCTCCCCCTCCCCAAACCCGTTCTGGGTCTTCCAGTGCTTTCCGGTGCTACTGTTGACCTCGCTGCGCTCAAACGGCACGACCAGCAGGAAGGCCTCCAACAGCAGGTCTGCAAGCAGCTTCAACTGGACGCCAGAGTTGGAGAGCGCCGGGTGGCTCAGGATCACGCCGGTGCTGGTGTAGTTTCGGCTGAAGCTAGCCAGGTGCCAGTACTCACAGGGGTACTTAACGGGCGGCATCTTGTTCCCGCCCCGCCGCTCGGTATATCCGAATACCCGCTCTGACACGTACAGTTCACATTCCACCGCCCGGAGTTCGCCCATGCGCACGGCGCGATGCAGGCCCTCAGGGGTCAGTTGAGGCGAGATCAGGACGAGCGGGCCGTAGGGATCGGTGGTGTAATAGCGCTCCCGCCGCACCAGCACTTTCTTCTCCCGCTGGGAGACCCTCACGACCCGGTAGGGACGGGTGAGGTAGTAGTACACCGCCCCGGGATAACCCTCCCGCATCAGCTGGGCACTGGACAGCGAGCCGAGCCGGACGAGGTCACCGGTGCGCTGCTCTACCGTATACTGGACGCCGACGTCCCTGAGGGGAAAGGCGTGCCATGGGTCGTCCCCGCCGTCGGCCTTCAGGTTGTGCAAATCCAGCGGCACCTGTCCGGCCCGCTCGGCCTGGCAGAGCTCCAGGAACCCAGGAGGCCACGAACCGGTCACCCGCAGGGCAATGTCGCCCTCCCCTTCGACGTCCGCACCCGTCAGGGTGTCGTACTCACCGCCCCGGCTGGCGAAGCACAGGGCATGGATATACTGGATCCGGCGGTTCTCCAGGTGGAGGACGGCCGGCAGGAGCGGTCGGTCAAACAGGCGCTCGGGCTCGTTGAAGACCAGTTCGTCGGCAAGACCGCCTGCGTCGATCAGGACGATGCTGCCGGGGCCGTGCCGACCCACCCGGCCGATACGCTGCTGCAGGCTTGTGACCGTCTGAGGAATGCCCACGAGGATGACCATATCCAGCCCCTGAATGTCCAGCCCCAGTTCCAAGGCGCTCGTACTGATGATGCCCCGCAGGGTGCCCTCGCTCAGACGAGACTGGATCGCCTCCCGGTCGGTCTCCTCGTACCCGGAGCGGTAGGGGAGCACCGGCAGCCGTTCCAGCAGCCGATCGGCAAGGGCGGCATCGCCCTCCCGCTCAGCCTCCGGCCCGCTGCCCTCCAGATCACCGTCGTCTACCCCGTCCCCATAAGCCGGGTCCTCTTCCGGCCTGTTGAACCGGGCCCGGGCCAGGATGGTGGCCAACTGCTCGGTCTGGCGGCGGCTGTCGACAAAAGTGAGGAATCGGTAAGGGGTGTCGTCCACAACGGCCCGCAGGAGGTGCGGCAGGGCGGTATACAGGGCCTGGCCAGCCGGCGGACGCACCAGGTAAAGCTGCCGCTCGTGCCGGGGCGAGGTGTCGGCTTGGTCGCCGATGACCTGCACTGTCCGGCCGAAGAGCTGAGCGAGGTGCTGCTCGGGGTTGGCGACGGTAGCCGACGCCGCCACGAACTGGAGCCGGTCGCCACCAGCTAGGGTCCGCGCGGCGTGCTGCAGTCGCCGGAAGACGTAGGCGGCGTTGGAGCCAAAGACCCCGGTGTATACGTGCACCTCGTCCACGATCACCAGCCGCAGGGAGGCCAGGAATCGCTGGACTCGGCGTGCAGAAAGGCTGCTGAGCAACCAGGCGTGGATGATGTCGGGGGTCATGAGCACGACCCGGCTGGATGCAAGGATGCGCTCCCGCTGCTGGCGGTCCTTCACCCCGCCGTCGATGCGGCCGACGCTGGCCACGATGCCTGCCGACTCCAGTTCCTTCTGCCAGCGGGACTCCTGCTCCCGGGCCAGGGCCTTCAGCGGGTAGATGGCCAGGATGCGCGCACTCGGGTCCGCCGCCAGACATTCGACGCCGGTGGCGTAGAAAACCAGGCTCTTCCCGGAGGCGGTGCTGGTAGCCACGCACAGGTCCTTCCCCTCCAGATAGGACTCCAGGGCAAGCCGTTGGTGGCGGTATACGCCCTGCGGATACCGGTCAAGCAGCCGGTGCGTCTCCGGTCGCAACGGCAGGTCGGCGACGGAATAGAACTCCGGTTCCCGCCCCGGCAGCAGCTGCTGATGCTCCAGCGACCAGCCGAGGCGCTGCAAGACGGATGTGATCACGGCACCCACCCCTTACTCTTCGTGCATTCCCGCACCCACCGGACGGGGAGACGGGGAAAAGTCACCTGACGTCTCCCAGAGTAAGGGAGGCGAGTGACAGCATAGTGTCACTGCGGACCGGGCCACGGTTGGGGACAGGGGCCAGTTGGCGCCCGGACACAAGCCATGATATCCCACAGCGGTGTGCGGTCACCCCCGACCCCGGCCGAGGACTCGCCACAATAGAACAAGGGCACCCCTCCACGGGATGCCCCGGTACTGGTACAAGGATATACGCCTACGCCGCCGGACCGGTAGAGGCCTCCTCCTCCTCGCCCCCGCCGATCACGGTGCAGGAGACCACAACCGTATCCGGATCCTCCAGCACCCTGACCCCGGGCGGGGCCGACAGGCTGGCGGCGGTCACGGGGCCGGGCTCCGTCAGGCCGGACACATCCAGGGTGACCGCCTCCGGAATCTCGGTAGGCCGGCACTCCACCTCCACCTCGTCCAGCTCGTGCGTAATGAGCAGCCCCCGGCGCCTCGCCTGCTCCTCGCCCACAACGACGATGGGCACCGTCAGGGTGATCGTCCGGTTCATATCAACCTGCAGGAAGTCGACATGCGTGACCTGCTGGGTCAGGATGTCCCGTTGCAGTTGCTTGATCACCACCTGCCGGGGATTGGCTTCCCCTTCCACCTGAACGTGGATGAGGTGGCCGCGGCCCTGTCGTTCGACAAGCCGCTCCAGTTGCGTAGAGCGCACGCTGACGGCCAGCGGCTCCACGCCGGGACCGTAGATGATACCAGGTACGAACCCGGCCTGCCGCAGCCGCCTGCTTGCCCGGGAGCCGGTGCCCCGGGGGGTGGCCTCCAACTGCATTACTGCGTTCATCGACGATCCCTCCTATCGATGATGATCGGGGAGATGTTCCGGCCTCACCGGAACACCCCTTATATAAAATACCCCTCCCGCGGGGCCTCCGGAAGCACCTCCCTCCCTTCCTTGTCCCTAGCTCAAGTTTCACGCGAACAACTCGACATTCGTGGTGTTAAAAGGGCGTATGGGTAGGGAGTGGCCCGGTTCAGGGTAATCTCAGCTCCAGCCAGGGGAGTACCCCGGCTGAACACCAACCGCAGCGTGTCGCCGAGGCACCGAATGGTTGCTCGGCACCGGGCCGCTACTCGTACCAAGAGTCGACTCCCCGCCTCGGCCAGTTTGGGCGAGTTCGTGCTCAGAAACCGCCAAGCCCAGCGCACCAGGTTGAAGGCGAACAAGACCAGCTGCGTGAAGGCGGCGTTGGCCTCATACTTCCGCATCCGAGGAGTACCAAAGTGGAACGTTCCCTTCCACTCCTGGAACCCGGCTTCGATGGTCTGCCGTCCATGGTAGAGCTTGACGACCTCTGTCGTGGTGAGCTCCTCAGGCTGGAGCGTAGTCAGGATGACGCTGCGGACCTCCCGGCCATCGGCGTCCCAGCGGCGCATGGCGACCAGTCGCACCGGATACGGTGCGAGCAAAGTGGGGCCAGGTACGGTAACGGCTTCGGAGGCAAACCGGTTCTTCTCGACTTCAACCCAGCCCTCCGCCGGCACGGCGTCGAAGAGGCGCTTGTAGGCGGGATTGCTTCCGGAGTAGGACTTGATGGTGAACTCATACCCCAGTTCCAGCAGGCGCTGGATCACTTCCGGCGTGCCAAAGGCGCTGTCAGCTCGCAGCAGAATACGGAGGGGAGCCAGGTTCGTCCGATTCTCCTGCCGGTACTGCCGGAGTCGCTGGTTCACTTCACGGAGGTGCTGAACCTCCTCCTGGAACTCACGCTGCAGCTTCTGCTTCCGGCGGGCGCTGCCCTTGCCTGATACCGTCTGCAGTTGCTGATACAGCTGCCTGACCCGAGCCTTCTGCTGAGCCAGGCATGCCTCGACCCATTCGACTCGCCGCAGGGGACGACCAATCCGGGCTTCGATCCTGGGAATCAGTTCGAGCAGGCAGGCGCCGGAACGGCTGTTGGCCTTGCCGGACTTGAGAAGGCCGTCGATGGCAAAGCGCTGCTGCTTCCCGCTGAGGAAGGCGGCTGCGATCTGATAGCCTCGGGCCAACTTCCCCTGGATGTAGCCGAAGTCGGTACCGGTGTACTGCCTGGTCTCGCCCCGAACCTTCTGGCCGGTGAGGTCAATGTCGACGATGACCATTCCGGAGCGGTCTGGACCTGCTACGGCAGCCACCTCCTGCTGAAGCAGCGGGGCCTGGATCTCAGCGAGTGCGTCGGAAAGCTGCTGAACGTTCTCCTCCGTCAGCTTGCTGAAGGTCGCACAGACGGTGGAAAAGTGAGCAAAGCGTTCCTGCCCCCAGGCTTGAGCTACGGCAGGATCGGCAACCAGCGGCTCAGGGTCGAAGTTGAGATCCTTCATGTAGCGACAGTTGCCGAGAATGGCAACCAACGCCTCGACCACCTTGTCAACCGGCGTGTGGGCGTAGGTCTTCTGCTTGATGCGCAGGTGCCGATTCAGGATCTCAACCAGGTTGAGCCTTTGAGCTACCCAGCCAAGAGCGACGAGAAAACCATGTCGGGTGGTGGACTTGATGGCTTGCGCAGCGATGTTGGGTGTCGTACCATGAGACTGCATCAGTCGAACCTCCACATGGTGGATTGGGAGCGGCCACACTCCCACCATGTATCATTGGTTCTGACTGATGCTTTTTCAATGGGTTTCCATTGCACGAAGTCCGGGTTATTCACGCGAAACTTGAGCTAGCGTGCCCCCGTTTCTTCCAGGGGATACGCGCCGCGCCTTGCGCTCCCTCCGCGCTCCCTCACCGTTGTCAAGGGGGCAGGGAGGCATCGCGCTCGGCCTCCTCTCCACGTGTGCGATGGTGCTGCTGAAACCCATGGGCGTCTCCACCGTTTTCCCCTCGACCCTCGGCATCCTCCTGAAGCCCCTGTTCCCCGGCTTCGTCGAGGGAGACGCGTACCTCCAGACGATCCCCCTCTCCATCGGGTGGGAGCACATGCTGATGCTGGGCATCCCCCTGGGCGGGTATCTGGCGTACAGGCTCGCCGGCGAAGGCCGTGACGGCCAGCCGTCCAGCGGCCTGTCCACCACCAGCCCGCTGCTGGCCTTCGTCGGCGGCTTCCTGGTGCTCTTCGGCGCCCGGATGGCCGGCGGATGCACCACCGGCCACGTGCTCAGCGGCATGTCCCAGCTGTCCGTCTCAGGCTTTCTGTTCGCCGCCGCCGTCTTTGCCGGCGGCATCCCCACGGCCCTGTTGCTGAAGCGGAGATGGCGTTAGATGGAACTCATCCTCGGCCTCCTGATCGGCACCGCCTTCGGTTTCATCCTGCGTCGCTCCCGGGTAGCCTCCAACGCCTGCATTCGGGGGGCGCTGGCCCTTACCGACTTCCACATGCTGAAGCTGCTCCTCACTGCGGTGGGCGTCACGCTCATCCTGGTCTTCCCCCTGAGCGCCCTGGGCATCGTGAACTTCTCGGTCAAGCCGACCTACGTGGTGGGCATCGTGGTCGGCGGGCTGCTCTTCGGCGTGGGCATGGCCGTCGCCGGCTTCTGCCCCGGCACGATGCTCGCCGCGCTGCCAGGAGGGGACAGGCGGTTCTGGTGGGCGGTGGCCGGCGGACTTGCGGGCTCCCTCGCCTATGCCCTGGTGTACGAACCGCTGGAGCCGCTGCTCATCCGGCCGCTCAACTTGGGCCGGCTCACGCTGCCGGATCTGTTGGGTCTGAACCCCGTCGTGGCCGGTGTTGGCGTCGGCATCGTGATCCTGGTCGGCGTGATCCTCCTCGACCGGACAACGGCGCGCAATAAGCCTGCGATTCCGGACCTTGCCAGGACCGGCGTCGACTAACTCGGCCCAGGACCCGGAACGGTCCCCGGGCACTTCCCCGGGGCCGACCGGCCCCTGGTCACCCGCGCGATCCCCGAGTACCGCGGGACACGCACCTGACAGCCCTTCTCACCTGACAGCCCGTCTCACCTGACCAGAGCCGCCATCCCCGAAGAGGGGTGACGGCTCTTCGTTTTTATGCAGCCTGCTCCCAGGCAGCCCCTGAACCCATGTACCGCCATGTCCGGTAGAGGTTCAACCACACGCGGCCGCTGCCGGAAGGGCACCGCCCGTCTGATCCCCCTCGCCGCCCGTCATCGGCGATGTTCATCCTCCCGCCCCGCCGGCCCCACTCGCCGGCAAGCACGGCCCCCGCCCTGCGGCAAGAACCGGGCCGCTCGTCCCTCCACGAAGCCCGAAAAAACTTCTTGCCGATCGCCCCTCCGCCGGCAGGAATCGCCGTGTTCACACAGAACACCCAATGTGCGAACCGATCACCACATACCCACAATCCGCGACTGAGGATGTGCGATATGAACATTCAGGAACGGCTCGATCAGATCCTGAAGCACCTCCAACAGCACGGACAGGTCCAGGTGCGGGACCTGGCGCAGCAGTTCGGCGTGTCGGAGATGACCATCCGCCGGGACCTGGAGCGGCTCGCCCGGGAGGGCCACCTCGTCCGCACCTACGGCGGCGCCACCGCCGCCGCCGGGCTGATCGGCGAGCAGCCCTTCGCCGCCAAGGCGGTCTCCCACATCGAGGAGAAGGAGCGGATCGCCCGGGCGGCGGCGGACCTGGTCCAGGACGGCGACGTGGTGCTGCTGGACGCCGGCTCCACCACCCTCGCCATCTCCCGCTGCCTGCGGGGGCGCAAGGGGCTCACGGTCATCACCGTCGACCTGAAGATCGCCCTGGAGCTGTGCGACGAGCCGGGCATCGAGGTCATCGTCACCGGCGGGACGGCGATGCCCGAGATCTACAGCCTCCTGGGGCCGGTGGCCGAGCAGTTCCTGCGGGGGCTCACCGTCAACATCGCCTTCCTGGGCAGCTCGGCGGTGGACGTGGACTTCGGCCTCACCACCCCCACCCTGAGCAAGGTGCCGCTGAAGCGGGCCATGATCGGGGCCGCCCAGCACGCCGTCCTGGTCGCGGATTCATCGAAGTTCAACCGCCGGGCAACCTACCAGATATGCCCCCTCTCGTCGCTGTCCCGGGTCATCACGGACGACGGGCTGCCGCCGGCGGCGGCCGCGGCGATCCGCAAAGGAGGAATCACCCTTGACCTCGTCTGAGCACCGTCCCGCCATCGGTGTCATCGCCGACGACCTCACCGGCGCCAACGCCACCGGCGTGCTGCTCACCCGCACCGGCTACCCCACCGCCTCCCTGACCGAGCTCCGCTGGCCCGAGGGCGGGCTGGACGGCTACCCCTGCATCGTGATCGCCACCGAGTCCCGGGCGGTGCCCGCGGACGAGGCCCGCCGCCGGGTGGCGGACGCGGCCCGGCTCCTGCTGGATCACGGCCGCCGGCCCATGGCCAAGCGCATCGACTCCACCCTGCGCGGCAACCTGGGCCCCGAGGTGGAGGCGGTGCTGGAGGCCCTCGGCCCCGGCTCCGTCGCCGTCCTCACCGGCGCCTTCCCTGCCAGCGGCCGGACCGCCCGGGACGGCATCCACTACGTCCACGGCGTGCCGCTGGCCGAAACGGAGGTCCGGCATGACCCGCTCTGCCCCGTCACCCAGTCCCACGTGCCCACCCTGGTCGGCAGCCAGACCGGCCTTCCGGTGGCGCACCTGCCGCTGGCCGCGGTGCGGGCGGGGGCGGAGGCGGTCGCCCGGGCGATTGCTGAACAGGCCCGGCAGGGCGTGCGGATCCTCTGTGCGGACGCCGAGACCGACGCAGACATCCAGGCGCTGGGGCAGGGCATGGCCCTGAGCGGCGTCACCTGCGTCGCCGCCGACCCCGGGCCGCTCACCGCCGCCTTCGTCGCCGCCTCCGTCCCGCCGGTGCGGGGCCGGGTGCTGGTGGTGGCCGGCAGCGTCACCGACCTCACCCGGACCCAGCTGGATCACCTGCAGGCCGAGACCGGCGCCCGGCTGATCCAGGTGGACGCCGGCAGCCTGGGCCGGGGCGGCGAGGATGCCGAGGCCGAGGTGCGCCGGGCCGTGGATGCGCTGGCCGCCATCCCCGCCGGCGAGCCGGTGATCGGCGTCCGCAGCTCCGAGGTGCTGTCGGTGGATCCGGACGCGGCCGGCCGCATCGCCGCCGGGTTTGCCGAGATCGCCGCCCGGGCGCTGGACCGGCTGGAGGGCGTCAAGGGCCTCTACACCAGCGGCGGGGACATCACCGTGGCCGTCTGCCGCCGGCTGCAGGCCGGCGCGATCCAGCTGGACGCCGAGGTGCTGCCGCTGGCCGTCCAGGGGCGGCTGGTGGGCGGCCTGCGCCCCGGGCTGGCCATCGTCACCAAGGGCGGCCTGGTGGGCGACCGGACCGCGGCCGTCACCTGTGTGCGCCACCTTATCAAGCTGTAAGTTGTGCACCGGCGGCGGGCCGCCGGACCGCCTGTCCCGCCGCGCCTCGCCGCCCGCCGCCGGACTCCGCTTGTGACCGAACCCACCTGAGATAGAGGAGGACACCCGGATGGATACCCGACCCCTGATCGGCATCACCATGGGCGACCCCGCATCCATCGGACCGGAGATCGCCGCCAAGGCCCTCGCAAACCCCGAGATCTACGCGCTCTGCCGGCCGCTGCTCATCGGCGACAGCCGGGTGATGGCCCGGGCGTTCGAAACCACGGGGGTGAAGCTGAACCTCAACCCGGTGGCGACCCCGGCGGAGGGCAAGTATGCGCACGGCACCGTCGACCTCATCGACCTGCCCGTGGTGGACATGGGCACCCTGCAGTGGGGTCAGGTCCAGGCCCAGGCCGGCGCGGCCGCCTTCGCCTACATCAAGCGGTCCATCGAGCTGGCCCTGGAAGGAGCCGTCGACGCCGTGACCACCGGCCCCATCAACAAGGAAGCGCTGAAGGCCGCCCGGATCGATTTCATCGGCCACACCGAGATCTTCGGCGAGCTCACCGGCTCCCACGACCCGCTGACCATGTTCGAGACCAAGGGGCTGCGGATCTTCTTCCTCACCCGCCACGTCTCCCTGGCCCAGGCCTGCCGGATGATCACCCGGGACCGGGTGCTGGACTACATCCGCCGGTGCACGGCGGCGCTGGAGCAGCTGGGCCTCGTGCGGCCGAAGCTGGCGGTGGCCGGGCTGAACCCGCACTGCGGCGAGCACGGCCTCTTCGGCGACGAGGAGGTCCGGGAGATCGAGCCGGCGGTCCAGCAGGCGCAGGCAGAAGGATACAACGTCAGCGGCCCCCATCCGGCCGACTCGGTCTTCTGGCACGCCGCCCAGGGCCGGTTCGACGCGGTGCTCAGCCTCTACCACGACCAGGGGCACATCGCCGCCAAGATGTACGACTTCGAGCGCACCGTCTCCATCACCGCCGGACTGCCCTTCCTGCGCTCCTCGGTCGACCACGGGACGGCGTTCGACATCGCCGGCACCGGCCGGGCCAGCGCCGTCAGCCTGGAGGAGGCCATCCGGGTCGGGGCCAAGTACGCCGCGGCGTTCCGCCGCACGAGGTGAGATCGGCCGGGTCTTGCCTCCCGTGCGGCCTGACCATCATCCATTCTGAGGGAGGTCTCCTGGTATGGCGTCAGCAGTCTCGGGCTCCCAGATGCTCCTGGCCCTGCTGATCGGCATCGTCGTCCTCGTCTTCCTGATCCTGAAGACCAAGATCCACGCCTTCCCGGCCCTGATCATCGCCGCCGCCCTGATCGGCCTCGTCGGCGGCATGGACCCGGTGGACGTCAGCTCCGCGATCACGACCGGATTCGGCAACACCCTCGCCAGCATCGGCATCGTCATCGGCTTCGGCGTGATGATGGGGCGCATCCTGGAGATCTCCGGCGCCGCGGAGCGCATGGCCACCTTCTTCCTGAAGCACCTGAGCCGCCGGCGCCCGGAGTGGGCCCTGGCCATCACCGGCTACTTCACCTCGATCCCCATCTTCTGTGACTCCGGCTACGTCATCCTGGCCCCGCTGGCCAAGGCGCTCTCCCGGCAGAGCGGCAAGTCCGTGGTGACCCTGGGCATCTCCCTGGCCGTGGGCCTCGTCTCCACCCACCACCTGGTGCCGCCGACCCCGGGCCCGCTGGGCACCGCCGGCATCTTCGGGGCGGACATCGGCAAGATGATCCTCT
Organism: Symbiobacterium thermophilum IAM 14863; assembly: GCF_000009905.1. Taxonomy (GTDB): domain Bacteria; phylum Bacillota; class Sulfobacillia; order Symbiobacteriales; family Symbiobacteriaceae; genus Symbiobacterium; species Symbiobacterium thermophilum. The sequence goes on from NC_006177.1 coordinate 2,482,757, forward strand.
GGGGCATCCTCTTCGCCGTTCCGGTCACCATCGTCGGCGTCCTCTACGCCGTCTGGCTGGGCCGGAGGATCTACCAGGTGCCCGCCGCCGACGGCGAGGGCTGGGAGCGCAAGGAGTGGAAGGCGGAGCTGGAGCAGGCCATCGAGATCGTCGAGCGGAAGGACCTGCCCGGCACCGCGCTCTCCTTCGCGCCGATCCTGGTGCCCATCCTGCTGATCCTGCTCAACACCACCCTGTCTGCCGTCGGCGCCGGCGGCGCCTGGGCCCGGTTCCTGATCTTCCTGGGCCAGCCCATCATCGCCGTGCTGGTCGGCCTGCTGATCGCCATCTACGGCCTGGGCGCCAAGATGACCCGGCCGGAGGTCTTGAAGGAGATGGAGAAGGGCGTCCAGTCCGCGGGCATCATCATGCTGGTCACCGGCGCCGGCGGCGCCCTGGGCCAGGTGATCCGGGCCAGCGGCGCGGGCGACTACGTGGCCCAGGCCCTGGCGAACAGCGCCCTGCCGGCGATCCTGCTGCCCTTCGTGATCGCCACCGGCCTGCGGCTGATCCAGGGCTCCGGCACCACCGCCATGCTGACCGCCGCGTCCATCACCGCCCCGATCCTGGCCCCGCTGGGCATCGACCCGGTCTTCGCGGCCATGTCCGCCTCCATGGGCGCCTTCGTCTTCAGCTACTTCAACGACTCCTTCTACTGGGTCGTCAACCGTTTCATCGGCATCGAGGACGTGAAGGAGCAGATCCAGGTCTGGTCGGTGCCCACGACCCTGGCCTGGCTCACCCCGGGCATCTGCCTGGTGATCGCCAACACCCTGTTCGGATAGCCTGCCGCGCTTCGGCCCGGGACGCCGGTTACTCCGGCATCCCGGGCCGATTTCGCGTGGCTTTTTGTGCATCCGGCTCCGCCCCCGCCACCGGACCCCACAGCAGGGCGTTGTGGCCGGACTCGTGTCACCGCAGGACGGCGGGCCGATCCAACTCCACCGTCACGCAGAGCTCGCCGCAGCCGCTGTCCCAGGTGCGCCGGAAGGGCAGCCCGCGGATGATCCGCCGCATGGCCTGGTTCTCCGCCAGCATGTAGGCCACAAGCCGGGTGAACCCCCGCTCCCGGGCCGCTTCCACCAGTTCCTGGCCCAGGGCGGTGCCGATGCCCTCACCCTGGCAGTCGTCCCGCACCAGCAGGGCGATCTCGGCGCACTCCTCATCGACCTGCCCCAGCTCGCCGACGGCCACGACCTCCCCCTCGCTCAGCGCCAGCAGGACCACACCCGCATCGGGATCGCCGCCGCAGAGGCGCGCGGCCTCCTCCTCCTCGTGGATGTGCAGGCCCGAACAGTAGCGGAACCGCATGCTGCGGGGCGACAGCCGCTGGTACATGGCCGCGATGAGGGGCGCGTCCGCGGGCGTGCAGGGCCGGATGGTGACCAGGCGGCCGGTCCGGGTGACGATCAGGACGGGCTTGTCCTGCACAGCGGCCGACATGGGGCTCACCCCCTTGGCAATCCAGCCGCCTATATTGTTACCATTTTCACTTATAGTCTATCCCGGCCGGCGCCTGGCATACAATGACACTTCCGGCTCTACCGCATCCCCCGATCGGAGGTATTCCACCGTGCACCAGCAGGCGGCCCCGGCAGCCTCGCCGCCGGGCACGCGTGGGGCGGGGTCCGGCGCCGCCGTGCAGGCCATCAGAACCCGTAGACAGACATGCCCCCGTCCACCATCAGCACCTGCCCGGTGACGTAGCTGGACGCGTCCGACGCGAGGAACACCACCGGCCCCACCAGCTCCGCCAGGTCGCCGATGCGCCGCATCGGCGTGCGGGCCAGAATCTCCGCCACGTACTGTTCGTCCTGCAGCAGCTTCTCCGTCAGCGGCGTGCGGAAGTACCAGGGGCCGATGCCGTTCACCGTCACCCCGTACCGGGCCCACTCCATGGCCAGGATACGGGTCATGTGCATCAGCCCCGCCTTGCTGGCGCCGTAGGCAACCCCGGTGCGCAGCGCCACCGCTCCGCCTACCGATGCGACGTTGATGATCCGGCCGTAGCCCCGCTCGCACATGTGCCGGCCCACCGTCTGGGCGACCAGGAAGGGACCCTTCAGATTGGTCTGCACCACCCGGTCCCAGTCCGCCTCCGCCACCTCCAGCGCCGGCTTGCGGATGTTGATGCCCGCGTTGTTCACCAGGATGTCGATCTTGCCGAACCGGTCCAGGGCCGCCTCGACGGCCTCCGTCACCTGCGCCTGGCTCGTCACGTCTGCGGTCACCGCCAGCGCCCGGCGGCCCCTGGCCCGGACCTCCTCCGCCGCGGCCTCCACCTCGGAGCCGGTCCTGGCCAGGCAAACCACGTCCGCCCCGGCGTCCGCCAGGCCCAGCGCCAGGGCCCGGCCGATCCCCCGCCCAGCCCCGGTCACCAGGGCGACCCGGCCTTCCAGCGAGAAGAGCTGCATGGTGCGTTCCTTCCTTTCGTGATCTGGGTCTCTTGCCCATCTTTCGCCCTGCTACCCCGGCTCCCCCTGCTGCGGGGTGGCCCCCAGGGCCCGGCGGGGCCTGCAGCCCGGGCGGCGCCCGGGGCACTTGCCCGCGCCGTCCCTGCGGGTGTGTGCATCCCCCCGCCCGGATCCGGGGCACGCTACCCGCGAGGAGGGACCTGACTCATGGGCATGTTGGACGGAAAGGTGGCCATCATCACCGGCGCGGCGATGGGCATGGGCGCGGCCACGGCGGAGCTCTTCGCCCGGGAGGGCGCCAGGGTGGTCATCGCCGACCTGAACGAGGAGCTGGGAAGGGCCCAGGCCCGGAAGATCCAGGATGCCGGCGGCGCCGCCGCCTTCGTCCGGGCGGACGTCTCCCGGGCCGGGGACGTGGAAGCGATGGTGCAGTTCGCCGTGGACACCTTCGGCCGGCTGGACGTCGCGGTGAACAACGCGGCCCACTCGCCCGACACCAGGCCCCTGGCCGACCTGGACGAGGCGGTGTGGGACGCGGTCATCGGGGTGGACCTGAAGGGCGTCGCGCTCTGCCTGAAGTACGAGCTGCGGCAGATGTTGAAGCAAGGGGGCGGCGGATCCATCATCAACATCTCGTCGGTCAGCGGCATCCGGCCCCAGCCGGGAACCCCGGCATACGTCGCCGCCAAACACGGCGTGATCGGCCTCACCAAGCAGGCTGCCATGGACTACTCGCCCCACGGCATCCGGGTGAACGCGGTCGCGCCCGGCGCGGTGGACACCCCGATGCTGCAGAAGGCCCTGGTGGAGTTCAACCTGGAGCCGGTCTCCTACGCAAAGCAGCTCAGCCTGCTCGGCCGGTTCGCGCAGGCCAGCGAGGTGGCCGAGGTGAACCTGTGGCTCGCCTCGGACCGCTCCTCCTACGTCACCGGCGCCGTCTACACCGTGGACGGCGGCTACACCGCCATGTAGTGCGGCCGCCTGACAAAACCCATCGGGGCTCGGGGAACTCACCCCGGAGCCCTGTCTGCCGTCGCCGGGCCGGCCTTGCTCGCTGCAGCCCGCCCGGCCGGAGGTCCCAGCCGGGTACCCACCGCCCGCGCCTCCGCCTCACAGTATCCCCCTTCGCGTACCGCGTCCCGTGGGCGTGGATCGTCTCGGTGGCACTGGCTTCCGGTCCCTGTCTCGTCCCCGCAGACAGCCGCGCCGGCGTCAAACCCCCGCCCACAGGTGGTACGAACAGCGCGCGTGATCACGGTGCACCATGCTCCCACCGACCGAAACACCGAAACATTTGAGCGTGCCAGGCCTTACGGTCTATAATTAGGCCTGCCGCACGTGCCGCACCGGAGAACACTCCCGGTGTTACAGCCGTCCGGCGCGATTTCGCGCACACGGGGGAGTACGCATGGCAGACACCCGGGTCCCAGGCAGGCGCATCGTCGTGATCGGGTCTTCGGGCTCGGGCAAGACCACGCTGGCGCGGGAACTGGCCATGCGCCTGGGGGTCCCCCACATCGAGGCGGACGCGCTGTACTGGGGCCCTAACTGGACGCCTGCGCAGCCGGACGAGTTCCACCGCCGCGTTGACCAGGCCACGGCGGGGGACCGCTGGGCGTTTGATGGCAACTACAGCGTTGTACACCGTCTCGTATGGAGCCGGGCCGATACCGTGATCTGGCTCGATTACCCGCTGGGCATCATTCTGTGGCGCCTCCTCCGGCGAAGCGTCCGGCGGTCCGTGCTGGGAGAGGAGCTCTGGAACGGCAATCGGGAAAGCCTCTGGAAGCACCTTCTCCCCCGCGACTCGCTCTTCTACTGGGTCCTGACCACCCACCGACGCCGCCGACAGCGTTATGAGGCGACGCTGCAGCAACCGGAGTACGCGCACCTCCGCTTCATCCGTCTCCGCTCACCCCGCGATACGGCGAAGTGGCTGGCCTCGGTCCCCACCACCGCCACCTTGCGGGAGGATGCCGGTGCCAGTACGTCATCATAAGTAAGGCGGGCGCCCACACATGGGGGCGCCCGTTGTGCTTGCGGGATCGGAGACCAGTGACCATATCCCGCCGCCTCGGCCTGGACCGTTCGACACCGGCTCCCCCCAGAAGGGCGGCCGACCACGCCCTTCACGACGGTCCGGCTCTACCCCACGGCGAGCACCTCTGCCGACCACGGGAGACCTGCCGGCGGCGGGATCAACGCCGTGTGACGGGCGTCCCCCACGCGGCGAAGTCGGCCCGGTGGCTGAGGAGAAGCACCTGCCGCTCCCCGGCAAGCCTGTCCAAGGCCGCCCGGATGTGCGAGAGCCGGTCCTCGTCGCAGTTCAGGAACGGGTCGTCGAACACGAAGGGCAGCCGGACCTCCTCGGCGATCAGGTCCCCGATGGCCAGCCGGAGGGCGAGGTAGAGCTGGTCCTGCGCGCCCTGGCTCAGCTGCGCCGGCGAGAGCACCGCCCCGTCCGGCTCCACCACGCTGACCTCGAAACCGTCGCTCAGCCGCACCCGCCGCCCGGCACGCCCGGTGAGGCCGGTCCAGTACTCGGTGGCGGCGGCCTCCAGCCGCTCCCGGTGGGTCGCCCGGTAGACGCGCACCGCCTCCCGCAGCTCCTGGTAGGCGATGCCCAGGGCCCGGACCTCCCGGACCAGCCGCCGCTCCCGCTCCCGCAGCTCGGCCAGTTGGGTCTCTGCCCCGGCCAGGTTGAGGGTGTCGCGGCCCAGGTCCTGGAGCCGGTCCCGCAGGGCACGCCGCTCCTCCTCCAGCTGACTCAGCCTGACCTGCAGGCTCCGGTGCTCCTCCCGGAGCGCCTGGATGCGGCCGTGCACGGCCAGGGGGTCATCGGCCTCGTCCACGGGGGGCAGCCCGGGATGCGCCCGCACCAGCGCCTCCAGGCTGTCCGCCGCACGCCGCCACTCCAGCTGTGCCGCGGTGAGCCGGCCTTCCAGCTCCTCCAGACCGGCCGCGCCCGAGGCGGTGAGGATGCCGCTCAGTTCCTTCTCCAGCGCCTGGGCCTGGCGGAGCGCCTCTTCCCGTGCCCGCCAGCGTTCCAGCGCAGCCCGGGCGTCGCTGCCCGCCGCCCCCAGGGCAGGAGCCACGAGGTCCCGAAGGGCGTCCGCCTGTGCGGCCGCGGCGTCCTGCCGTGCGGCCAGCGTGCGCTCCCGCTCCCGAAGGGTCTCCGCCGCCGCCCGCTGCCGGTCGGCCTCCGCCTGCAGCTGGGCCGCGACGGCCAGGCGGGACTCCAGCTCATCGGGGTCGGTCCGCTCGTCGAAGGGGGCCACCCGGCTGCGCAGCGCCTCGACCTCCTGCCGCAGCCGCTCGCGCCGCGAGCCCCCGTCCGGCCCGACCTCGGCAAGGCGCAGCCGCTCCGCCCGGACCTCAGCCAGCCGCCGGTCGGCGGCCGACCAGTCGGCCGCTGCGGCCGTCACCTGCTCCCACCGGGACGGATCGGCAGCCCGGAGCCACCGGACCAGGTCCCCCACCGTCTCCGGAGCGCCGGGGAAGTCCCCGACGACATCAGACAAGGCGACCAGCTGCGCCAGCTGCCCGAGCTCGGACCAGCGGCCGTGGGCGGCGGCCAGGGGCAGCCGCTCCACCTCCCCGGCGGGAACCCCCCACTCCGCCTGGCAGAGCTCCGCCAGGTCCTCCCGATCCCGGTCCAGTTCCCGCTTCAGGTGCTCCCATTCCACCAGCGCGGCCGCGGGGTCGGCGAACCGCGCCGTGAAGGGCCGGAGCTGTGCCTGAAGCGCGTCCAGCTCCTGCTGGGCGCGCCGGTACGCCTCCCGCTGCGCCGCCGTCTCGGGGGAGCCGGCGAGGGCCAGCCGTTCCGCCTCCAGTTCGGCCGTGCGCCGGCGCCACTCCTCCCACTGCTGCACCAGGAGGGGAAGCCTCAGCGGGGGTTCCGCGGCCAGCGGTCCCAGATCCAGGGCCCCGATCCGGTCGGTCAGGTCCCGCACGCGCCGCGCCAGGGTCCGCACCCGCCCGGCCGCCTCGCCGCCTGCCAGACGACCTCCCGCGAACCAGCCCACGAGAGCCGCCGTTACCGCTGCGGCCGCCGCCGGAGCCATCGCCCACGCCGGACCGCCGCCAGGCAGGAGTACGCGTCCGGCCAGCCACCCGAGGGCGCCGCCCAGCAGCAGGCCGGCCGCGCCCGCCAGGATCCGGGCGCGGGTCCGGGCGGCGCCGGCCTCCTTCTCTGCCCGTGCGAGTTCCGCCTGCACCTGTTCCCGCTGTTCCAGGAGGGCTGCCTTTTCCCTGGCAGCAGCCACCACCCGCTCGTCCAGCCCGGCCACCGCCGCGTACTCCTGCCGGAGCCGCTCCGCCTGGGCGTCGAGCCTTCGCAGCTGACGGTCCAGGTCCCCGGCCCGGGTGGCCGCGACCTCGGCCCGCCGCTGCAGATCGGCCGTCAGCGCGTGGCAGCGGCGCACCTGCTCCAGCACCTCCGGGGGCTGACCCTCGAAGAGCGCGTACCGCTGCAGGGCCGCCTCCGTGTGCTGCAGCTTCGCCAGCAGCCGCTCGTACCGGTCCCATCGCTGCATCGCCTCGCCCGCCGCGGCTTGCAGGCGCCACACCGCCTCATCCGCCGGCCGGCCGAGCCGGCCCCAGTCCGGCAGTGTGGCCAGCTTGGCCGCCAGACGCTCCTCCTCAGCAGCCAGGGCCGCCAGTTCCGCCTCCAGCCGGTTCAGTTCAGCTAGCTTCGCCTGGAGCTCCCGCACGTCCCGGGGCAGCGCCGCCCGCCCGGCCAGGTCGCCGAACTGGGACTGCATCCGGGCCTCCGCCTCCCGGGCGGCCTGCTCGTTCGCGGCCCGCTGCCGGGCGAGAGCAGCGGCGTCCTGGGCAAGCTGGGCCAGAGCCTCCTCCAGCCCGATGAGCTCCTGCAGCCGCTCCCCCGTCTCGGCGGGCAGATCGGCCAGATCGGGCCAGTCGCGGGCCAGCCGCTGCCTCACTTCCTCCAGCCGGTCGGCCACCCGGCGGGCGCCGTCCAGGGCTCGCTGCAGGACGCTCACCTGCCGCAGGTGCTGCTGCCGCCGCTCCGCCAGCCGCTGCCAGTCCTGCAGCGCATCCAGAGCCTGCCGTCGCCGTTCGGCCTCCTGCTGCGCCTCCCGGTGCTCGTCGTCCACCTGCCGGAGCCTTCCCTCGGCCTTGTGATAGCCGTCCACGGCGGAACGGGCGTGCTCGATCCCGGCCTCCAGCTGCCGGATCTGGGCCTGCAGCGTCTCCAGCTCCCGGTCCTTGCGGAGGTTGGTCTCGAACCCGTAATCGGCGGGATAGCGGGTGCGCCGGCGCGCCTCCTCCTCCAGCCACGCCAGGGCCGGCTCCGGCCGCCCGCCGCCGGCGCCGGCCAGCAGTTCCTGCACCGACTGGTCCACCTGGTTCGTCTCCGGCAATGGCTGCGTCACGCAGAAGGTGGCCGCCAGCAGCTCCCGGGAGGGGAGGCCGATCAGCCGCGCGATCAGTTGCTCGTACTCCTGGTTGCCCCGCCGGGCCCCGGGGTTGTGGACGCCCTGGTGAATGCGCTCGGGCCCCTCGGGCCCGTGGCGGGTCACGACGACCCGGTGGCTCTCGAAGTCGCGCCAGACGTGGTACCGCAGGCCGTCCGGCCCGGTGAACTCCACGTCGCCCTCGAAGCCCGGAGCCCTCCCCTGGTGGCGGTAGCGCGCCTGCCCGAAGTCGTCGGGGGAACTGCTGGCGGGCAGGCCGTAGAGGACGGCCATCAGCCCGGCCACCAGGGTCGACTTGCCGGATTCGTTGGGCGCCACCAGCACCCCCAGGCCGGCGGGGAAGGTATAGGTCACCTTGCGGGCGTACGGGCCGAAGCCGGTCAGCGACACCGAATGCCAGATCACGCCGGCCACCGCCCTCACCTCCTCCGCATGGCCTGCACCCCGCGGCGCAGCGCCTCCTCCAGGACGGCCCGCTCGTCCTCGTCCTGCTCCTCTTCCATCCGCCTCCGCATGCGCCGGATGAACTCGCCCAGGATGGTCCGCTCCGCCGCCCAGCGGTCCAGGAGCGCCGGGGAGAGCGCGTCGGTCTCGTCCACCACCTCCAGGTGGAAGAACCGGTGCGCGCAGGCAGCTTCGATGGCCTCGGCGTCCAGCAGTTCCGGCGCCGTGCCGGTGAGCCGTACCCGGACGATGGCCTCGGGATCCGCCAGGGCCGCCACGGCCGCCTCCACCCGGGCGGCCCCCGGCAGCGGGGAGACGTCCAGGTCGTGCACCGCCACCTTCTGCGCGGCGGGGTCAGGGACCCGCTCCAGCGTCACGCCCCCCGGCTCCACGGAGGCGATGGTGAACTGACGGGTGCCAGGGTCGTCAAACCCCTTGCCCTCGACCGTGCCGGGGTATACCGCGAGTCCGCGGCCCAGCCGCACCTCGGACGGCTTGTGGATGTGGCCCAGGGCGATGTAATCGTAGCCGGCCCGCCCGAGGGCGTCCGGATCCAGCGGCAGGGACCGGTCGCCCAGCCCCTCGCCGAGGGTGCCGTGGAAGATCGCCACGTGCAGGCCCGGCTGGTCGAGGCGGGGGAACTGACGGATGGCGGGCCGGGTCTGGGTGACGCCGCCGGTGTAGGCCAGGCTGTACAGGTGCACGGTCTCGCCCTGCGCCTCGATGGTGGCCACGTGGGCCGGGTGCGGGTTGGTCACCAGCAGCCCCGGCCAGCCGTCCCGGCGCCTCTGGTAGACCGAGTTGGGATAGGTGATCTCGTCGTGATTGCCCGGGACCGTCACCACGGGGATCCCGGCCTGCTCCAGCCGGCGGAGCTGGGCGACGGCCGCGGCGACCAGGGGCTCCTCGGGGCAGTGGGTCTCGAACAGGTCGCCGGCGATGACCACGAGCCCGATCCGCCGGCCGGGGTCCAGGGCGAGGTCCACGGCCCGGGCCAGCAGGCCGTCCCGCCGCCGGCGCCGCTCCTCCGCCTGTTCCCGGGCCATGAAGGCCGGCCTCCATCCCAGATGCAGGTCGGCCAGGTGCAGGATGCGCACCACGGGACGCGGCCCCCCTTTCGCGAACGTGTCGGCGGCCCGCAACCGGACCGCCCAGATGGTCTGCTGCACCAATTGGCCGGTGGGCCAACGAATTCCTCTTCCGGCCGCCGACGGCCCGTGCCCCGGACCACACCCTGGACACGCGCCGCACCGCCCCGGATCCACCGGGGCGGTGCGGATGCGGGCGGATCCCACAGCGAGCCGTCTGCCGGACGGGGACGCCGTTCGCGTTAGGCCGCCTTCTGCCCGGCCCTGGAGCCCTTGTGCGTCACCGTGCCGACGATGAGGATCGCGGCCAGGATGGCCAGCAGCACGGCGGCGATGACGTACGGCGAGCCCTTGAACAGGTTGCCGATCCCGCCGACCAGGATGCCCACCAGCTGGAAGTCGGCATCGCCGAAGGTGGTGTTGGCGAAGCCCAGCGCACCCAGGGTCGGCAGCAGGAAGGCCGCGCCGAAGCTGATGAGGATGCCATTGACGAAGGCGCCGGCGATGGCGCCCCGCCGGCCGCCGGTGGCGTTGCCGAACACGCCGGCCGTGCCGCCCACGAAGAAGTGCGGCACCAGGCCCGGCACGATCACCGGCAGCCCCACGAGGCCCATGATGAACATGGAGACCAGGCCGCCCAGGAAGCTGACGATGAAGCCCACCAGCACCGACGTGGGCGCGTACGGGAAGGTGATCGGGCAGTCCAGCGCCGGCTTGGAGTCCGGGACCACGATGTCCGCGAACCCCTTGAACGCCGGCACGATCTCGTTGATGATCATCCGCACGCCGTAGAGCACGACGGCCACGCCGCCGGCGAAGGTCACGGCCTGCATGAGCGAGAAGACCAGCATGTTCTGCCCGCCGGAGAGCCGCAGGGTCTCCGCGTTGCCCGCCGCCAGGGAGGCGATGAGGAACATGATGAACATCACCAGCGAGGTGGCGATCACCGACTCCCGGAAGAACTGGAGCCCCTTGGGGAACTGGTACTTCTCCAGCGAGTCTTCCCGGTTGCCCACCAGCTTGCCGATCGTCCCCGACAGCCAGTAGCCGACCGTGCCGAAGTGACCCAGGGCCACCCCGGCCCCGCCGGTCACCTGGTCCATGTAGGGGCTGGCGAGGGCGGGCATCAGCACCATCAGCCCGCCGAGGATCAGGGACCCGGTCAGCACCAGCAGCCAGCCGTCCAGCCCGGCGGTCCCGAGGACGGCCGAGAGCAGCGCCGCCATGAAGAAGGTGTGGTGGCCGGTGAGGAAGATGTACTTGAACGGAGTGACGCGGGCGAAGACCAGGTTGGCGATCAGGCCGAAGACCATGATGAGGGCCGTCTGCGTGCCCAGGGTCTGCTGCGCGATGGCGACGATGGCCTCGTTGTTGGGCACCACGCCCCGGATGCCGAACCCGATCTCCAGGAGCGGGCCCATGTAGTCGAGGGCGCCCTGCAGCATGGTCGCGCCGCCGCTGAGGATGACGAAGCCCAGGATCGACTTCAGCGTGCCGCTGATGACGTCACTGGCGGGCTTCTTCTGGAACAGCAGGCCCAGAAGCGCCACGAGACCCACGAGTACAGCCGGAACCGAGAGGACGTCGGACACAAAACCCATCAAGAATTCCATGTGCATATCCCCCCATGTATCCGCCGAAGTGCTTCCGGGTGGTTACGGCAGGTCCAGGGCCGTCTTGATCTTCTGGGTCACCTCCTTCCTGTCCATGTAGTTCTGGATGGCCACCACCTTGGCGGCGGCGTTGGTCAGCATCGGGGCGAACTGCGGCGACGTGACGATGATGTCCGCGCCGGCGCCGCCCGCGGTGCCCACGTCGGCCACCTCCACCGAGACCCCCGTCACCCCCAGCTCCTTCAGGGCGCTTTCCACCTGCATGCGCAGCATCAGGCTGCTTCCCAGTCCCATCCCGCACACGGCCAGGATCTTCATCCCCTGCACCTCCGAAAGGTGTATGCCTTCTGCCATCAGGCTTCCGAACTTCACCCCATGCGGCAGCCGCCTCCGTCAGCCCCCGCCCTCCCCCAGAGCGGCCAGGACCCGCCGCTCGATCGCCGCTTCGTCCACGCCCAGGTGGGCCAGCAGCTCGTCGTCGGGGCCGGACTCGCCGAAGCGGTCCGGCACGCCGACCCGGTGGACGGGCATCGGGTGCCGCTCGCCGAGACACTCGGCCACCGCGGCCCCGAGGCCGCCGATGACGCTGTGCTCCTCGGCCGTCACCACCGCCCGGCAGCGGGCGGCGACGTCCACCACGGCCTCCTCGTCCAGCGGCTTGACCGTCGGCACGTGGAGCACCGCGGCGCCCACGCCCCGCCCGGCCAGCCGACCGGCAGCCTCCAGCGCCCGGGCCGTCATCGTGCCGGTGCTGACGATGGCCACGTCAGTCCCCGGCCGGAGCAGGACCGCCTTCCCGGGCCGGAACCGGTACCCCGCGGGGACCACCGGCGGCACGGCGTTCCGGTAGAGCCGCAGGTACACGGGGCCGGGGATGTCCGGCAGCATGCGGGTGACCTGGGCGGCCTCCTCCGCATCCCCCGGCACGATCACGGTCATGCCCGGCAGCGCCCGCATGACGGCGATGTCCTCCACCGAGGCGTGGGTACTGCCCCCCTTGGAGACCGCGAGCCCGCTGTAGGAACCGACCACCTTCACCGGCAGGCCGGTCTGGCAGACGGAGACCCGGATCTGGTCCAGGGCCCGGCAGACGGCGAAGGCGGCGAAGCTGTTGACCACCGGCACCAGGCCGCAGGCCGCCAGCCCCGCGGCGACGCCCACCATGTTCTGCTCGGCGATGCCCACCTGGATGTACCGATCGGAATAGAGCCGGCCGAAGCCGTCGCACCGGACCGAGTTGCCCAGGTCCGCGTCCAGCACCACCACGTCGGGCCGCAGCCCGCCCAGTTGCGCCAGAGCCTCGCCGTACGCGTCCCGCATCGCCACCGTCACGGTCTCACCCCCAGTTCCGCGAGGGCCTGCTCAGCCTGCTCCCGGGTCAGCGGGTGCGAGTGCCACTCCGGCCGCCCCTCCATGAAGGAGACCCCGCGCCCCTTCACGGTGTGGGCCACCACCAGCAGAGGCCGCCCGTCCGCCGGCCGGTCCAGGGCGGCCGCGAGGGCGGAGACGTCGTGTCCGTCCACCTCCCGCACCTCCCAGCCGAACCCCCGCCAGCGGCCGGGCAGCAGGTCGGGCGGGTGTGCACCGGTGGTGGAGCGGGTCTGGGACAGCCGGTTGAAGTCCAGGATCGCCGTCAGCCCGGTCAGGCGCAGCTCGCCGGCCAGCATCGCCGCCTCCCACACCTGGCCCTCCTGGATCTCGCCGTCCCCCAGCAGGACGTACGTCCGCCAGCCCTCCCCCCGGATGCGGGCGGCCAGGGCCATGCCTACGCCGGCCGAGAGCCCCTGGCCCAGGGATCCGGTGGACATGTCGACCCCGGGCGTCCGGCGCATGTCGGGGTGTCCCTGCAGCCGCGACCCCAGGGCGCCGAAGCCGGCCAGCTCGTCCGGCGGGAAGTAACCCCGCTCCGCCAGGGCGGCGTAGTAGGCCAGCGCAGCGTGGCCCTTGGACAGGATGAACCGGTCGCGCCCAGGCCAGTCCGGCTCCTCCGGCCGGATGCGCAGCGTGTGGAAATAGAGTACGCTGAGGATTTCGGCCGCAGACAGCGACCCGCCCAGGTGGCCGCTCCCCAGGCGCAGGACGGTGCGGATCACGTGGACGCGGATGCGCTTCGCGATCTCGGTGAGCAGCGGAACGTCCGGCGCAGTCACCTAGGTCACCTCCCCTTCGCCGGGTTCCGACGGGGGCGCCGAGACCGACCGGATCAGCCGGAGCACTTCCGCCACGTCGGCGGCGGTGTGCAGCGCCTCCACCGACTGCGGGTTCGCGAGCAGTTCGGACAGCTCCATCAGGGCCTTCAGGTGGGTCTCGTTGTCGATCGCCCCGAGGCAGACCACCAGCCGGACCGGATCGTTGTCGGGGTGGCCGAAGGGCACCGGCTTCCGCAGCCGGACCAGCGACATGCCCAGCCGGAGCACGCCGTCGCCCGGCCGGGCGTGGGGCAGGGCGAAGCCCGGACCCAGCACGATGTAGGGACCATACTCCCGGGCCGTCCGGACCATGGCGTCCACGTAGCGCGGCTCGGCCAGGCCGGCCCTCACCAGCAGGTCGCCCCCCGCCCGGATGGCCTCCTCCCAGTTCTGCGCGTCCACGTCCAGGGCGATCGTCTCCGCGGTCAGCAACTCACTCAACACGGGCTGTCTACCTCTCCATGCCTCAGATTGCAGCGCCATGACCGTGCGGCGGACCCTGGCGACGTCGTCCTCCCCCAGAAGCGGCGAGACCCGCACCACCGGCAGCCCGCAGGGGGGCACCTGGCAGGTGGCGACGACCAGGTCGTGGGGATCCTCCGCCAGCACCTCCCGCACCCGGAAGGCCGAGACGACGCGGCCCGGCTGAATCTCCGGCAGCAGCGACCGGATCCGGGTCACCAGCAGGGCGGAGGTGCCGACGCCCGAGCTGCACACGATGAGCGCGCGGGGAACGGTCCGGCGGCGCAGCTTCTCCCGCTCCAGGGCGGCGGCGATGTGGATGGCCAGGTAGCCGATCTCCGGCTCGGGCACCGTCAGCCCCCAGATGGCGGAGAGCGCGCGCCCCACGTCCTGCGCGGCCAGGCACGCGGCCGGGTACTTGGCCTGCACCTCGTCCAGCAGCGGGTTCTCCACCGCCTCGCCCCGTCGCAGCCGCTCGGCGATGGGCCGGAGGTGCAGCGCCAGCCCCATCAGGAACTCCCGGTCCTGCCGCAGGCCGATGCCCAGCCGGGTCTCCACCAGGACGGCCATCTGCTCCGCCAGCTCCAGGTCCGCCGGGTGCACGATGTCCCTGCCCGGCGCCGGGTTCACTGCCCGGGTCGCCTCCAGCTGCAGGGCAAGCCAGGCCGCCTCGGTGTTGGGGATGCGGACGCCGAAGCGGGACTCCAGCGCCCGGCAGATGGCCTGGGCCTCCCGCCCCCAGGGCGACGACAGCCCCCGGGAGACCTGGTCCGGGCTGTAGGACAGCGTATGCCCGGCCTGCAGGCGGCTGAGCATCACCGCCACGCAGATGGACAGCTCCGGCGCGCCCAACTCCCGCAGCAGGTCGCCCAGCCGCCCCCACGACACACGGGGCACCAGCGGCCGCAGGAGCGCCTGCAGCGGTGCGGCGTCGGGATGCTCTTCCAGCAGCATGGCCAGCTGGGCCTCGTCGGCCAGCTCACCGACCAGGTCCACGATGGCCCGGCGCCAGTGGGGCTCGGCCCCCCGCAGGCAGATGCCCGCGTGGCCGCGCGCCAGCGCCAGCCCGCGGCGGGAGGCCCAGGACTCCGCGGTGGCCAGGTCGGTGTGCACCGTGGACTTGCCGACCCCCAGCCGGTCCGCGAGCACGCTCAGCCGCCGCGGCGCGTCGTCGCTGAGCAGCATGAGGAGGAGCCGGCGGATTCGCTCCCGCGGCGAGGGGATGTACTCGCTGGGCGGCGGCCCGCCGGTCATGAGCCGGTCCAGGTGCCGGCGGACCCGGTCGGTGTCCCCCTCCAGGTGGTAGCCGACGCCGGCCGTGCTGACCAGGCGCGCGCCGTGGGCCGCCACCCAGTCGCAGAGCAGCTCCAGGTCGTAACGGACGGAGCGCGCGGGGTAACCCAACAGCCGGCCGATCTCCGCGGCCGGAAGCGGTCCGTTGGCCGCCAGGAGCAGCCGCAGCAACCGCTCGCGCCGGTCGTTGAGCACGGGCCCTCGCCTCCCTTCCCGCCTTTCGCGCGACAAATATTCGGAGTTGACGCACCAGCCCCCTGCCCTTCCGCCGTACCGCTTTTGTCATCTTCGCCGTGCCAAAACGCGAACGCCGCGGCTCAGGCGGCGTTCGTTTCCGTTCACCGCCTGAGCCGCGGGTCCAGCACGTCCCGCAGCCCGTCGCCGAGGAGGTTGAAGCCCAGCACCGCCAGCATGATCGCCAGCCCCGGGAAGGTGACGACCCACGGCGCCAGCTGGATGTAGACCTGCGCCCCCGAGAGCATCGCCCCCCACTCCGGCGCCGGCGGCTGGGCCCCGAGCCCCAGGAAGGAGAGGCCGGCGGCGTCCAGCATCGCCGTGCCGATCGAGAGCGTGGACTGGACGATGAGCGGGGCCAGGGCGTTGGGGAGGATGTGCCGCCAGAGGATGCGCCCGTGGCCGCCGCCGGCCGCCCGGGCGGCCTGGACGAAGTCCTGCTCCTTCAGCGAAAGCACCGACGCCCGCACCAGCCGGGCGTAGACCGGCATGCCCACGATGCCCACGGCGACCATCGCGTTGGTCAGGCTCGGCCCCAGGATCGCGGTGATGGCGATGGCCAGCAGGATCGAAGGGAAGGCGAGCAGGATGTCGATGACCCGCATGATCAGCAGGTCG
Organism: Symbiobacterium thermophilum IAM 14863; assembly: GCF_000009905.1. Taxonomy (GTDB): domain Bacteria; phylum Bacillota; class Sulfobacillia; order Symbiobacteriales; family Symbiobacteriaceae; genus Symbiobacterium; species Symbiobacterium thermophilum. Next base: position 2,498,589 of record NC_006177.1, read on the forward strand.
AGCCAGCCGCCGAAGTAGGCGGACACGGCGCCGATGATCGTACCCGTCGTCAGCGAGATGCCCACCGCCACCAGCCCCACCTGGAGCGAGATGCGGCTGCCGTGGATGATGCGGCTGAGGATGTCCCGCCCCTGCTCGTCGGTGCCCATCCAGTGCGCCCGGGACGGCGGCTGGAGCATGTCGGAGAGCCTGCCCCGGATCGGGTCGTAGGGGGCGATGACGTCGGCCAGCAGCGCCATGAGCACGATGAGCAGCACGATCGTGCCGCCGAGCACCGCCGCCCGGTGGCGGAGCAGCCGGCGGAGGATCCCCGGCGACCGCCCGCTCATGACGGGATCGCCCCCCGGAGGCGGCAACACGCCCCGTCCCGGGTGGCCCGCAGCCGGCGGTGGCTGCGCCCCTTCCAGCGGCCCCACCTGGGCCGGATGCGCCTGGGCCCCCTGCATCATGACGCCTGGAGCCACAGGCGGCGCGCCCTGCGCCGGGCTCGGCGGGCCGCCTACGGCTGGCGTGCGCGGATCGATGACGGCCATCTCGTCGCCCCCTCCCTACTGGTAGCGGATGCGCGGGTCGATCAGCGTGTAGATGACGTCGACCAGCAGGTTGACCAGAATCATCGCCAGGGTGATCAGCAGGATGCCTCCCTGCACCACCGGGTAGTCCCGGGCGCTGATGGCCATCACGATGTAGCGGCCGATGCCGGGCCAGGAGAAGATGGTCTCCGTCAGCACGGCGCCGCCCAGGAGCAGCCCCACCTGCAGGCCGATGATGGTGACCACCGGCAGCAGGGCATTCTTCAGCGCGTGCCGGAAGTTCACCCGCCAGTTGGGCAACCCCTTTGCCCTGGCGGTGCGGATGTAGTCCAGGTTCAGCACCTCCAGCATGGAGGAGCGGGTGATCCGGGCGATGATGGACAGCGGGATGGTGGCCAGGGCGATCCCCGGCAGGATCAGGTGGCGCAGACCGGTGACGAAGACCGTCCAGTGCCCCCGCACGAGGCTCTCCAGGACCACGAACTGGGTGGCGCCGTCCCAGATCATCCGGGCGTCGAGCCGTCCCCCGGCGGGCAGCCAGTGCAGCCGCACGGAGAACAACATCATGAGGACCAGGCCCAGCCAGAAGATCGGCATGGAGACCCCCACCAGGGCCGCGGCCATCACGCCGTAATCCAGCAGCGAATTGCGCCACACGGCGGAGACCACGCCGGCCAGGATGCCCAGGACCGAGGCCAGCAGCATGGCGAAAATGGCCAGCTCCACCGTGGCGGGGTAGCGGGCCATGAGCTCCGCCGTCACCGGCTGGCGGCTCTGCAGCGACACGCCCAGGTCGCCCCGCAGCACGTCGCCCAGGAAGGTGAAGAACTGCACGTAGAGCGGATCGTTGAGCCCCATCTGCTCACGCAGGGCGGCGACCGCCTCCGGCGAGGCCCGCTCGCCCAGCATCAGCCGGGCGGGGTCGCCGGGGATGGCGCGCATGAGCACGAAGATGACCACCAGCACCCCCAGGGCGGTGGGGATGGCCAGGCCGATCCGCTTGGCCAGATAGCGGACGATAGCGATCCCTCCCTGTGTGCCCGGAGGGGGGCGGCAGACGCCGCCCCCCTGCGGACTGCTGCGACATTCCCGTTACGGCAAGGAGACCTTGGCCAGCGACTCGGAGCCGGTCGGGTTGGGCACGTACCCGGTGATGCCCTTGCGGACGGCGATGGGCACGCGGGTGTGCATGAGCGGGACCCACGGCGCGTCCTCCATGATCTTCACCTGGGCCTCCTCGTACAGCCGGGTGCGCTCCGCCTGGTCGGTGGTCTGGCGGGCCCGGATAAGGAGGTCGTGCACCTCGTCGTTGACGTAGAAGGCGATGTTGCCGGCGTCAGGCGTGACGGCGTTGTCCTTGTCCAGTAGCACGTAGAGGAAGTTGTCCGGGTCGCCGTTGTCGCCCGTCCAGCCCAGCAGGGCCATGGTGTGCTCGCCCATGCCGGTCTTCTCGAGGTAGGTGCCCCACTCGTAGGTCACGATCTCCGCCTCGATGCCCACCTCGCGCAGGTAGTTCTGGATGGCGACGCCGATGCGCTCCGGCTGCGGCATGTACGGCCGCGGCACCGGCATGGCCCAGAGCTCGGTCTTCAGCGGGTTGTCCGGCCCGTAGCCGGCCTGGGCCAGCAGCTCCTTCGCCTTCTCGGGATCGTACTCGTACTTGGGCACGTTCGGGTTGTGGCCCCAGACCGAGGGGGGCAGCGGCGAGACGGCCGGGATGCCCATGCCGCCGTAGAAGGCGGTGTTCAGCTCCTCCTTGTTGATGGCGTGGTTGATCGCCCGGCGGATCAACACGTTGTCAAACGGCGGCTTCTGGGTGTTGAAGGCCAGGTAACCGATGTTCATCGGCGGCCGCTCGATGATGTCAAACTGGCCCGTGGCCTGGATCGTGGGCAGGAAGGCGGGCTCCACGCCGTCCATCACGTCCAGCTCGCCGGCCTGCAGGGCGACCAGGCGGGCGTTGTTGTCCGGGATCGACCGGTAGATCAGCCGGTCGATGGCCGGCTTGCCGCCCCAGTAATCCGGGTTGGCCTCCAGCACGATGCGGTCGCCCTTGGTCCAGGAGACGAACCTGAAGGGACCGGTGCCCACCGGATGATCATTGAGCCGCTCGGGGTTCTCCTGCAGCGCCTTCGGGCTGGCAATCGCGAAGGGCACCATGGCGATGTCCTGCAGGAACGAGGCCTGTATGTTCTTCAGGACAAACTTGACCGTGTAGTCATCGACCACGATCACGTCCTGGATGTTCGAGGCCTCGTCGAAGCCGCCGAACATGTAGCTGTAGTACGGGAACTCGCCACCCACGTGCAGCGGGTCGGAGGTGTTGCGCCACCGGTCGAAGTTGATCTTCACGGCCTCCGCGTTGAAGTCCGTGCCGTCGTGGAACTTGACGCCCTGGCGGAGCTTGAAGGTCCACTCCAGGCCGTCGGGGCTGGCCTCCCATTCGGTGGCCAGCACGGGAACGACCTCCGTGCTGCCCGGCGCGTAATCCAGCAGGCCCTCGTAGATCTGGTGCGTCACCTTGAGCGACTCACCGTCGGTCACCTGAATCGGGTCCAGCGAGACCGAGTCGCCGCCGCGGCCCCAGACGAGCACCTTCTCCTGGGCGGCGGGCTGCTGGGGCGCAGGCGTCGTCGAACCGCCGTCCTGCGTGCTGGGCGTCGTGTCGGTCTGGCCCCCGCTCTGCGAGCCGCCGTCAGTGCCGCTGGGCGAGGAGCTGCCGCACGCGGAAAGCACCAACGCCGCCGCGAGGAACAGGCCGACCGCCCACCGGAACCGCTTGGTGCGAACCCCCATGAGCCGAATCCCTCCCTCTGTGTGTGCCGGGCCCGGTGCCCGGGATTGACTCATTGAAATTGGACGCGGGGGCCTGCTCCTCCTCTTTGACAACTCTCTCTATATGGAATCTTCAATGAACCCAGAGCGTTGTGCCGATACGCGCAGGGCCAGGTCCGGCGCATCGTGCCGCCGAACCTGGCCCCGGTCCTGTTCCTGCGCCTGGCAGGGCCCGCCCCGCACCAGCGCCGCCGAGGATCGCTTACGCCCCGCCGTAGCGCCTCACGATGCCCTGCCCCAGCTCGAGTACGGCCTGCCGCAGCTCCGGCGGCTCCAACACCTCCGCCCGGCCGCCGAAACCGGCCAGCCAGCGGGCGAGTTCGCCCGTGCCCCGTGCTTCCATGCGGAGAATCACCGCCCCGCCTTCCTCCTCCTCCAGCCGCTGGGAAGGATGCCAGATCGTCTCCCGCACCAGCCTGGCCACCTCCCGGTCGAACCGGACCCGCACGTGCATCAGCGGCCCGAACTCGATGCCCCAGACGTCGCTCAGGAACCGCTCCAGGTCGAAGTCCGGGGGCCGCTCGAAGGTGGTGCTGAGCACCTGCGCCTCCAGGATGCGATTCGCCCGGAAGATCCGGACCTCCCGGCGCAGTTCGCAAAAGCCGATGAGGTAGAGCGCCGTGCCCCGGTAAGCCATCCCGTAGGGACGGACGACCCGCTCGACGGGCGCATCGGCGTGGAGGGACTGGTACAGGATCCGGAGGGGGTGCGGCCCCTCGACCGCGGCGCGGCAGGCGGCCTCCACGTCCGGGGACGGCGGGAGGGAGTAGGCCTGGATGGGATCCACCACCAGCGTCCGGTCGAGGCCGGTGGCCAGCTCCTGCTGCGCCGCCGGCAACACCGCCAGCAGCTTCTCCCAGGCGCTGCGGGCGGCCGTCCCCCCCACCGGACGCTTCCGCTGTCCGAAGTCCAGCGCGGCCATGAGCGCCAGGACCTCCTCCGGCTGGAACTGGATCGGCCGGACCTTGAAGGTGTCGAGGACCGCGTAGCGGCCGCCGTCCCGCACGATGGGCACGCCCATGCGCTCCAGAAACTCCAGGTCCCGGAAGACGGACCGGCGCGTCACACCGAAGCGCCGGGCCAGCTCATCCACCCGGGGCCTGCCGCCTCCCATCAGGACCGTGAGGAGCTGGAAGCGGCGCTCTGCGGCTCTTGCGGATCCGGTGGCCATGGCTCATCCCTCCAACCTAAGGCAATGCTGCACCCGGTGACCTGCGCGAGTCCCGTCCCATGACGCCGCCGATCTATCTGCGCCTGCCGGGCGTTATGTAACCCGGGCCCCACCGACGCATACGCTGTGGTGGAGGGATCCATCATGACGATGCCTTTCGGCTGGGGCCGGGACGACGACTGGTGGGACGACGACTGGGACGGCATGGGCCGGGGCAACCCCTGGCGGCGGCGCCGCCGTCGCCGGCGCTTCCCGTCCTTCGGCAAGTTCCCGTTCCAGAAGTTCAACAAGTTCCCGTGGGGCAAGTCCCCCTGGGGGAAGTGGGGCAAGCGCTGGTAGTCCGGGCGAGCCCGGACAGATACCGTTGCGCGCAGGGGCCTGCGGCAGACGCGGGCCCCTGTGGCGCGCCCCCCTACCGTCCCCGGCGCCGGCGCAAGCCTTCCTGGCGCATGCGCTTGCGCACGTCGGTGTCGTACGGGGCGGCGGCGATGGCCTCCGCCTGGGCCCGCAGGGCCCTGGCCTGCTCCAGCGCATGGCTGTCGCCCCCGGCAGCCTCCGCCTCCAGGGCCTCTGCGGCCGCGAAGAGCCGCATAGCCGCCCCCTGCAGGTCACCGCCGTCGGCCAGTTCCACCGCCTCGTCCCAGGCCGCACCGGCCTGGCTGAGCCGCAACTGGCGCATCACCGTCTCGTCCGGCGGCTCGCCGAGGCGCGCGGGGTCGTCCGTGACCTCCAGCGACACGTCAGCCTCCAGCGTGCCGGGCCGGCCCCCGGCAGCCGCGGGCAGGTAGTGGAGCGCCACCCGCCCCAGCTTCCCGCCGGCCGGCGGCGCGGCCACCGACAGCCGCACCAGGACGTGCTTCACCTCGCCGGCGTACAGGTCGGGGAGCGAAAGCGCCGCCCGGAGCGGGGTTCCCTGCGACCGATACCCCAGCACCCCGCTCACCGCCACGCCGGATTCCGTCTCGATGATCAGGTGCAGCCCCTGGACGGCCACCTGCAGCAGCCCGTGCAGCTCCTCCTGAAAGATGCGGGGGATCTGGTCGGGGTTCGCGATGTAGTGGAAGTTGCCGCCGCCCGCCTCCGCCAGGGCCACCAGCAGGTCCTCGCTGAAGTGCGGGCCAACCCCCATCGTGCTGACGGCGAGCCCCTTCTCCCGCCATGCCCTGGCCCATCCCGCCAGCACGTCGGGATCGGTCACGCCGACGTTGGCCAGCCCGTCGGTCATGAGCAGCACGCGGCTGACCCGCCCCGGCCCCGCGTGCGGCCGGATCTGCTGCATACCCGTCGCCAGGCCGCCGCTCAGGTTGGTGGTGCCGCCCGCGGTGATGCCGTCCACCAGGAGCCTCACGGCGTCCTTCTGGACGACTGGCTGGCTGGGGAACGGCACGTGGACCTGGTCGTCGTAGGTGACGATCGCCAGCCGGTCCTCCTCGGCCATCTGGTCGACCAGGAAGCGCAGGGCCTGTTTGGTGAAGTAGAGCGCAGCCCCGGCCATGGAACCGGAGCGGTCCACCACCGCCGCGAGGTTGAGCGGCGGCCGGCCCTCCGGCGCCGGCATCCGCGGCGCCTTCACGGTGACGAGCAGGTAGACTTCCCCGCCGGACGGGCTGATGCAGGTGCGGTCCAGCTGGGTGCAGAGCGTAAGCGCCTGGGTCATGCGATCGACCTCCCTCCGCACCCAGGGTCGCGCAGGGGGGTGACAGCGTGATGTCACTACCCGCGCTGCAGAATGCGCACGTCCTCCGCACCGTGCCAGCGGGCGAACGCGTACAGGGCCTTCTCCAGCGAAGTCTCCAGCCCCCGGCGGTCGACCCCGTCCAGTTCCAGCTGCAGCCGGTTCACCACCAGCACCCCGTTCTCCCGGTCCAGCTTCGGGTCCAGCCGTCCAATCAGCCTGTCGCCGTAGAGAATCGGCATGGCGTAGTAGCCGAACCGGCGCTTCGCGGCCGGGGTGTAGACCTCCCACGTGTAGTCGAAGTCGAAGAGGTCCTGCAGCCGCTCGCGCCGCCACAACAGGTTGTCCAGCGGCGCCAGGAAGCGGACGGTCCGCCGCGGCTCCCAGTCCCCGGCCACCTCGAGGCAGGGCCGATCCTCCGCGAGGGCGAAGTAGCGCCGCCGCACGCCGTCGACCTCCACCTCGACCCACTCGCCCTTCGCCACCTTCTCCGCCGCCAGGGCCCGCCGCCGGGCCGAGGGGTAGCTCTGCCAGCCGAACCGGAAATCGCCCAGATCGACCAGGCGGTAGGCCCGCATGTACTTGTCCAGCAGGAACCGCTGCCATTCGGCCTCGCCCGCGCCCACGTCCGGAGTGGACCAGGGACGGGAGACGTCGACCCCGGTGAGGACGGGGCTGTCGCCAGGGAGTGCGCGGCGCTCGCCTTCCCCGCCGCCGCCCTCCCCGCGCGCGCCTGCGCCATGAGCGGAATCGCCGGCGCGTTCGGGGCCGGTTTCCTGGCCTTCCGCGCCAACTCCGGCGTGGGCCCGCAGCATCGGCGACCGGAGGTTCGAGAAGTCGCCAGGCAGGTCCGCTGCCACGTTGCGGGGAATCACCCGTTCGGCCAGGTCGTACCACTTCTCGTTGCCCTCCCGGCGGGCCACGAAGACCTCGCCGCCCAGCCACAGGAGGTCGATCGCCCGGCCCGACGCCTTGGACGCCTTGTCCGGCGGGTTGTAGCCCAGCCCCAGCAGCCGCGGCCCGTCGTTCCCCAAGGCGCGGGGCGGCAGCGGCCCCTCCCGGTACAGGCGGCGCAGCACGTCGGTCATGACGTCGGCCAGCGCCGCCCGGGCGGGAAGCTGCCGCGCAGCCAGCATGATCGGCCAGAAGTCCGGCAGGTCCCGCATGGGCAGCACGCAGCGGGCGTTGGCCAGGTATTCGAACACCTGCCCGGCGGCGAACAGCCCGTCCAGGTGTTCCGGCCGGTAGCCGCCGACCCGGTTGCGCAGGACCAGGTGGTGGTTGCGCTCCACCACGGCGATGGGGTCCAGCTGGACCGCCTCCAGCCGCTCCAGCGCCCGCAGGAGGCCGCTCCGGCCCCTGAGCTCCTTCGCCCAGGGCTGAATGACCCCGGGCACCTCCAGCAACCCCTGCGCATACAGCAGGAACCGGCGGGCGGCCGCCTTGGAGACCCGAACGCGCACGAGCCTTCCTCCCTTCGCCGATGTCCGGTGTAACCCTCGGCATGCTTCTCCAATCTGTTCGCCTTATCGAACAGCCGTTCCTGCTTTCCGCGGACTGTTTGCCCCCTCCCGCCGGGCCCCTGGTGCCGCCGCGGAGCCCCTCTGCGGCGACGCACGCCGGTCCGGTGCTCGCCCCGGACTGACGCCTCCTGATGCGCCCGGCCTTGACGACTCCTGGTCAATGCGATATGCTGTCGATGTATTTCTAGACGAAACGAGGTCATGTCTAGTGAGTCCGGAGGCCCTGCTGAACGCTGCCACCCTCGCTGACCTGAAGCGCGGGTACCTGGAGTCGACCGACGCATACACGTGCCTCTGCTGCGGCGAGCGCGTCGAGAAGGGCGTGGTCTACCCGGTGGGCGACCGGCTGTTGGAGGCCGGCCGCTACATCCAGCAGCACATCGCCGAGGCGCACGGGTCGGTGTTCGCCCATCTGGTCGCGCTGGACAAGCAGGCCCACGGCCTGTCCGACCTGCAGCGCCGGCTGCTCACCCTCTTCTACGAGGGCAAGAGCGACGAGGAAATCAAGGCGCTCTTGGGCGCCGGGTCGCTCTCCACGATCCGGAACCACCGTTTCATCCTGCGGGAAAAGGAGCGGCAGGCCCGGATCTTCCTGGCCATCATGGAACTCTTGCACGAACGCCAGTCCACAGGCGGTGCGACCGGCGCGCACGGAGGGAAGCGGTCCCGCTCTGGCAAGGCCCCCGCCGATCAGAGATCTGCCGACGACGCCATCCTGGCCCGGTACTTCCCCTACGGCCCCGAGGGGCCCGTGCAGCACTTCAGCACCGCCCCCCTGAAGCACAAGCGCATGATCGCCGCCGTGGTGGCGCAGCGCTTCACCCCCGGCCGCACGTACAGCGAACGGGAGGTCAACGCGGTGCTGGAGCCGATCGTCGAGGACTATGTGCTGCTCCGCCGGTGCCTTGTGGAGTTCGGCTACCTGAAGCGGCTGCCGGACGGCAGCCAGTACTGGCGCGGCGACGTCGATGAAGAAGGGATGAAACAGGTGGACCGCAGGAAGGAGTTGAAGCGGCTCGCCCGAGAGGCCAAGACCGAGGGCGGGGTCTATCAGGTGCGCAACACTCGGAACGGGATGGTCTGGATCGGGGTGACGCCCAACTTCCGCACCCTGAACGGGCAGCGGTTCCAGCTGGAGATGGGCTCGCACCGGAGCCGGGAACTGCAGCAGGCCTGGAACGAGTACGGCCCGGACGCTTTCGTCTTCGAGCCGCTGGAGGCGTTGGAGGTGCCGGAGACCGGCCCCTTCGACCGGGATGCGGCGCTGAGGAAGCTGAAGCAGAAGTGGCTGCGAGAGCTGCAGCCCTTCGGCAGCCGCGGGTACAACCTGCCCAGCGAGCTGGAGGAGGAGACCCCGTAGCCCTGCGGGGTCGCGCAGACGGGCCGGTGCTTCCCCACGCACCGGTCCGTCTGCGTGCTCTCCGGCCATCTTGTGGCCGACAGCGCCGTTCCGCCTGGCCGCGCGGACCGGCGCTACTCCTCGATCGTCGTCAGATCCCCCGGATCCAGCCCCAGCTCCTGCGCCTTCAGCACCCGGCGCATGATCTTGCCCGATCGGGTCTTGGGGAGCGACGCAACGAAGGCGATCTCCGCCGGCGCGGCAATCGCCCCCAGCTGGTGGCGCACGTGGCCGATGAGGGCCTGGGCCAGTTGCTCGCTGGGCTCGTACCCCCTGCGGAGGATGACGAACGCCTTGATCGCCTCCCCCTTCACCGGATCAGGCTTGCCGATCACGGCCGCCTCACCCACCGCCGGATGGCTCACCAGGGCCGACTCCACGTCGGCGGTGCCGATCCGGTGGCCGGCTACATTCAGCACGTCATCCGCCCGGCCCAGGACGGCGATGTACCCCTCCTCGTCCACGGTGGCCACGTCGCCGGAGGTGTACACACCGGGGACCGTCTGCCAGTACGCCTCGTACCGGGACCGGTCGCCCCAGATGGTGCGGAACATGTGGGGCCAGGCCCCCCGCAGGCAGAGCAGCCCGCCCTTTCCGGGAGCCACGGGCTTTCCGTCGGAGTCCAGCACCTCCGCCCGGATGCCGGGGAAGGGCCTCCCCGCCCGTCCCGGCTTCACGTCCATGCAGGGCAGCGTGCCGATGGTGGGCGCCGCCGTCTCGGTCTGCCACCAGTTGTCCAGCACCGGGCCCCGCCGCTGCATGATGTGCTCGTAGGCCCAGAGCTGGGCCTCGGGGTTGAGCGGCTCGCCGGCGCAGACCATCAGCTTCAGGCTGGAGAGGTCATAGCGCCGGGGGTGCTCCTCGCCCATCCGCATGAACATGCGCACCGCCGTGGGCGCGGTGTAGAGCTTGTTCACCTGGTACCGCTCCACGATCTCCCAGACGATGCCCGGGTGCGGGTAGTCCGGCGCCCCCTCCCGCACCAGGATGGTGGAGCCGTTCACCAGCGGGCCGTAGACCATGATCGAGTGGCCCACGATCCAGCCGATGTCCGACGTGCACCAGTAGATGTCGTTCTCCCGGATGTCGCAGGCGATGCGCCACAGGTGCGTGGTGCCCACCATGTAGCCGCCGTGGGTGTAGGCGGCGCCCTTGGGCTTGCCGGTGGAGCCCGAGGTGTAGAGGATGAACAGCCAGTCCTCGCTGTCCATCACCTCGCAGGGGGTGTCCGCCGAGCCCCGGGTGAGCAGCTCGGCGAAGTCGGTCTCGCCCTCCTGCAGCTCCAGGGCCGGGGTCGCCCGGCGGTGGACCACCACGTGCTCCACCTGCGGGTTCCCCTCCACCGCCTCATCGACGATGGCCTTCAGGTCGATCCGCCTCCCCCGGCGGTAGCCCGCGTCCGCGCAGAGCACCACCTTCGCGCCGGCGTCCTCGATGCGCTGCCGCAGCGCCCCGGCCCCGAGCCCGGCATAGACCACGCTGTGGATCGCCCCGATGCGGGCGCAGGCCAGCATCGCCATGATCCCCTCCGGGGTCAGCGGCATGTAGATGATCACCCGGTCGCCCTTGCCGACCCCCAGTTGCTGCAGGCCCCCCGCCAGCCGGGCTACCTGGCGGCGGAGCATCGCGTAGGTGAAGACCCGCTCCCGGCCGTCCTCCGACAGCCAGATCAGGGCCGCCTTATTGCGCCGCTCGTCGTCCGCGTGCCGGTCCACGGCGTTGTAACAGATGTTGGTCTGCCCGCCCAGGAACCAGCGGGCATCCGGCCCGTCCCCCTCCACCACCCGGTCAAAGGGCCGGAACCAGTGCACCTCCTCCCGGGCCACCCGGCCCCAGTAGGCCGCGGGATCCGCCATCACGGCCTCGTAATATGCCTCGTAGTCGGTCACGTGGGCAGACCGGGCCAGCTCCGGGGGAGGGGCGATGCGCCCCTTCCCCTGGAGCAGCTGGGCAAACTGCGCTTCCATAGACATGCACCCCCGCTAGTCGCCGGTGGCCGGAGCCGCCGCGTCGTGCAGGTGCTTTGGGAAGCGCAGCCGGTCCACCAGGGCCTGGATCTCCTGCCTGGGCGGTGCGGTTGCGAGCGAGATGGCGATGGTGAGCAGGAAGTTGAGCGGCATGCCGAAGATGCCCGCGGCGTTGGGCAGGATGCCGCCGATGGACTGGCCGGTGTTGTAGGACCAGATGATGTAGCCCAGGGTGGTCACCAGGCCGGCGATCATGCCGGTGATGGCGCCGGCGGTGTTGATGCGCTTCCAGAAGATGCCCAGCACCAGGATCGGGAAGAAGGACGCGGCCGCCAGCGAGAAGGCCCAGGCGACGATGTCGGAGATGATGCTGAGCCGCAGGCTGGCGATGTAGGCGGCGATCGCCGCCACCGTCACCAGCATCACCCGGGAGATGGTCAGCCGGGTCCGATCGCTGGCGCTGCGGTTGATCAGCTTGAAGTAGATGTCGTGGGAGATGGCGGTGGCCACCACCATCAGCAGGCCGTCGGCGGTGGAGAGGGCCGCCGCCAGGCCGCCGGCCGCAACCAGGCCCGCCACCACGTAGGGCAGGCCGGCGATCTCCGGCATGGCCAGCACCACCAGGTCGGAGTTGAGCCCGAACTCGGCGTACTCCACCAGGCCGTTGCCGTTGGCGTCGTCAATGGTGAGCAGACCGGTCTTCGTCCACGCCTCGACCCAGCCGGGCAGCGCGTCGATGGGCTGGCCGACGACGTTATGCAGGACCTCCCAGCGGGCGAACGCCGCGTACGCCGGGATGGTGATGTACATCAGACCGATGAAGAAGAGCGCCCAGCCCACCGAGAAGCGGGTCTCCCGCACGTTGGGGGTGGTGTAGAAGCGCACGATCACGTGGGGCAGCCCAGCGGTGCCGCACATCAGGCAGGTGATGAGCGCCAGGAACTGCGCCCGGGTCCAGTCGTTGAACGGCGTGAGGTAGTCCTTGGCGATGCCCAGGGCCGCCTCGGTCGCGGCCACGTCGGTGAGGGCCTTTCCGTACATCAGCTGCGGGAACGGGATGCCCGTGATCTTCTGCGAGACGAAGACGGTCGGCACGATGAAGGCGATGATCAGGATGATGTACTGGGCCACCTGGGTCCAGGTGACGGCCTTCATGCCGCCCAGCATGGAACAGACCAGGATGCCCAGCAGGCCGACGAAGCAGGCGACCCGGAAGTCGATGCCCAGGAACCGGGACATGATGATGCCGACGCCCGACACCTGCGCGATGAGGTACGTACCGGACACGATGATGGCGGCGATCACCGCGACCACCCGCGGGAAGGCGCCCGGATACCGCACGCCGACGAAGTCGGGGATGGTGTAGGCGCCCAGCTTGCGGATGTACGGCGCCAGGAACATGGCCAGCAGCACGTAGCCCCCGGTCCAGCCGACGGTGTAGGAGAGCCCCTCCTGCCCGAGCACGTAGAGCGTGCCGGCCAGGGAGATGTAGGAGGCGGCGCTCATCCAGTCGGACGCGGTGGCCATGCCGTTGAAGATGCCCGGGACGGTGCGCCCGGCCACGTAGTACTCGTCCAGGTTGCCGGTGCGGGACAGGATGCCGATGGTGGCGTAGATGCCGATCGTGAGCACCATGAAGGTCCAGCCGATGGCGCGGCTTCCGATCAGGCCGGCGGACTCCATCAGCCAGAGGACGACGACGAAGACCCCGAAGGCCAGGGTGTACATGCCCCAGATCCGGCCGAGCCGGTCAATTTGACTGAACACGCGCGCTCACCCCCTACTCGTCCACGCCGTACTTCTGGTCGATGGCCCGCATGCGAAAGGCGTAGATGAAGATCAGGATCACGAAGGTGATCTGCGCCCCCTGGGCCCCCATGTAATACCCCAGGGGGAAGCCGGTGAGAATGCGGAACTGGTCCAGCCACTCCGTCACCGCGCCGGCCCCGATCGAGACCAGGAACCAGACCAGCAACAGCTTCACCGCCAGGCCGAGGTTCGCCCGGAAGTGTTGCTCATACCGCTCCGCATCCTTGGGACTCATATCCACTCTCCCCTTTGCCGGTTTTCCGGTTGCGAAGCCGCAACCGGAAAGAATATTTACTCGGAATTCTCATTATTTCCTCTAGTCATGCATCTATGTATACAAGTTCATTATGGAACTTGGGAATGTCTGGCGCCCCCGGCGGCGCCGATGCCCCGCTGGCCACGCCTCTACCCGGGTTCGGGCCCTCCGGGCGCGGGCGCGGCAGAAAGCCGCTCCCGATTGACCAGCGAGGTCACCGATGCCTCCCTCGATGAGATCAAGCGGGGGTACACGGAGAGCGCGCAAACCTAACACCTTCCGCTGCTGCGGGCACCAGGTGGAGAAAGGCGTCATCGACCCGGTCGGCGACCGGCTGTACTATGCCGGGCGGTACATGCGCCACCATGTCGCCGAGGCCCACGGGTCCGTCTTCGCCTACCTGATCGGGCTGGACAAGCTGCAGACTTCCGGCGAGCGGGGCGACAACCTGCCCCGGGAGCTGGAGGACGACGATGATGGCGGCCAGTGAAGCTGAACCCGGGCCCGGGTCCCGGCCAGGCGGCTGACCCCGCGCACTATCTGAACCCCAAGCGCCGCGGTCATCCCAGATTTTGCGCGCAACCAGCGCCACTCCGACCCCGACCATACCCCCCAGGGGTACTTCGGGCGCCGCTCTGCCGTCCTCACCCGGGCCATCACGCGCCGAATCCGGCTTGTCACCCGGACCTCGCGGCGTGCACGCGGGGGCGAACGCGCAAAATCTGCACCTACTGCTGACACGCAGGTGCAGATTCTGCGCGCCACTGGCCCCTCCGAAGCCGCAACAATACCCGCCGGGGTGCCCTCGTCCACCCATACCCCCCAAGAGCGGCAGCGTGCTGCGGACACCGGGCCGGGAAAGCCGCACGCAGCCTCCTCCGCCTGGCCCTGCACAGGCCGCTCACGGCCCGGCAAACGAGGGGGCACACGCCCCGCGTCTGTGCTACAGTAAGGGCAACTCCATCGTTCCAGTTCCCCATTCGGGAGGGATTGCCGATGCTGGTCACCGTGCTGGGCCGGTACTCCCCCTACGCCCCGGTCGGCGGGGCATGCCCCGGCCTGCTGGTGCAGGCCCGCGGCGTCGCGCTCATGCTGGACGGCGGTCCCGGCACCGTCGCCCGGCTGCAGATGCAGGTGCCCGCGGCCCACCTGACCGCCGTGCTCGTCTCGCACCTGCACCACGACCACATCGCCGACCTGCACTGCCTCCAGTACCTGATGGCCGACCAGGCCCCCGGGCGGGAGCCCCTGCCGATCTACGCGCCCGGCGGCGACAACCCCGACCGCCGCTGGCTGGAGCCCTCCAGCTTTGGCGCCAGGTGGGTGCGGCTTCTGCCCCTGCCGGTGGATGAAGGGCTCGCCGTCGGCCCGCTCCGGGTGACCTTCGCCCGGACCGACCATCCGGAACCGTGCTGGGCCATGCGCATCACCGACGGGTGCCGCACGCTGGTCTACACCGCCGACACCGGCGCCGGCGTCGACCTCGCCCCCTTCGCCCGGGGGGCCGACCTGCTCATCGCCGAGTCCACCTTCGTCGCGGCCAACGGGCAGAACCGGCGGGGCCACCTGACCGCGGCCGAAGCCGCCGATCTGGCCCTCCGGGCCGGCGTCGGCCGGCTCCTGCTGACCCACTTCCTGCCGTCCACCCCTGCGGCCGAGGCCGAGGCGGAGGCCCGGGCGATCTTCCCGCCGGCGGAAGCGGCAGTGGAGATGCGGACGTACCCGGTCTGATTGTCGCGGGGCGGGCACCCGCCGCCGGGGATGCATCTTTGGGCCGGGTGCGGCATTCCATGATACCAACCGGTTACAACCAGTGGTGACCTCTGCCTTGGAGGTGGCACCCTTGACGGCGAGCCTCCGTGCGGCGGGTCCCGCGGACCGCCGCCCGGCCCGCAAGCCCATCATCGGCATCACGCCCAGCTTCGACCGGGAGTGCGACCGGCCCCTGATCAGCGGCAGGCCCCTGCTGTACGTGACCCAGGAGAACGTGCGGGCCATCCGGGCTGCCGGGGGGCACGCGGTCATCCTGCCCACGTGCCTCGACGATGAGGACGACCTGTTGGACCAGTTGGACGGCCTCCTGGTCACCGGCACGGAGACGCCCCTCCCCCGGCGGCTGCGCCAGCGCGAGCAGCTCCCCGGCCTCCGGGAGCAGAACCCGGAGCGATACGACTCGGACAGCCGCTGGCTTCGGGGCGCCCTGGCCCGACGGATGCCCGTGCTCGCCATCTGCCACGGCATGCAGATGCTCAACGACATCCTGGGCGGGTCGCTCTGGCCCCGGATCTTCCCGAAGAACGAAAGCGAGCGGCACGCCCAGACCGCGCCGCCGGACCAGCCATGGCACCCGCTGCACGTACTCCCCGGCTCTCTGCTGGCGGCTTCCCTGGGTGTCACGGAGACCATGGTCAACAGCTTCCACGTCCAGGCCGTGAGGCGACCAGGCGACGGCGTGCAGGTCACCGGGTTCTCGGCGGACGGCGTCGTCGAGGCGATCGAGTGCCCCGGCTACCCCTTCGTGATCGGCGTGCAGTTCCACCCGGAACGGCTGGTGCGCAGCAACCCCCACATGCTGAATCTGTTCCGGGCGTTTGTCTCCGCCGCCGCCGCGTACGCCGGGGAACGGTGCGCCGTCTTCTGAGCCGCACCGCAGGGCCCGTGCATCCCCGCGGCCGGCCCCCCGCCAGGGGCGCCGGCCGTTCCCGCGCCGTCGGTGCCATTCCCTCCGCCTTGACAGTGACGCACGAGAGCAATCATAATGTAGGTGATACATTCACCTAGATGATTGACTCCTCTACCAGGGTACGCCCCGTCACGACACCCCCGGCTCTGCGCCGGCGTACGGGCCGGACAGCCGGGGCAGGGCCCGGGTGGGACCCGTCGCGGCCCGGCCGGGGAGTCAGGAAGGACCTTTGAGAGGGGTGTGACCATGCGCATCGCCGTACCGGTGCAGGAGGACCGCCTGAACCCGCACTTCGGCCGCTCGCCGGCCTTCGCGTTCTTCGACGTCGATCCCGGAACCCGGCAGATCACCGGCCCGCAGATCCTCCCGGCGCCCCCGCACGACCACGGCGCCCTCGCGGCATTCATCAAGGAGAACGGGGCGGCCGTCGTGATCGCCGGGGGCATGGGCCCGGGCATGCGGCACGCCCTGGACCGGGAAGGGATCACCGTCGTCCTGGGTGCGCCCGGCATCGACCCTGAAGAGGTGGTCAGGCAGTACCTGGACGGCACCCTGGTCACCGCCGATCCGGGCCGTGGGCACGACCATGGGCAGGGCTGCTGCCACCGTCACGCAGGGGAAGGGCGGTGAGCGGGCGATGCGCCGGGCACACCACCACCATCCCCGGTGCCGGGAGCGCCGCTCGGGCATGGGCCACATGTACCGCTTCGTCGAGCCCGTCGTGCTGTTCGCCCTGAAGCGGAAGGGAGAGAGCCACGGTTACGACCTGGCCGGCGTCGTCCGGGAGTGCGCCCTGACCGAGTCCGAGATCGAGCGGGCCTCCCTCTACCGGACCCTGAAGCACCTGGAGGCCGCCGGGCACGTGACGTCCCGCTGGGAGGCCGACCAGAGCGGCCCCGCCCGCCGGCTCTACCGGCTGACCGAGAGCGGCGAACAGTACCTGGGGGAGTGGGTGGAGACGCTGGACAGGCTGTCTCAGGCCATGGCCCGGTTCGTGGCGGAGGCGCGCAGCCTCGGGGAGGACAGCCGGTAGCAGACGAAAAGCGCGGCCCCTGTGCCCGGGACCGGGCACAGGGGCCGTCGCGCGCCTTCCTTAAACTTAGTAGTTCTCCACGAAGATCTCAAAGTACGCCTGCGGGTACTGGCATGCCGGGCAGAACTTCGGCGCGGCCGTGCCCTCGTGGATGTACCCGCAGTTGCGGCACTTCCAGAAGTACTTGCCGTCGCGCTGGAAGACGACGCCCTTCTCCAGGTTCTCCACCAGCTTGCGGTAGCGGGTCTCGTGCGCGGTCTCCGCCTTGGCGATCATCCGGAACGCCGTGGCGATCTCCTTGAACCCCTCCGCCTCCGCGATGTCCGCGAACTCGGGGTACATCTCGGCCCACTCGTGGTGCTCGCCGGCGGCGGCGGCCTTCAGGTTCTCCACGGTGTTGCCGATCGCGATCGGGTACGCGGCCTGGATCTCCACGTCGGCCGGCATCTCACCCTCCAGCCCGGCTGCGGCCAGGCTGAAGAACCGCTTCCCGTGCTCCGCCTCGTTCAGGGCTGTCTCCTCGAAGATCGCGGCGATCTGCTCCAGCCCCTCGTCCCGGGCGACCTTGGCGTACATCATGTACCGGGCCTGGGCCTGGCTCTCCCCCGCAAACGCCTTCAGCAGGTTCTCCAGCGTCCTGGTGCCTTTCAGGTTCATACGGATTCTCCTTTCCCCAGCGAGGGGTCCGCGGTCGCTGGTGTACATCCCCATTCTACCCGAGTTTGTTCTCGGTTTCACTTGTCCAAAGGACCCATGCCCCCTGGTCCGGACGGCCTGCCCCGACCGAATCCCCCGGGCCCCCGGCATAGTCCCATCGACCACCGCCTGCCCCCGGCCGACGCGTCTCCGGCCGTCCGGGCGCGACGCGGCCCCAGCCCGCCCCGTCGGGGGGAGCCGGGGCCGCGTTCCCGGTTCGCCCGTCCATGGGCGGACCGGGGCAGCGAGCTTTCAGCGCAGCGGCGGAGGCGCTACAGCCCGATCTTGACCCGCGTGGCGTAGAACACCACCCGGCCGGCCAGCTCGCCCAGGGCCACCAGCGCCACCAGGGCGCCGGCGAACTGCGGCATGTTCGCCAGCTTCTTCTGGGCCACCCGCCGCCAGACCAGCGGCATCATGATCCCCGTCCCGGCGGCGATGCACACGATCTGGCTCCAGTACAGCGCCGACCACTCCCCCGCGATCAGGGCGGCGGTGGCCTGCGCCTCGGGACCGGCCGTGCCCAGGTACACCCCGTGCAGCGCCAGCGCCATCACCTGCAGGGCCAGCATCGCCATGGCGCCCACCACCAGACCCATCAGGCCCCGGGGTTCCTCCCCACCGGTCCGGCAGCACAGCCCGGCGAACACCGCCGACGTGCCGATCAGCCCCGCAGTGGCGTAGAACACCAGCGTCGTCGACACGTGCGTCCAGGCGGGGAAGGCCGTGGTGCGGTAGATCATCGACATGACGTAGATCAGCGCAAGGCCCGCCAGGCTCGTCAGCACCGCCCAGCCGTTTCTCGTCTCGCGGCTGCCCACCTCCTGCCGCTCCAGCACCACGCTCGCGATGCCGGTCACGCCGAACAGCAGCGTCAGCAGGATCTCACGGCTCAGCCACGACGTGCCCAGGTTCCCCATCGTCTTCAGCGCGTTGAGCGGGTACCCCAGGTGCGTCAGCGAGGCCAGCACGCCCGCGATGCCCAGGCCCAGGGCCAGGTACAGGAAGCGCATCCGCGCCTCCTTCGATTCCGCATTCCACAGCACCAGCCGGCTCGCCACGTAGATGCCCACGGACGACTGCAGGCAGAGCGTGTAGAGAATCAACGACCAGTCGTGCATGTTCACTTGCGGCTCCCTCCAATCGGCGAGCTGATGGCCCCGGTCGGCGGGTTGACCAGGAGGGACGGGCGGGTACGGGACGGATCGGCCAGCCCCTGCACCCAGGCCGTGCCGCCGTGCTTGGCCCGCAGTTCCTCGATGTCGCCGAAGTCGATCAGCTGGTACGGGCAGGCGTCCACGCAGACCGGCCGCTGCCCGGCCTCCACCCGGTCGATGCAGCCGTCGCACTTGTGCACCCTGCCCACCTCAGGGTTGTACTGGGGGGCGTCGTACGGGCAGGCCCAGACGCAGCTCTGGCACCCCACGCAGTCGTCCTGGTTCACGAGCACGAGGCCGTTGTCGGACCGCTTGTACATCGCCCCGGTGGGGCAGACGTACACGCAGGCCGGATCGGCGCAGTGGTTGCAGCTGATGGAGAACCAGTACGAGGTGACGTTGTGGACCCAGCCTTCACCGCGCTGCACCCAGCCGCCGTCCTCGTAGTTCACCACCTTGCGGAACAGCTGGCCAACCTCGAGGCTCGCCCGGTCCTTACAGGCGATCTGGCAGGTCTTGCATCCGGCGCAGTACTTGGCATCGATGAAGAACCCGTATTGCATTCCTGCTCACCTCCTCAGAGCTTGGCCACCTGGACCAGGTTGGTGTGCTGGGGGTTGCCCTTGGCGCCCGGGGTCGGATGGTACTTGGTCAGCACGTTGATGCAGCCGCGGGTGTCGATGCCGTTCGCGTTCGGCGTGTACCAGGCACCCTGCGGCAGGTCGACGACGCCGGGCATGATGGCCTTGGAGACCCGGCACCGCACGTGGACCTCGCCCCGGTCGTTCCAGACCCGCACCATGTCGCCGTCCCTGATGCCCCGCTCGGCCGCGTCGATCTCGTTGATGGTGAGCATCTGCGGCTCCACTTCCTCCAGCCACGGGTTGTTGTCGTGGGTGGAGTGGACCCGCCGCTTGGTGTGGTGGCCGACCAGCTGCAGGGGGTACTTCTCCCGCAGCTCGGCGGGGGCGTTGGGACCCTCCCAGGCGGGAACATACTTCGGGATGGGCGGGAGCTCATCCGCGTTGCCCCGCTCCGCGCCCAGCCTGGCCAGCTGCTCGGAGTAGATCTCGATCTTGCCCGAGGGCGTCTTGAGCGGATTGCTCTCGGGATCCGCGATGAAGCTGGCGAAGGCGATCACCGGCTTCTCCTGCGTGCCGCGCACGATCGGATCCTCCAGCAACTTCTCCCAGGTGGGGAAGCCCGGGTTCTTCTCGCCCAGCGCCGCAATGGCCTCCCGGCACCAGTCCTCCCAGGTCTTGCCCTCGGTGAACTGGTCGTAGATGCCCAGCTTCGCGGCGACGCCGGCGCAGACCTCGTAATTGGTCTTGGCATCGAAGAGCGGCGTGATGGCCGGGACGCCGAGGTAGAAGCGGTCGCCCATCACGTTGGTGCTGCCCCGGCCCAGGTGGAGCCGCTCGTAGCTGGTCCGGTCGGGCAGCAGGAGGTCGGCGTACCGGGCCGACGGGGTCATCATGACGTCGTGGACCACGATAAACTCGCAGAGGGACTCATCCTGCAGGATGCGGTGCGTGGCGCCCGCGTCGGAGTGCTGGTTGATCAGGGTGTTGCCGCCGTAGTTCCAGATGAACTTGATGTTCGCGTCCAGCTTGTCCGCCCCGAGCACGCCGTCCTTGGCCGTTAGTTCCTTGCCCCGCACGATGGCCTCGGTCCACATGAAGACCGGGATCTGCGCTTTCACCGGATTGGTACCGGTGGGGATGCTCGGGCTCGGCGCGCCCTTGCGGGAGGGGGTCAGCCCGGTGCCGCCTCCGCTCCGGCCGATGTTCCCGGTCATGGCCATCAGCACGGGCAGGCCCCGCACCGGTTGCTCGCCGTAGGCGTTCCGCTGCCAGCCGTAGTGCTGGAGCAGCGCGCAGGGCTTTGTGATGGCGATCTCCCGGGCCAGGCGGACGATGGTCTGCCGCGGCACGCCGGTGATCGCCTCCGCCCACTCCGGGGTCTTGGGCACCCCGTCGGCCTCACCCAGCACGTAGCTCTTGTAGCTGGACTTGGGCGGGGCGCCTGCCGGCAGGTGCGCGTCATCGAAGCCCACGCAGTACTTGTCCAGGAAGGCCTGGTCGTGGAGATTCTCGGTGATCATGACGTAGGCCATCGCGTCGATCAGCGCGTTGTCCGTGGTCGGGCGGATGGGGATCCACTCGTCCGCCAGGGCCTTCGCCGTGTCGGAGAGGCGCGGATCGACCACGATGATCTTGACGCCGGCCCGCTTGGCCTGCATCAGCCAGTGGAACTCGTTGCCGCCGCCCGGCTGGGTCTCACCTGGGTTGCTGGCAAACAGCACGATGAGACGGGAGTTGACCAGGTCATCGGCCGAGTTGCAGCCCGCGCTGCCGTACGTGTACGGCGCCGCCCACGTATAACAAGCGGAGGAGTAAGTCCCGTAGTAGCCCAGGTAACCGCCGAGCATGTTGAGCAGGCGCGGAATGGGGGTGCGGCTCGTGCCGTCCGTGCCGGAGGCGTAGTGGTTGAACACGGCCTGATTGCCGTACGTCTTGATGATCCGGTCCAGGTTCTCCGCGATCAGCGTGTAGGCCTCGTCCCAGGTGATGGGTTCGAACTTGCCCTCGCCCCGCTTGCCTACCCGCTTCATGGGCTGCTTCAGCCGGTCAGGGTTGTACACGAACTTCCGGGTGGCCCGGCCGCGCAGGCAGGCGCGCATCGCCGGGAAACCGGACCGGTCCAGCTGGTCCGTGTCGACGCGGACGATGACGTCGTCCTTCACGTGCAGCCGCAGGGCGCACGAGTAGCCGCCACAGTTGACGGTACACTGCTGCCACACCATCTTGTCCGGCACGGGGGTTCCGGTCGCTTCCGCCGTGCGCGCCAGCGGTTTCAGGCCCGTATCCAGCGCCGCCGCCCCGCCGAGGGCAGCGCCGGCACCGACCACCGCCGACCACTTGAGGAAGCTCCTGCGGGAAATCTCCGGCAGCATCTTGTTACCTCCTTCGGTGTCAGGTGCGAACAGGTTCCGCGGCTACCTCTTCCAGGAACTTGCAGTCCACCCGGAGCAGACCCAGGGTCAGCCGGGCCAGGCCGGCATAGAAGCCCGTTCCCCCGGCGGCCTCCACCTTCGTCGCGAAACGGTCCGCCCAGCGGAGCAAGTGTTCCGCGAGGCACTCGCGCTGCCCCGCCAGCAGATCCCGGGCGCCCGCGACATCCCCCGTCCTCAGCCGCTCCGCCGCCCGGCGGGAGAGCTCGCTGACAAACGCCAGCTGAACGGCGATGTGGTCGTCCGTCACGGCAACCGCCAGTTCCGCCTCCAGTCCGAACCTGGCGTAGAGCGCCCTGACCCGGAGGGTCTCCTCGCCCATCAGGGCCCCCTCCCGGTCCAGGTACACGGACTGCCACGGTGGCGCGGCGGCCGGGCCCAGGGTTCCGAAAAGGTGCCAGAACTCGTGTCGGAGCGCGTCCGGGTCCACGGCCGGCAAAGCGGCGGCCAGCCGCTCCAGGCCACGGTCGACATCCGGCTGTCCCCGACCCACCGGCCATTCCCGGACGAAATCGGGGTGACGGATCACCGCCAGCAGCCGCTCGTCGGGCGGATCGCGAAACAACCTGGCCAGAAGCCCGTACACCTCGGCCCGAACCTCGCAGTACCACGCCAGGTCCGGCAAATCCACGGCCAACTCCCTCCTTCCGCGGGGGACCGCCAGCACGGTGACGGCCCTCACGAGCTTTGTCCCCATTGTGCCGCACAGTGCGGAAAGGCCGGTATCGCCGTCGGGACAACGATTTCTGCTCAAAACTGAGGAGTACTCCTCTGCAGGACCTAGGATAGAAACCGGATGCATACCGGGGGTCTACGGACTATGCGCGGGGAGCGCGGGCAGACCTGCGCGACCGGGCATCGGCAGGCTCGGCCGGGCCGACACAAAAGAACCGGGCTCCGCTGAGGGAGACCCGGCTCTTCCATAATTCTAAGCGTCAGGGGTCCGCCGACCGCTCATCTCAGGCCGGCCCGGACGGTCATCCGCCCGTCGGTCAGCTCGACCCCGGTGAGCGTAAGCGGCGCCACCAGGGAGCTCACGTCGATGTCCAGCAGACCCTGGGACACGATCTCGGCGATGACGCCTTCAGGCACCCGGAACTCGCGCACCTGCATCAACGAGGGCTCGAACCGCAGCCTGCCGTCGGGCAGCACCAGGAAGCCGCCGCTGATCTCCACCGGTACGTCCGCGAACGTCCCGGAGAGCACGAAGGCCTCCTCCTCCCCCACCAGGTCCACACGCAGGCCGGCGAGCGCGTCGTAGCCGCCGATGTAGGCGTTGAGCTGCTCCTCGGTGATGGTGGCCACCGCGCTCGGCGGGAACAGGGAGAAGCGGAGGTCGTCGGGCTGGAGACCCGCGGTGCCCAACTGCTGCAGAGCCTGCCCGAGGGCGTCCAGGACAGGCATGGCGCTCTGCTGCCAGTCGGCCTCCACCGCCGCCAGGGCTTCCTCCACCTCGGCACGCTCGTCGCCGAGGCCCGCCAGGATCGCCTCACGGTCTGCGATGGCCGCCTCCAGCTCCGCCACCCGGGCGAGCTGCTCGTCCCGCAGCCGGTCGGCCTCGGCCCGGGCCTGCGCCAGCCGCTCCGCCTGGGCCGCCACCGCCGCCTGCGTCTCCATGAGCACCCGGGCCAGGCGGGCGTCGTAGTCCATGATCTGCTTCAGCGCGTCCAGCCGCCAGAGGAAATCCGCCAGCGACCCGGCGGTAAGCAGCAGCACCCACGGGCCCCGGTTGCCCTGCTCCCGATAGTACCGGAGCCGACGGCCGTACTGCTCCCTGCGGGCGGCCAGCTCCTCCTGCAGGCGGGCCAGGTCGGCGAGGGCCGCCTCCTCCTGGGACGAGACCGCGCGCAGGCGCGCCTCCACGTCGGCGAGGGCGGCGCGCGCCTCCTCCAGCCGGCGGTTGAGGACGAATAGCTCCTGCAGCACCGCCGCGCGGTCCTGGCCGGCGGCGCCCGCGACCTGCGCCCGGGGCGCCGGCACCGCCAGAAGCAGGGCCATGAGGCAGAGCAGACCCACAAGACGCGCTCCCCTCATACACGCCCCTCCTCTCGCCGTGCGCTCTCTTGTCATTACTACGGCGGGCGATCCCTCTCCTGCCCTGTGCGGGCCGCGCCGCCGGGCGTCCGGCCCCCGAGGCCGGACGGCGCTCCGCACGGCGCTCCGGACGGCGGCGCGCAGCGGGGCGCCGCATCAGAGGTGCAGCGCCCCACACTCGCCCGTCAGGTTGACCTTCCCGGCTCAGTCGTTGCCCCCGTCCATGCCTGCGGGAGCGCCGGCCAGCCTCTTCTCCCAGATCTCGTCGGCCAGTTCGCCCCAGGCCGCCGCGTAGCCCGCCAGCTTCTCGGCGAACTCGTCCACCGTCTCGTTGTCGCTCTTCTGCGTGTAGTACGCCCCCGACTCCTTGACCATGTCGCGGAGCACATACGGATGGTCGATGATCGGGCACGGTCGGCGCAGGTTCCCGGAGAAGGGCTGCCGCTTCTGGTAGGCCTTGAACAGCGGGTTCTGCAGGGCCTCCGCGACCGAGACCTCGTGGATGTTGCAGGTGGCGTAGTGGGCGAAGGCGCACGGCTCCACGTCGCCGGCGGAGTTGATGTGGAAGTACTTGCGCCCGCCGGCGATGCAGCCGACGGCCGCCTCGCCGTCGTTCCAGAAGTCCACCAGGAAGATCGGCTTGGTGCGGCGGAACGCGGTGATGCGGTCGAACATGTACGCCCGCTGCTCCGGGGTCGCCATGAGCTCCAGGTCCACGTCCCGACCGATGGGGATGTAGGTGAAGAACCAGCCGAAGGCGGCCCCCTTCTCCACCATCCTGTCGATGAACGCCTCGCTGCCCAGCTCCTCGGTGTTCTTGCGGGTGTAGGTGGCCGAGAAGCCGTAGATGACCCCCGCCTCCCGCAGGATGTCCATGGCGTCCATCACCTTCTGGAAGACGCCCTTGCCCCGCCGGGCATCGGTGGACGCCTCCAGCCCCTCCAGGCTGAGGGCGAAAACCATGTTGCCCCGCTCCGCCGCCTCCCGGGCGAACTCCCGGGTGATCAGCGTGCCGTTGGAGTAGATGTGGAACATCTTGTCCGGATGGCGCCTGGCCAGCTCCAGCAGGTCATTCTGGCGGACCATGGGCTCGCCGCCCGAGATGACGTAGAAATGAATGCCCAGCTCTCCGCCCTCCCGGCAGATGCGGTCCATGGTCTCGAGGCTGAGCTCGGGCCGCAGCTCGTAGTCGCCCGCCCAGCAGCCGATGCAGCGCAGGTTGCACTTGGCGGTGGGATCCATCAGGACGGCCCACGGCACCTTGACGCCCAGCCGCTTCTCCGCCTCCCGCTGCTTGGGGATGCCGACCAGGCTGGCGTTGATGAAGAAGTTGACCGCCGTGCGCTTGCGCACGTTGGGGTGCGTCTCGGTGAGCATCCGCATGCCCAGCTGGTGCCAGTTGCTGCTCTCGTCGTCGAGGTAGGTCTTCACCTTGGCGGCGATCTCGCGATGGCTCTCCAGGGGAGCGTTGTGGACCACCCAGTCGACCAGACGCGGAAGGTTCTCCTCCGGGTTGCGCATGACCATCCCGATCAGGTATTCCAACACCTGGCGGCCCAGATAGGTCTCAGCGAGATTCATCAACCTTCCCTCCTTCGGATGCTGCGGTGCGCCAACTGCCCCCTGCGGGGCCGATCACGCCAACTCCGCCTGGAACGCAGCCTCCTCCCGGGCAACCAGCTCCTCCAGGTGCCTCAGCACGTCCTCCGCCGCTTCCGCCTCCTCCCGGGGCGTCGCCTGTCCGTCCAGGTGCAGCGCCGCCACCACGGTGTCCGCCATGAGGCCGGCGACCTGCTCGTCGCTCATCTCCGCCTGGTCGGGTACCCAGGAGACCATGAGGAAGAACCCGAGAAAGATCGCGCTCACCAGGAACGCCTGGGCCTGGGGTGTGAGGTCGCGCCGCATCAGGTTGGACCGGCCGAGGAAGTCCAACAGCAGGTGGAACAGCTCCTTCTGCTCGGGGTGATCGCGCTGCTCGCGCCGGAGCAGGTTGCCGACCACCTCCACGTCGCGGGTGAAGACCGCCCGCACCAGCGGGCGCTCGAGCAGCCCCAGCGCCGCCTGCTTGAAGAGGGCGTGCACCGTGAGCGGCTGCTTCTGGGCCCGCATGCGGTCGAGGAAGCTGCGCGTGAGCAGGATCTGCTCCCGGCGCAGAACCGCGCCGAACAGCTCCTCGCGCGTGTTCCAGTGCAGGTAGAGCGTCCCCTTGGCCACCCCGGCCTCCCGCGCCACATCGTCCATGGTGGTCTTGCTGTAACCGTACCGCTCCACCAGCGACGCGGCCGCGTCGAGGATGCGCAGGGCCCGCTCCGTCCGCCGGGACTGCCGGCCCCGTCTTTCGATCCGGCCGGCAGCTCCTCCGCCTGCCACGTCGCCTGCGGTGCGCGCATCACCTGCCCTTCCCGCACTCCCCACCCGGCCTTCGTTGCGCTCGCCTCTCCCCCTGAGCACCATCCCCTGCCGACCCCCGTTTCAGGAGTTTGACCAGATATGCATATCCAGTCATAGATTCACCATTAGCGTACCCCATGGGTCCCCGCCGCACAAGAAGCCCAATAGGCCTCTTCTGCCCACGCCCCGCTGCACTTTCGGGGTACGCCGAAAGCGCAAGACCCAGCCCGTTCGGTCACGAACAGGCTGGGTCTTGCTGCGTTTCCGTGCCGGGGGTGCGGCGTTCAGCACCCCTCCGGCCCGCACTCCTCCCGGCGCTCGATGTCGGCGATCATGTCGACCCGGCGCTGGTGGCGGCCCCCTTCGAACGAGGCGTTCAGCCACTCGTCGACAATCATCTTGGCCAGGTCCACGCCCACCACCCGGGCGCCGAAGGCCAGGATGTTGGTGTTGTTGTGCTGCTTCGACAGGCGGGCCGTGTACGGCTCGCTGCACACCACGGCCCGGATGCCCCTGACCTTATTCGCAGCCAGCGAGATGCCCACCCCGGTGCCGCAGATGAGAATCCCGCAGTCGACCTCCCCTGCGGCCACCGCGCGGGCCACCCTTTCCCCGTAGATCGGATAGTCCGTCCGTTCGGTGCTGTCCGTGCCGAAGTTGACCACCTCGTGGCCCAGGCTTTCCAGGTGGGCCGCGATGGCCCGCTTCATCTCCGTACCCACGTGATCATTGCCGATGGCAATCCTCATCCGCTTCCCGCTCCTCCGTCTTGGCTCGTCCAGCGTCAACGCCGGCAGTCGCCGCTCCGGCTGCGCAGTTCCGCGATCACCTCGCCGTAGGGCTTGCCCCTGCCGAAGAGTCCCTTGGTCCCGAGCACGAACCCGTCCACGCCGCGCGGGGCCAGACGCTCGACCACGGCTGCCGTGCACGCACCGTCGATCACGATGCGGTAACCGTAGCGCTCCTTCAACTCCGCCAGGCGGTCGACCTTCTCGTCAACGAACGACAGGTATGGCTGCCCGGCGAACCCGGGATTCACGGTCATGACCAGGACGTACTGGGCCAGATGGAGCAGCGGCTCGATGGCCTCCACCGGCGTCCCGGGGTTGATCGCGATCCCCGGGGCGGCGCCGGCGTCGGCGATCTTCAGCAAGGTCCGCGCCGGATGGTAGTCCGCCTCCGGATGGGTGTAGATGACCTTGATGCCCAGTTTCGCGAACTTCTCCACGTAGTTCCCCGGGTCCTCGATCATCAGGTGGACGTCCGCCGGCTTGGTGGCGTGGGCGGCAATGAACTCGATGTCCTGCAGCCCCATGCCAAAGTTCGGCACGAACCGACCATCCATCACATCCAGGTGAAACATGTCGATCCCGGCGGCCTCCAGTTCGGCCACCTCATGGGCGAGGTTGCCGAAATGGGCGCACATCATCGACGGGCACAGCAACACCGACAAGGCAGTTGTCTCCTTTCTCAGAGGTAACTCGGGTTCTGAAGTCGCTTGTAGGCGTAGATCCCCGCACCGATCACGCCGCTCTCCTGGTTGGGCGCCGCGTAGATGATGCGGAAGTCGAGTCCCGGGTAGGGTTTGCGCGCGTGCCGGTAGATGGCGGCTTCCAACTCGGCCCGGGGAAACCCTTCCATGTGCAGGATTCCGCCGCCCAGGATGATGCAGTCCGGATCGAAGATGTTGATCTCCGTGGCGATGGGCAGCGAGAGGTCCTCGACGAACTGCCGCAGCGCCGGATGGGACGCATGCCGGATGAACAGCTCCTCCAGCGGAACGTCCGGGAACTGCTCCTGTTGGATCCGTTCCAGCCGCAGGCCCGACGCGATGATCTCGGCGCACCCCGGGTTTCCGCATCCACAGCGGTCCTGCAGCCGGAACAGCGGCACGTGGCCCAGTTCAGCGGCCATGCCGTGCCTGCCCGTGAGCAGCCTGCCGTCCAGGAAGACGGCGTTCCCGAAACCGGTCCCCACATAAAAACCGAGCACGATGGGCAGCCCTTCGAGGTCGTGCGCCAGGAGGTCGTGCAGCATCAGGAAGTTCACGTCCCGGTTGACGAACACGGGCACGCCTAGCGCCTGCTCCATCAGGTCGGCGACCGGCAGGTCATTCAACCCCGGAATGTTGGGGGTGGACATCACGACCCGCCTGGTCCGGTCCACCGTGGAGGGGAAGCCGACGGCGACGGCGGCCGGCAGCCGGTCGCCAAGGTGAGCGGCGATGTATGCGGACACGGTGTCGATCAGCCGCTGCACGGGACGGTCGCCCTGGAGAATCTCCCTCGTCTTCCGAATCTCGAACTGCGATACTTGGTAGTTCCGGTCCACGAGCCCCAACCGCAGGTGAGTGCCACCCAGGTCGATGCCCAGGACGACGTCGTCGTACAAGTCGATGACCTCCTCGTCGTGCGGGCCGGCCGCACGCTTATCCACGCTTGCGGCTCGCGCCGAAGAAGCGGTCCAGGGTGACGGCGACGATGATCAGGGCGCCCATGGCGATCTGCTGGTAGTAGGAGGAGACGCCCACCATGTTCAGGCCGTTGTTGATGACGCCGATGATCAGACCGCCGACCACCACCTTCGGCACGACGCCGACGCCGCCGAAGAAGCTGGTCCCGCCGATGATGGCAGCCGCGATGGCGAAGGTCTCATAGCCCGTGCCGGCGTTGGGCTCGGCCGCCCCGAGACGGGCGATGTTGACCATCCCCGCGAGGCCGGCGCAGATGCCGGCGATGGTGAAGGCCAGCAGGGTGTGCCGCTTCACATTGATGCCGGCAAACCAGGCCGACTGAGCGTTGCCGCCGATGGCGTACAGGTTGCGCCCGGCCTGGGTCTTTTTCGTGAAGAATGTCAGCACCAGGGCGGTGATCAGTGCGATGAGGATCGGGGTCGGCACCACGCCGAACAGCTTGCCGCCCATCGCCTTGGTGAACGTGACCGGAACCCCCGATACGGCTCTGGCGGAGGAGACGGTCAGCGTGAGCCCCCGCAGGATGGCCTGGGTGCCGAGGGTGATGATGAAGGGGGGAAGGCCGGTGGCGTTGATCAGCCCGCCGTTGAGGGCGCCGATCAGCCCGCCCAGCAGGATGGCGCCCAGGACCACGGCCAGGAAGGGGTGCACGCCCGCAACCAGCAGCTTGGCGGTCACCACGCCGGTCAGGGCCATGGTCGAGCTGACCGACAGGTCGATGCCGGCCAGCAGGATGGCGAAGAACTCGCCGCAGGCCAGGAGGATGGTGATCGCGCTCTGCTCCACGATCTTGATCAGATTGCTGCCCCCGAGGAAGGCCACGGGCTCCAGAGCGCCAAACACGAGGATCATGAGGATGAGAATCAGGACAGTGCTGTACTTGTCCCATACATCGCTGAACGAAAGACGCTTCTTCACCGCGATGTCCTTGGCCAATTCAGTTCCCTCCACTCGCTCCGGCGCCGACGGTGGCCGCCTTCACAATCTTTTCCTCGGTCGCTTCCGCGGCCGTGAACTCCGCGCTGATCCGGCCCTCGCTCATGACGATAATGCGGTCGCACACCGACAAGAGTTCCGGCAGCTCCGACGAGACGACGATGACCCCGATGCCGCTTTCGGCCAGCGACCGCATCAGCTTGTAGATCTCCGCCTTGGTGCCCACGTCAATGCCCCGGGTGGGCTCGTCGAAGATCAAGACTTTCACGCCCGCCGCCAGCCACTTGCCGAGGATCACCTTCTGCTGGTTGCCGCCCGAGAGCTCGGTGATGTTCTGCTCCAGCGAGGCGCACTTGATCTGCATGTCGGCCCGCGCCTTCTCGGCCGTCTTCTGCTCGTCCCGCTCGTTCACGAGCCCCCACAGGCCGCCCCAGCGGGCGAGCTTCAGCTGCCGGGCGATGGCCACGTTCCGCCGGATGCTGAAATTCGGGAAGAAGCCCGTCTCGCGGCGGTTTTCGGTGACCAGACCGATGCCTTTCTTCAAGGCGTCGTAGGGCGAGCGGATCTCCATTCGTTCGCCGTGCAGCCAGATCTCGCCCGAGCGGATGGGGTCGGTGCCGTAGATGGCGCACATGGTCTCACTCCGTCCGGCGCCGACCAGCCCTGCGAATCCCAGCACCTCGCCCTCCCGGAGGGCGAAGGAGACGTCCTGCACGCGCCCGTCCCGGCGGGTCAGGTTCCGGACCTCGAAGATGACCTTTCCGGTCCGGTGGACGTCGGTGTTGGCCTGGTACTTGTCCTTCAGCTCCCGGCCCACCATCATCGTCACCAGGCCGTCCATGGTGACGTCCTGCACGTCCCGCGTCCCCACGTAGGTCCCGTCCTTCAGGACGGTGATCCGGTCGCCGATGGCGAGGATCTCCTTCAGCTTGTGGGAGATGTAGACGATGCCCTTTCCCTCGCCCTTCAGCCGGCGGATGATCGCAAAGAGCTTCTCCACCTCGGCGTCGGTCAGCGACGAGGTCGGCTCGTCCATGATGATGACCCTGGCGTTGAACGCCACAGCCTTGGCGATCTCCACCATCTGCTTCTCCGAGATGCTCAGATCCCCGACGAGCGTCTCCGGCGACCGGCGCAGGTCCAGGATGTCCAGCAGCTCCTGGGTCCGCTGCCGCATGAACGCGTAGTCGACGACCGGGACGCCCATCACCTTCCGCACCGGCAGGCGGCCGACGAAGATGTTCTCCTCGATGCTGAGCTCGTTGATCACGCTCAGTTCCTGATAGATGATGCTGATGCCCAGCTTGGCCGAGAGCGCCGGGGTGAGCCGCGGGTACGCGCGGCCATCGACGGTGATGGTCCCGCTGGTGGGTTCGTAAGCGCCGCTCAGGATCTTCATGAGCGTCGACTTGCCGGCGCCGTTTTCCCCCAGCAGCACGTGCACCTCGCCGGGACGGATGTCGAAGGTGATGTCGCTGAGGGCCCTGACCCCCGGAAACGTCTTGGTGATGTGATCCATCCGAACGAGCGGTTCCATGGCGCACCCCTTCCCTCCCGCATCGTGATCGGCACCCGGCGGCAGCGCCGCCGGGTGCCGACCCGGGTCAGCCACCCTAGTTGGCGTCCTTGGTGATCAGGATCGCGTCGACCGATTCCATCGCAGGCGCCGCGTTGGGGTCAATCGCCTTGCCCGCCTTGACGGCCTCGATCATGAGCTGCACGCCTCGGCGGCCGATCTGCGCGGGATCCTGGGCCACGGTCGCAGCGAGCTCGCCGGCCTTCACCGAAGCCACCGCGTCCTCGTTGCCGTCGGTGCCGACCACCACGATGTCCTTGCCGGCGTTCTTCACCGCCTCCAGGGCGCCCATGGCCATGGTGTCGTTGCAGGCGTAAATGCCCTTCAGGTCGGGATACTTGGCGATGTAGTTGGTGGCCAGGTCATAGGCCTTGGTGCGGTCCCAGTCCGCCGGCTGGCTCTCGACCAGTTCGACCCCCGCCTTCAGGAAGGCTTCGGTGGCGCCGGCCTTGCGATCCTCGCCCGAGGCCGCGCCGGCCTTGCCCTCGATGATGGCCACCTGGCCGGAACCGCCGATCCGGTCGATGATGTACTGCGCGCCCGTCCGCCCGACGGCCTTGTTATCGGTGGACACGAAGGCCTGGACGGCGCCGCCGAGCCCCTTCAGGCTCTCCAGATTGAGCTTCTCATCGATGTTGATGACGTAGATGCCCTTCTTCGAAGCCTCGGCCACGGCCGGCACCAGGTTGTCCGCAGAGATGGGCGCCACGCCGATCGCCTTGTAGCCCTTGTTGATGGCGTTCTCGAGCAGGGTGACCTGCCCTTCCACGTCATCCTCCGAGTTGGCGGCGTAGATATCGACCTTGATGCCCTGCTTCTCGGCTTCCTCGAGGATGCCGTCGCGCATGCTCTGCCAGAACGGGCTGGAGAGCACCTTGAGAACGACGGCGTACTCGGCCTTCGTTTCGGTCTGCTGGCCGGGGGTCGACGAGCCGGGAGTCTGCGTCTGGGAGCTTCCACAGCCGGATACGGTGACAGCCAGCGCAGCGGTCAGCAACACGGAGGCAGCGATCCTGGACACTTTGGTCACGGTGGTTTCCTCCTCCATCTGTGTGTATTCAAAACCCTTGCCGAGGCACGGGCTCTGAATCAGGCAGAAGCGTAAACGTTTACTCTTCGATGGTAAACGTTTACTCACGCAAAAAGAAAGGTCACCGGGTCGTATTGCGGAGGACCAGTTCCACGGGAAGCCGATAGTGCTTGCGCTCCAGTGGCTTTCCTTCGATCATCTGCACCACGGCGTAGGCGCCCAGCCTGCCGAACTCCTCCACCGACTGCCGGACGCTGGAAAGGGAGAAGGCCTCGGTGCCCGAGAACGAAAGATCGTCAAACCCCACCAACCGGATGCGTCTGCCCGCTGCCATCCCGGCCGGACCGGACAGGCAGCTCAGCACGCCGTAGGCCAGCAGATCGGCCGTGCAGAAGAAGCCATCGATCTCGGGGTGAGCGCGCATCAGCTGCAAGGCCGCCTCGAAGCCGCTGGACATGCTCACCCGGGAGACCTGCACCACCAGGTCCTGGTCGAAAGGCAGCCCCCGTTCTTCCAGGGCCTTCCGGTACCCGCGCAGGCGGTCACCGTGAGAGGAGATGTCCGGGCGGTACGTGATGAGACCGACACGCCGGCATCCGCTGTCCAGCAGGGACCGGGTGGCCAGGTACCCGCCCTCCTCGTTGGCGCTCTCGATGAACACGAGCTCGGCGGTTTCGCTGGTCCGGGGCGGCTTGCGGTCGATGTACACCGTCGGCACCAGGAGCGACGGCTGCCCTTCGGTGCGGAGACCGGAGATGTAGATCAGCCCGCTGACCTTCTGGGCCCGGAGCATGGCGAGGTAACGCTTTTCCTTCTCGTACTCCTCATTGGTGTTGCAGATGATGGTCGAGTAGCCGAGCGCAAACAGGTTGTTCTGCAGTTCCTGGGTGACCCGGGCGAAGAACTCGTTGGTGATGTCGGGCACGATCACCCCGACGACCTGGAGTTTCCGGGTGCGCAGCCCCCGCGCCACCAGATCGGGCTGATACCCGTATTCCTCTATGATCTGCAGGACTCGCTGCTCCGTCTCTTTGGAGTACCGGCCGTTCCGGTTGATGACCCTTGAAACCGTCGCCACCGAGACGCCGGCCAGTTCCGAGATCTCCTTGATGGAGACGCTCCGCTTCTTCACGGGTCACTCCCCTCCGATCGACCGACTGCGATGGGAAAAGGTTTACCCACACCATCCTTTCACATCGTATCCGCCAATCCTTCAACCTGTCAATAGGCGATTCATCCTTTGGTATGAACGACCTCCTCCGGATGATCGACAGGTCCCTTTCTTGCAAAGCCGTGGTGGCCGGCGAGGCCCAGCGCACCGGCGGCCGGCGTGTCCCACAGGCGCGTGCGGGCCTGCGCCCATCAGGGGCGCAGGCCCGCTCAACGCCGCATGCCGCGGCCTGGTGTCTGCACTGCCGCCGGTTGGCGGCTCTGCCCTAGCGGAGGCGCTGGGCGAGCCGGGCGATGACCGCGTCGGTCATCTCGTCGGTGGTGTTGCGGCCGCCCAGGTCCGGCGTGCGCACCCGGCCCTCCTCGAGCACGTCCTCCACCGCGTCCAGCACCGCCTTACCCAGGTCAGCCCGGCCGAGGTGCTCCAGCATCAGGCTCACCGACCAGATCTGCCCGACGGGGTTGGCGATGCCCCTGCCGGCGATGTCCGGGGCGGAGCCGTGCACCGGCTCGAACATGGACGGGTACCTGCGCTCGGGGTTGATGTTGGCCGAGGCCGCCATGCCGATCGACCCCATAATCGCCCCGCCGAGGTCCGTCAGGATGTCGCCGAAGAGGTTGGAGGCCACCACCACATCGAACTCGTCCGGCTTCAGCACGAAGTTGGCCGCGAGGGCGTCGATGTGGCACAGCCAGCGGTTGACCTCGGGGAACTCCCGCTCGCCGATCTCGTTGAAGATCTCATCCCAGTAGGGCATCGTGTAGTTGATGCCATTGGACTTGGTGGCGCCGCACAGCCGCTTCCGGGGGGCGTTGGCGGCCAGCTGGTAGGCGTAGCGGATGATCCGCTCCGTGCCCACCCGGGTGAAGACGGTGTTCTGCACGACCACCTCATGGGGGAGCCCGGCGTGCAGCCGGCCACCCATGTTGGAGTACTCGCCCTCGGTGTTCTCCCGGATGCAGACGAAGTTGACGTCGCCGGGGTTGCGGCCCCGGAGCGGGCTGACCACGCCGCGCAGGATCCGCACCGGCCGCAGGTTCACGTACTGCTCGAAGCCGCGCCGGATGGGGAGCAGTAGCCCCCACAGGGAGACGTGGTCCGGAACGCCCGGGTAGCCCACCGCGCCGAGCAGGATGGTGTCGAAGTTGGCCAGGGTGTTCAGGAAGCCCTTCGGGGCCATCTCGCCGTGCCGCAGGTAGTAGGCGCAGCCCCACTCGAACTCGGTGTACTCGAACTTGATGCCGCCGTCCAGTTCCGCCGCCGCGTCCAGCACCCGGCGCCCCGCCCGTACCGTTTCGTTGCCGATTCCGTCACCGGGAATGACCGCAACCGATACGTTCTGCACGATCGTCTCCTCCTCAGCCCTCTGCAGGGGGATGAGCTTCCATTTCCATTCAAACCGTACGGTTCGCCGCCTGCAACGGCCCGACGGATTGTTGCCCCGAAATGGCACGTTGGTGCCAGCGGGCCGGCGTTCCTTGGCCTACCGCCTGGACCTCCTGTAGCCGGCGGCCTCCGCTTCTTCCGGCGTGGCGAAACAGGCCTCCGCGCGGGTCCGGTCGTAGAACTGCCCGCCGGGCACGTGGTAGATCAGCTCCCCGCTGGAGGAGACGTTGCCCTTGATCAGCCCGCCGCAGTCGCCGTTCACCGGCAGGACGGAGCCGCCCGCAGCGCCCCCGGAGGCCGTTCCGCCGGAGGCTGCGACGCCGGCCCCGGAGCCGGACGCCTCTTCCAACCCCCAGAGCCCGCGGCCGTGCTCCCGCGCCTCCCGCTGGAGGGCGACGAACCGGTCCGCATACTTCACGTTGGGAGGAACCGTCATCACCTGGGCGTAGCCTTCCCGGACCAGCGTCTCGTTGAACATCTCGTCACCGATCCAGACGTAGGCCAGCAGCCGGCCGTACCGGTCCCGCTCCTCCACGTCCAGCTCCAGCCGCACCTCCTGGCCGGTCAGCCGCTGCTTGGTGAAGGCGGAGGCCTCCGCGCCGTAGGCCTCGGCCTTCCCGTAGACCTCCGGCGTGTCCACGCCGATCAGCCGCACCCGCTCCTCCCGTCCGTCCACCAGGACGTCCACCGTGTCGCCGTCCACCACCCGCTGCACCGTAGCCTGCAGAGTCTGCGCGGGGGTCGGCGCCGGGCTCTGCGCCTCGCCCGCCGACGCGCCCTCCTCACGGCCCGCGGCTGCGCCGGCCGTCCCGTCCGAACTCGGTGCTCCCTGCCCCGCGTCCGCATGCGGCGCGCCCGACGCCGGCTCCGCCCCAACCGTCGCATCCGTCGTATCCGGCGCCTCCGTCCCCGTCCGTGTTCCGTCCTGCCCCGCCCCCGCCTGCACCGCGGAAGACGGCGCCTTCTGCCCTTCCCCGCTGTCGGGCCGGCCGCTCAGCGCGGCCGCGATCACGACGACCGCCGCCAGGGCGACCCAGCCCCGGGACCGGCGGCCTTTCTCTTTCGACTTGGTCATTCTGTACCCTCCGTGCTGCGTCGATGTGCTCATGGCTCAATGGTACGCAGACCGAACGTGTCCGTAAACCAGCAGGTGACAGGCATACTCAGGCCGGTGCGCTCATCCCCTGTACCACAGGTTACAACCAGTGATGACCTGTACAACCAGGAGGTGGCGCCGGTGACAGAGATCCGTCTGCTCACTCCGACCGGACATCTCGGCTTCACCATGCTGGAGCCGGAAAGCTTCCTGCGGGGGATGGCGCAGGGGCCCGACTTCGTGGTGGCCGACTCGGGCAGCTCGGACATCGGCCCCTACCCGCTGGGGGCCGACGAACCGTGCAGCCCGGTGGAGTGGCAGACCCACGACCTCGAGATCATGCTGGTGGCCTGCCGGCGACAGGGGGTGCCGATGATCATCGGCAGCGCTGCGGACACCGGCACGGACCGGGGCGTCGACACCTACGTGCAGATCCTCCGCACGGTGGCCGAGCGCCACGGCCTCCCCCCCTTCCGTCTGGCGTACATCTACGCCCAGGTCAGCCCGGATGAGGTCCGGCGCAGGCTCCGGACCGGCGTGCGCATCGCGGGGCTGGACGGCCGGCCCGATCTCACCGAGGCCGACCTGGACCGCACCGACCGCATCGTGGCGGTGATGGGTGCAGAACCGATCATCGCGGCCCTGGAGGCCGGCGCGGAGGTGGTCATCTGCGGCCGCTCCTCCGACCCGGCCATCTTCGCCGCCCCGCTGCTCTGGAAGGGGCTGGACCCGGCCACCGCCTACTACGCGGGGAAGGTGCTGGAGTGCGCCTCGTTCTGTGCGGAGCCCTTCATGGGGAAGGAGTCGGTGCTGGGAGTGGTGCGGCCCGGCGAGGTGATCGTGGAGCCGATGCACCCGGGCCAGCGGTGCACGCCGCTGTCGGTGGCCAGCCACGCCATGTACGAGCGGGCCACCCCATTTTTCGAACACCTGCCCGGCGGCGTGCTGGACATGCGGAACTGCCGCTACGAGGCGGTAGATGAGCGCCGCTGTCGGGTCACCGGCTTCGCCTTCCAACCGGAGCCCACCGTCCGGGTGAAGCTGGAGGGGGCGGGAAAGCGGGGCGAGCGGTGCCTGGCCATCGTCGGCTTCCGGGACCCGGACACGGTCGCCCGCATCGACGCGGTGCTGGACTGGGCCCGGAACAAGGTCGAGGCCCGCTTCGGTCCCGGGGGGTACGAACTGCACTTCCACGTCTACGGTCGCAACGGCGTGATGGCCGACCTGGAGGTGGTCGACCGGCCGGCCCACGAGCTCTGCGTCGTGGTCGAAGGGGTGGCGCCGGACCGGCGAACCGCCGCGGAGCTCACCGCCATGGCCGCCCGGCAGATGTTCTACGCCCGCCTGCCCGGGACGAAGGGCACCGCCGGCACCGCGGCGCTGATGTCCGACGAGGTCCTGCCGGCCCGGCCGGCCTACGAGTGGACCGTCAACCACGTGATGCCGGTGCAGGATCCGCGCGAGCTGTTCCGGCTCCACCTGACCACCGTTCCCTAGGAAGGAGGATGCGCCATGAGGCTGCGGGATCTGGCCAGCACCATCCGCAGCAAGAACGCGGGGGTCGACCTGATCACCTTCGACATTCTCTTCAAGACCCGTGAGGCATATGAACGGGCCAAGGCCTGCCCGGCGCTCTCCCGGGAGGGCATCGCCCGGCTGTTCCGCATCCCCGGGGACCGGATCTACAGCTACGTCACCTTCGACCCTGCCCTGGCGATCAAGTTCACCCTGCGGCGGCAGCGGCCCAGCGGCAGCGCGGGCGAGCACGACCTCTTCGGCGCGCAGCAGTACGCCCCGCTGTTGGACGTCGAGGTGTCCT
Organism: Symbiobacterium thermophilum IAM 14863; assembly: GCF_000009905.1. GTDB lineage: Bacteria > Bacillota > Sulfobacillia > Symbiobacteriales > Symbiobacteriaceae > Symbiobacterium > Symbiobacterium thermophilum. The sequence continues at coordinate 2,536,251 of NC_006177.1, forward strand.
GACCATGCCGGGGGGCGCAGCCATCCACCCGCGGCCGTTGCCGCTGTGGCAGCAGGTGGTCGACATGATCCAGCGCAACGTGGAGGAGGGCCACTGGCCCGTCGGCCACCGGATCCCGTCGGAGCGGGAGCTCTGCCAACAGCACGGCGTCAGCCGGACCACCGTGCGGCTTGCAATCGCCGAGGCCGTGAGCCGCGGGCTCCTCCACCGGGTGCACGGCAAGGGAACCTTCGTTGCGCGGCCGAAGATCCACCAGCCGCTGGTCCAGGTCACGCCCTTCGCCGCGGCCCTGCGGGCCCAGGGGCTCGTCCCCCGGACCCGGCTGCTGGCGGTGATGACCCAGCCCGCCGACCCGGCGACGGCGCACATGCTGGGCCTGCCCACCGGACAGGAGATCATGCGCTTCCGGCTGCTGGGGTTGGGGAGCGGGGAGCCCGTGGCCGCCTACCACAGCACGGTCCCCGCGGCGCTGGGGGAGGCGGTGCTGGAGCGACTGGAGGCCGACGCCGGCGCCGACCGGTTCCGGCTGGTGGTGGACGTGCTGGCCGAGACCTTCGGCTGGTCCCACCTGACCGCGGAGCAGACCTTCGAAGCCGCCGGCGCCTCCGCCGAGGAGGCCAGGCTGCTCGGGCTCCCCCGGGGCGCGCCGGTGCTGGTGGTCACGTCGCTGGTGCGGAACCCGGCGGGCCGGACCGTGGAGTTCGCCCGGGCCGTTTACCGCGCCGACCAGTACCGCTTCCACCTCACCCGGCAGATCGAGGTGAGCGGCCAGGACCACGAGTCGTAGGCCTTCCGCCGGCCCGCCGCCGGGCGCCCCGTCCCGTGTCTCCGCCCGTGTCGCCGCAGGTCCCTCCGACATAGGATGCTGGAGTGACAGCCTGCACAGGGGGACTTACCTATGGCCAGACCACTCCGGGTGACGGCGGAACCGGGCCGGACCCGCCCCGTGTTGATCCGTCCGGGGCTGGCGGTGGGCGGCGGCACGCCGGTGGTGATCGCCGGGCCCTGTTCCGTGGAGACGCCCGAGCAGATCCGCGCCGCTGCGCAGGCCGTGCGCCGGGCGGGCGCACGGATGCTGCGCGGCGGCGCTTTCAAACCCCGCACCTCCCCTTACTCGTTCCAGGGACTGGGCGAGGAGGGGCTCAGGCTCCTGGCCCAGGCGGGCCAGCTCACCGGCCTGCCGGTGGTCACGGAGGTGATGGATCCCCGGGAGATCGATCTGGTCGCCCGGTACGCCGACCTGCTGCAGGTGGGCGCCCGCAACATGCAGAACTTCCGGCTGCTCACCGCACTCGGCGAGATCGACAAGCCGGTGCTGCTGAAGCGGGGACCGGGCGCGACGCTGGAGGAATGGCTGAACGCCGCGGAGTACGTGGCCAGCCGGGGGAACGAGCGGATCATCCTCTGCGAGCGGGGCATCCGCACCTTCGAGACCTACACCCGCTACACCCTCGACCTGGCCTCCGCGGTGGCGGCCAAGCAGCTCACCCACCTGCCGGTCATCGCGGACCCCAGCCACGCCTGCGGGCGCAGGGAGCTGGTGCCGGCCATGGCCCTGGCCGCCCTGGCCGCCGGACTCGACGGGGTGATGCTGGAGGTGCACCCGGACCCCGCCCGGGCCCTCAGCGACGGCGAACAGGCCCTGACGCCCGTCGACCTCGAGCGCTTCATGGCTGCGGCGGGCCTCCTGTCCGGGACGAGCGCAGCCGACAGCCCGTGACCCGCGTGCTGTCGGCTGCGCCTTGCCTGGGCGGCGCGGAAAGGTGCCCCGCGACCCACGGCGCCGAAGGGCTCGTCACAGGCGCGCTCCCGGGCCACGGCTTTCCGCCGCTTTCCGAGGCGTAATCCGGCAGAGGTGCGCTGCCCCCTGCCCGTCCGGAGGTTGTGGACGGGCAGGGGGCGCTTTCGCGCTTCCCGTGGTGTTGTCTCGTTGCGAGTCCCCGGGACTTGCGGTATTTCCGGAACAGTTCGCACGGTGTTTCCGTCTACCCATTGGTTGGTTCGTGGCCACGGCGCTCGCCTGCCGCCTACCCCGTCGCCTCCCCCGCGCCGCAGACCGTCCCGGGAGACCTGTCCCGCCGTGGCAGGGCCAAGTGCAGAACGAGGGAGCGTGCTGTCTTGCCCAAGCCGCATACGCGCGTTGCCGCTGTGCTGTCGGCCGGCGTACTCATCCTGCTCACCATGTGGCTCTGGTCCGCATCCGTTCCCACCGGGGCGCCACTCGCCCCCGAAACCACAGAGAATCCCTCACCCCCCAGGTCCCCGGCTCCTCCGTCCACCGGGCCCGGGATCATCCCTTCCGCCTCAGCCGGAGAGCCGACGGATCTGTCGGCTGACGAGCCGCCTCACGAACCCGGCACGGAGGACCGGGAGACGCCGGAAGAGCCGGACCCCGCTGACCCGGGTGCGGATGGCGGAACCGAGCCCGTACCTGGGGGCGGGAGCGGCGAATCCGGTCCGGAGGGGTCGGAGCTCGCGGTCCGGGTGCCGGTGCTCCTCTACCACCACCTGGAGCCGGGGGCCGACGGCAGCAACGGCGCGATCATCAGCACCGAGGAGTTTGCGGCGCAGATGGCCTGGCTGAAGGCCAACGGGTTCACCACCATCACCACCGCCCAGCTGCTGGCCTGGCTGGAGGACGGGGAGCCCCTGCCGGACCGGCCGGTGATGGTCACCTTTGACGACGGCTACCGGTCCAACTATCTCCACGCCTACCCCGTGCTGCAGCAGCACGGGTTCAGCGGCGTCATCTTCATGGTCACCGGGCTCGCGGGCCAGAAGGTCGGCCGGCTGGAGTACTTGACGTGGGAGGACATGCACGCCATGACCGCATCGGGCGTGATCGAGATCCAGGCCCACTCCCACGACGGCCACCGGAACATCGACGGGCAGCCCGCCCTGGTCCACTGGTCGGAGGAGGAGATCCTGGCAGACTGGCAGCTGCTGTCTGAGGCCCTGGCTGCGGCAGAGCTTCCGCCGGCAACGGCGTACGCCTACCCCTTCGGCGCGCACGACCAGGAGTGCATCGACGCCCTGCGGAAGGCCGGGGTGAAGCTGGGCTTCACCGTCCACCACGGCCATGTGACACAGGACCACGACCCGCTGCGGCTGAACCGGCTGGTGGTGTACCCCGGCACGGACGAGTGCGCGTTCGCCCGGCTGGTCACCGGTCGCGCCGCCTGCGAGTAACCGCAGGCGGCGCAGGCACGTCCGGGAGCCAGGCCACCTGCACCGTGCGCGCCGCGGGCACCTCCGGGAGCCAGGCCACCTGTACCGTGCGCGCCGCGGGCACCTCCGGGAGCCAGGTCACCTGCACCGTGTGCGCCGCGGGCACCTCCGGGAGCCAGGTTACCTGCACCGTGCGCGCCGCGGGCACCTCCGGGAGCCAGGTCACCTGCACCGTGCGCGCCGCGGGCACCTCCGGGAGCCAGGTCACCTGCACCGTGCGCGCCGCGGGCACCTCCGGGAACCAGGTGACCTGCACCGTGCGCGCCGCGGGCACCTCCGGGAGCCAGGTCACCTGCACCGTGCGCGCCGCGGGCAGCTCCGGGAGCCAGGTCACCTGCACCGTGCGCGCCGCTGGGGACGCCAGGGCGTAGGCAACGGCGGACGGGATCACCCCGGCTGAGACACCGGCCCTTCTCAGGGCCTGGTGCACGTCTGCGTCGCGGGGATTGGCCTGCAGGCCCGGCAGCGGCTCCGCCGTGAGGGCGAGCACGCGCGCCGGGCCTGCGTCCGCGATGCGGTAGCCCGGCGGCCCCTGCTCCTCCACCTCCAGGTACGCCGACAGGCCGTCGGGCGAGACCGCCACCCGGAACCCGCGCACCGGACAGGCCGGGCGGCGGGGCCGGACCTGCACGTCCTGCCACGAGAACACGGCGACCGGCAGGGTCACCCGCTGGCCTTCGATCATCAGGATGACGTCGTCCCCCGGGATGAGCACAGCCGGCCGCCCGTCACCCTGGGGGTCGGTGACGGCAATGCGGCCGTCACGGACGGCCGCACTCCCCTCGCGTGCAGCAGGCAGCTCCGGGGGACGGACCCCGGACCTGGACATCACCCACACTGGCCTCCCCGGCCGTCGGCAGCCCGGGAAAGGCCATCCTCGTCGGCCGTCACCCGTCGCAGCGCCGCCACGACGTCGGCATCCAGCCGCCCGCACCGGACCTCCTCGTCGAGCACCCCCAGGGCCTCCTCGGGGCTCAGGGCCCGGCGGTAGGGCCGGTCGTTGATCAGCGCATCGTAGACGTCGGCCACGGCGATGATCCGCACCGCCGGCGAGATGTCGCCGGCGCAGAGCCTGTCCGGGTAGCCGCTCCCGTCGAGCCGCTCGTGATGGTGGCGGACCACGTCGACGATGTCCGGCGCCATTTCGGGGGCCAACTGAAGCACCATGGACTCCCCGGCAGCCGCGTGCGCCTCCACCAGCCGTCGTTCCTCCGGCAGAAGCCGACCGGGCTTGTGCAGCACCTCCGCGGGGACCACGCCCTTTCCGATGTCGTGCAGCAGGCCTCCGAGGTACAGCGTTCGGGTCATCTCCCGCGAAAGCCCCAGGGCCTCGCCCAGCGCCGCCGCCAGGTACGCGACCCGGCCGCTGTGGGCCAGGGTCTCGTCGTCCACGAGCCCGTGCAGGCGGCGCACCAGGGCCGTAAGTAAGTCTCGCATCGACAGTCCTCCACGTCGAACGCCGAAACGCAAAGTCCGCCTTAGCCTAACAGGCGCGGCGCCCCCCTGACGTCCGACGGGAGGATGATCATGCGGCGGATTCTGTCCGGGCGTATACAACTTTGGATGTACAGGAATGCTGCGGGCCCGGATAATGTCCGGGCCCGCAGTGCGCACACGGAGCCACACCGCGCGTGACACCGTAGCCTGCGTACATCTTCCATTCTGCGCGTCCCACGCCCGGCCGGTGTCCTTGCCCGCGCAGAACCTGAACCGGGCCCTCACCATGGAGTTCAGGTTATGCGCGCCACCGGCCCCTCAGCCCAGGGTTGCGCGCAGAATCTGAACCGCGGTCCCGGTCCCAAATGCGCATTCTGCGCGTCCCACGCCCGGCCGTTGCCCTTGCCCGCGCAAAACCTGAACCGAGCCCTCACCATGGAGTTCAGGTTTTGCGCGCCACCGGCCCCCCAGCCCAGGGTTGCGCGCAAAATCTGAACCGCGGTCCCGGTCGCCAACACACATTCTGCGCGTCCCACGCCCGGCATGTGCCCCTGCCCGCGCAAAACCTGAACCGGGCCCTCACCATGGAGTTCAGGTTTTGCGCGCCTCCGGCCCCCCAACCCAGGGTTGCGCGCAAAATCTGAACCGCGGTCCCGGTCCCCAACGCACATTCCGCGCGTCCCACGCCCGGCCGTTGCCCTTGCCCGCGCAAAACCTGAGCCGAGCCCTCGCCGATGAGTTCAGGTTTTTCGCGCCACCGGCCCCTCAGCCCAGGGTTGCGCGCAGAATCTGAACCGCGGTCCCGGTCCCCAACGCACATTCTGCGCGTCCCACGCCCGGCCGTTGCCCTTGCCCGCGCAAAACCTGAACCGAGCCCTCACCATGGAGTTCAGGTTTTGCGCGCCACCAGCTGCGCAGCCCCCGGAGTCCAAGTCCTGCGCGCCAGCCTCCTCACATCGGAGGAGCCACGCAGGATCACGCCGCCACATGGCGGGCTGTGCGCAGAATCCACACTGGTGAACCGACGGCGCGCCTGTCGGCCCGAATCTCCAGGGCCGACAGGCGCGCCATCCGCTCAATCCTGTGTCGTCAGCATGAACACGGCCGCCTTGGTGCGGTCCGGCAGTCCCAGCTTCTGCAGGATGCGGCTCACGTGGGTCTTGACCGTCGCCTCGCTCAGGAAAAGGCGTGCGGCGATCTCCCGGTTGCTGAGCCCCTGCGCCACGTGGGCCAGGACCTCCCGCTCCCGCTGCGTGAGGACGGACAGATCCGGGTGAGGCGACGTGACGGAGGCAGCCGTCTCCTGTCTCGCCCTCTCCGCCGGCGGAACCGGTGAGGACACCTCCGGCCCGGCCCCCGCCTCCGGCGGCTGAGGGTCAACCACCGGCGGGGGCGGCGCGGACCCCGCGCCACCCCGGGGCTGCCCTCGCGCCGGGTCCGTTGCATCTGCCTGCCACGCCTCTCCGGAAGCGGCCGGCAGGAACGACATGGCGCTCCAGACGTGGCTCTCCAGGGCGGCCACCACCAGCGGGTCGAACTGCGTGCCCTTCCCCGCTTTCACCCGCTCCAGCGCGGCGGCGGGCGAGGGCGTCCCGTCGGCGCTGCCGGCCTCCAGCGCCTCGGCAAAGGCCCGGGCCACGGCCAGGATGCGGGCGCTGAGCGGGATTCCGCCCTCCCGCAGGCCCAGCGGGCCGGTGCCGTCCCAGCGCTCGCCCAGCGCCTCCAGCACCCGGCGGACCCTGTTGAGCCGCGGCGAGTCCGCGCCGGCGAGGATGCTTCCCCCCGGCCGACCGGGCTCGGCGTACGCCAGCAGCGCGGCCAGGTAGAGGTCCCGAACCTCCTGCTCCGACAGCCCCATGTTGCCCGCCAGTACGGTGGCGTAGGCCGCAGAGGCGCGGATGGGCACCGTCCGCCGCCCCGCCTCCCGGCTCTCCAGCACGGCCACCAGGGCTTCCACCGTGTCCTGCTGGGCGGCCTCGACCTCCGCCATCCAGCGGCTGTTCTCGAGGGCGACGCCGGCCAGGCTCGCCCAGGTCGCCAGCGGAGACCGATCCGAGGCGTCCAGGGGGCTGGCGGCCCGGGTGCCGGCCGCGAGGTAGCCCAGCAACTGTCGGCTGCCGGGAACCCGGTGCAGCACCACCGAGACGTACCCCAGCGCCCGGAACCGCTCGGGATCGGGCGCCCTCCCGGCGGGGAAGACCAGGTGCGCGGCCTCCTGCGCCGACAGCCCGCGCGCGGCCCGCACGCGCAGGTGGCCGCGCCCGTCGTACATCAGCAGGCAGCAGAGGTCGAGGCGGAACACGCTCACCGCCGCGTCGATGATCAGCGTGAGCACCGCCTCGGTGTCAAACTCCGTGGTGAGCATCCGGGCGACCTGCCCCAGGGCGAGCAGTTGCCGCACCTGCTCCTCCGCGGACTCGTGCAGCCGCTCCTGCTCCAGGGCAAGGCCGAGCATGTCGGCCGCCGCCTGCAGGCCGGCCAGATCCGCGGCGGACAGCGCCTGCTGCCCCGGCCTTACCACCGCCAGGATGGCCCGGACCCCGCCTCCGCCCCGGACGGGCAGGGCGACCAGCGTGCCGGAGCCCAGCCCCCACCCCCGGAGCGGCGCCGCCCGGGCGTCGGCGGCCAGGTCCAGGATGATCCTCGGCTCACCCGACTGCATCAGCAGTTGCGGCAAGAGCAGGAGGTCGTCCGCGTTCCTTGACCGGATGTCCGCAGCCGGCGGCCCCTCGGCGGCCAGCAGGCGGACCGGCGCCCCGCCACCGCAGGAGAGCACAAAGGCACCCGACTCCGAAGGGACGATCGCCTCGACCACGGCCCGGGCCGCCTCACGGCCGTCCCGGCTCTCCCGCAGCCGCCCGGCCAGCGCGGCCAGCCGCTGCGTCCACTCCCGGTCGCTCGCCGCAGCCATGGCCGGATCACCTCGTCGACGGGGCCTCGTCCCAGGCCGGGGCGACATAGGGCCTGCAGTACCGGTAGAGCCGGCCCCGCCGCTCGAGCACCTGCAGCTCCACGAGCTGGCCCAGGGCGGGCTCCACCAGCGTCTCCGGGCGCCCCAGCCGCAGGGCCAGGCTCTCGGGCGTCTCCCGCGCGAAGGGGTTGCGCTGGAAGTAGAGGGCGGCCTCCAGTCGAACGGCGTTCAGGTCTGCAGTCATCTGCCGCACCTCCCCTACCACAGCGCCAGGTACGGGGGCGCGTCGGTGTACTCGATGACCATCAGCTCCGACACGCGGCCGTTGGGCGCTTTCTGTACCTGCAGGTACTGGTACCGCCCGTCGAACCAGGTCCGCAGGATGCCCTCCGCATTGCGCTGGACGAAGGCGGACATCGCCGGCCCCATCTCCTCGAAGTTGCAGATGCCGACGATGGTGTCGCCCCGGTGCCGGGCGTGGGAGATGGCCTCCGCCCAGCCTTTCACCACCGCGTCCTGCTTCAGGGTGTGCAGGGCGGCGTTCAGGTCGAGGGACCAGAGCCAGTGGCGCGGGCCGTCGGGGCTGCCGATGCCGTGGGCGATGGCGGTGGCGCTCCCCGGCGACACGAACAGGTCGAACTCGTTGGACACCCGGATAATGTAGGGTTCCAGCTCCGGCGGAACCGGCCGCCCCTCCTGCTCGATGTACCGCCACCGGCCCTCGGCCCCCAGCCGGGCGGCGTCGAAGCCGTAGAGGCTCAGCACCATCGCGACCACTGCCGGCGGCCGCACGGCCGAGCACACGGCGACGTAACCGTCGCCCTGCCGGAGGTGCGCAGCGGCGATCGCCCCGAGCAGGTAGCGGTAGTTGCACTTGCTGTTGACGTTGAGGACCAACGTGCTCCCCCGGGGGATGCCGCCGCCCAGGCACTCGTCCAGCCGGTCCAGGCCAGTGGGCACCACCTCGCCCACGGTCAGGTCCGGCACCCGGTCCAGGGCGGGCAGCACCCGGATCCCCCGCCGGGAGATGACGAAGACGTGCTTTCCGGTGCGGAACGGGGAGCCCCTGTGCTTGCGCACCTCCAGGTGGCGGAGCCGGTTCACCTCGAAGTCGTCGTACGTCAGGTGAAGAACGGTGTCCACCATGTACTCGGCCGCAGACGGGCCCTCCGCCGGCGCCCCTTCTTCCACGAGAAGGCTGGTGGCCCCCATCCGGTGCAGGGCGTTGCGGAGCAGGTAGAGCGTTCGCCGACCGCCCTTTTCCGCCAGGGCCAGTTCCAACAGGGTAACGCTGTCCACGACCACCCGGCGGAGGCCGATCTCCCGCTTCAGCTCCTCCAGGAGGCCACCCGGCCGGATCGCCTCATCCAGGAAGGCACCGGGATCCAGGGTGATGACCTGCAGCTTCCCCGCCTGCTCCAGGGCCTGCAGATCAAACCCCAGCTCGCGGGCGTCCCGGTAGATCTGCTCCGGGAACTCCTCGAAGGTGAAGTACGCACCCCCCTCGCCCCGGCGGGCACCCTCGCAAAGGAACTGGATCCCCAGGGTCGTCTTGCCGGTCCCCGGCGCGCCCCGCACCAGCGTGGCGCTCGCCGGAAACAGGCCGCCGCCGAGCACGCTGTCGAGCCCCTCAACTCCGGTGGACAGTCTGGCGTGCACTTCGCTCACGGCTCTCCCCACCATTCATGTGCCGGTTTCGCCGTACCCGGTCGCGCTGCACGGATGCCGGACGCATCGGGCCGCCGCAGGCACCTTTGGGGAGAAATTTCGGCGCAGAATAATCAAATCCTTTATACGACCGCCATCGCAGACCTGGCCGGTGTCGGCCTCCTCTTCTTACCCCTTCACCAGCGACAGCCGCACCCCCAGGGTATGGGCCGGGTCCACCTGCACGGTCCCGGAGGGCAACCGGCGGACCGCGACGCCGCGGGACTCCAGCTGGTCTGCCGCCCGGGCGGTGTCGGGCACCGTGACGGCTACGCTGTGTACGCCGTACCCGCGCTCGGCCACAAAGGCGGCGACGGGGCTGTCGCCGCCGCGGGGGGCGATCACCTCGATCAGCCCCCGCTTCAGGGGGAAGAAGACCCGGTCAGCCTGGCGGCTGGGGCAGACCGAGGGATCGCCTTCCGGCTGGAGGCCGTAGCCGTCCCGGAAGAAGGCCACCCCCTCGTCCAGCGTGGGGAAGGCAAAGGCGAGCCGGCTGACGGAGCCGTACTGCAGCGGGTGGGGCAGCAGTTCGCCGTCGCCCGCCAGCTTCCGCCGCTTCTCTTCCCCTTCGCTGTCGTGCTGGATCAGGAACGGGTTCACCGCCCGTCCGCCGGCCACCCGGAACGCCCGCCAGGTGCGGCGGCGCCCGCCGGGGGTGACCAGTTCGCCGTCCCAGGGCTCCTCCGGCCGCAGATCGGTGACCCCGTCCGCGGCGCGCCGGCGGAAGGCGGCGAGGTCGGCCTCCAGGTCGTCGCTGGCCAGGGCGAAGGTGAAGAGCCCGGGCCCGAACCGGTCCAGATGCTCCACCAGATCCGGCCAGGCGGCGGCCCGGTCCCGGACCGCAATCAGTTCCAGGTACTCCGGGTCCAGCACCGCCAGCCGGTTGGCGGTGCCCCGGCCCGGGTGCTCGCCGCCCTCGGTGACGAAGAACCCGAGCCGGCGGTACCGCTCGGCCGCCTCCTCCAGACCGTTCACCGCGATCAGCACATGGTCAATATGCGTGATCGCCATAACCCGACCCCTTTCCTATGAGATGGCTGCAGCGGAAGCCTGCCGGGCGAGCGCCGCCCGTGCGAGGTTCCGGAGCACGGCATCCTCCATCGGCGGGTTGTGCAGGCCCGCCCGCACGTCACGGTAGAGCCGCTCCAAGGGCAGTTGCCGGAAGAGACCGGCGATGCCCGCCACCCGCATCGCCCGGTCGACGATCTGCAGGGCGAGGTTCACGGCCAGCACCTTGGCGGCGCCCAGCAGGGGGACCAGCTCGCCGCGCCGCTCCGGCTCGGCGTCCCAGCGGTCCGCTACCGTGTAGAGGGCGGAGCGGGCCGCCAGAAGGTCGATCTCGTTCTGGCCGAGCAGCGCCTGGATGTGGGGCTGGTCGGCGATCGGGCCGGGCAGCGAGTTGGGGCGGCGGGTCCGGGCGTACTCCACGGCGAACCCGTGGGCGGCCCGGGCGATGCCCAGATACACGGCGGGGATGTGCAGGGCCCACCCGGCGCCGTCCCCCGTGCCCACCTGGCAGGTGTTGCCCCGGCCGAAGGTCTCCAGGAGGTCGCCGTCCTCCACGAACACGTCCTCCAGGACCAGGTCGTGGCTGCCGGTGGCCCGCATGCCCAACGCATCCCAGGTCTCGACGACGGTCACGCCCGGGCTGCCCGTCTGCACCAGGAACCAGCCGCCCCCGTCGGACCCTTCGAAGCTGGCCGAGACCACGGCGTAGTCGAGGACCGGCGCCAGGGAGGTGAACGATTTGCGCCCCGTCAGCAGCCAGCCCCCCGGCGCGCGCCGGGCCGTCGTGGTGGGCCGGCCTCCCCGGGAGGGGCTTCCGGTCTCCACCTCGCTGGCGGCAGAGTTGATCAGCGCCCCCCGCCCGGCCACTTCACGGAAGATCCGCGCGGTCGCCGCCGGCGGCCAGGCCCGGGTCTCCGCCAGCTTGCCGACCACGGCCAGATGCCACCCGATGCCCAGGGCCGTGGCGCCGTCGCCCTGGGCCAGCCGCTCCTGCGCGAGCAGGGTCTCGGTCAGGTTCGCCCCCTCGCCGCCCCACTCGACCGGCACCGTGAGGCGGACGTACCCCGAGGCCCGCAGTTCTGCGAAGTTCTCGAACGGGAACGAGTTCTCCCGGTCGTGCAGCGCCGCCCGCCCGGCGAACCGGTCGGCCAGCTCGCCAGCCAGGGCGACGAACCGCCTCTGCCGCTCGGTCCGCACGAAGAGGTCTGGTTCCGGGACGGCCATGCCGGCCCCTCCTCCGGAACTCACCTTGTCCGTCATCCTCACCGCCCCCCAGATCGGTCAGCAACGTCACACCGATCCCCTCTCAGGCCCGCCGGCCCCGTCATACCGACCGCCCACCCAGATGCGGCCACACACCACGCCGACTCCCCTCCTGGATGCGGCTCCCGTCACGCCGACCGCCCTCCCAGGTAGGCCTGCTCCACCAGCGGGTTACCGGCCAGCTCGGCCGCGGTGCCCTCCAGCCGGACCACGCCGTTCTGGAGCACGTAGCCCCGGTGGGCAATCTGCAGGGCGGCCCGGGCGTTCTGTTCCACCATAAAGACCGTCGTCCCCCGCGCGTTCACCTGCCGGATCAGCTCCAGCACCCGGTCTACCCAGAGCGGCGAGAGCCCCATGGTCGGTTCGTCCATGCAGAGCAGGCGGGGCCGGCCCATCAGGGCCCGGGCCATGGCCACCATCTGCTGCTCACCGCCGGAGAGGGTCCCCGCCACCTGGGAGAGCCGCTCCCTCACCCGCGGGAACAGCTCCAGCACCATCTCGTAATCAGCCCGGACCTGCTCCCGGTCGGTGCGGGCGTAGGCGCCCATCAGCAGGTTCTCCCGCACGGTCATGTGCGGAAAGAGCCGGCGGGCCTCGGGCACCGATCCCAGCCCCCACCGGATGCGGCGGGGCGTCGGCCAGCGGGTCGCGTCCTCCCCGCCCAGGAGTACCTGACCCCCGCGGGGCCGGACCAGGCCCAGGATCACCTTCATCGCCGTGGACTTGCCGGAGGCGTTGCCCCCGAGGAGGCAGGTGATCTCCCCCTCCCGCACGGTCAGGCTCACGCCGAAGTGCACCTGCACGGGGCCGTAGAAGGTGTCCACCCCACGCAGTTCCAGGATGGCCGCCACGTTCGTCTCCCTCCTTCAGTGGACCGCCGCCCGCGCGCGTGCGTCTTGGGCCGGCGGTGCGGGCGCGGCCGCAGGCGGCTGCCGCCGGCCGGGGCTCCGGCCCACGTAGGCCTCCACCAGCCGCCGGTCGGACCAGACCTCCGCCGGCGTGCCCGCCACCAGCACCTCCCCGGCCTCCAGGGCCACCACCCGGTGCGCCAGGGCGCTGACGACGTCCAGCTTGTGCTCGATGAGCAGGATCGTGTGCCCGCGGGCCTGCAGCAGCCGGATGACCTCGGTCATCTCCTCGGTCTCGGTGGGGTTCATGCCGGCGGTAGGCTCGTCGAGCAACAGGATCTTCGGGCGCAGGGCCAGCGCCCGGGCCAGCTCGGTGCGACGCCGGTTGGCATAGGAGAGCGAGTAGGCGGGCTGGTGCAGCCGGGGCAGCAGCCGATCGCCGAAGAGCGAGAGGATCTCCACCGCCTCCTCCACCAACTCGGCCTCCAAGCGGCGGAGCCGGGCCGGGCGGGCCATGGCCGCGATCACCTCCCGGATCGCCCCCAGCACACCGGTCAGGGGACCCGCGGGCCGCCCGAACTCCGCCTGCAGCCGGGTGTGGGCCCCGAGAAGCACGTTCTCCAGGACCGTCAGGTTCCCGTAGACCCGCCCGTTCTGAAAGGTGCGGGCGATCCCCTTCGCGGCGATGACGTGCGCCGGCAGGCCGTCGATGCGCTCCCCCTCCAGGTAGACCTGTCCGCCGTCGGGCCGCTCGGCGCCGGCGATCAGTTGAAAGAGCGTGGTCTTCCCCGCCCCGTTGGGGCCGATGACCGCCACCGTCTCGCCCGGCCCGACGTCCAGGCTCACGGACCGCACGGCGTCGAGGCCGCCGAAGCGCTTGGCCAGGTTCCGGACCGAAAGGACCTGCACGGGGGTTCACCTCCTCACGATGCGGCGCTCAGGAGGCCCCGGGGCCGGAACCTGAGCATGACCAGAAGCAGCAGGCCGTAGACCAGGAACCGGTACTCCGCCAGGAACCGGGCGGACTCGGGGATGACGATCAGGGCGAGGGCCCCCGCCACGGCGCCGATGGTGTTGTCCAGCCCGCCCAGCACCACCATCGTCAGCACCTGCAGCGACATCGCGTGGGTGAACGTGTCCGGCGCGATGTAGGTGTAGGCGTGCGCCAGCAGGACGCCGGCGAGGCCCGCGATGAAGGCGCTGAGGCCGAAGGCGATGGACTTGTACCGCTCCAGCCCCACCCCGTACGCCCGGGCGGCCACCTCGTCCTCCCGCACGGCCCGCAGCGCCCGGCCCAGGTACGAGCCGGAGAGCCGCTCCGCCACCCAGATGCCGCCCAGCAGCAGGGTCAGGGTCAGCCAGTAGAACCCCGCGGCCGAGGTGATCTCCACTCCGAAGAGGCCAGGCGGGGCGATGTTGCTGATGCCCAGGGGCCCCCGGGTCAGTGCCGTCCAGTTGAGCGCCACCAGCGCGATCCCCTGGCCCAGGCCGATGGTGGCCACCGCCAGGTACTGCCCCCGGAGCCGCAGGGCCGGGTAGCAAAGCACCACGCCGACGGCGGCGGCGATGACGGGCGCGACAGCCAGCGACAGCAGGAAGGGCCACTGCAGCCGGGTGGTGAGGATGGCCGAGGCGTACGCCCCCAGGGCCAGGAAGCCGGCGTGCCCGAGGGAGATCTGCCCGGCCGTCCCGGCAATCAGGTTGAGGCTGATGGCCAGCAGGCCGAAGATCCAGGCGGTCGCCAGCACCTGCAGCCAGTACCCGTTCCGCACCACCAGCGGCAGGGCCAGGGCGACGGCCCCCGCCGCGGGCAGCGCCCACCGGGGGATAGGCAGCGGCCGCCCGATCGGGATGAAAGTGCCGGCAGTGGGCTCGGGCAGCAGCGCCCGGGCGGCCGCGAACAGGCCGTTGGGGCGGAAAAGCAGCACGCCGAGCAGCAGTCCGATGCCCACCAGGTCGCGCCAGGTGGAGCCCAGCCAGGCCACCGCCAGCGACTCCGCCGTTCCCAGCAGGTACGCCCCCACCAGCGCGCCGGGGATGTTGCCCAATCCGCCCAGCAGGGCCGCCGTGAATCCCTTCAGGCTCGCGGAGAAGCCCATGGTGGGGTAGACGCTGTGGTAGTACAGCCCCACCAGGAGCCCGCTCACCCCGGCCAGGGCGCCGGCCATGGCGAAGCTGACCCGGCTGACCTGGTTCACGTCGACGCCCATCTGCAGGGCGGCCTCCCGGTCCTGGGCGGTGGCCCGGACCGCCCAGCCCAGGCGGGACCGCTTCAGGAAGAGCCAGAGCGCCAGAGCGGTGGTCAAGCCCACAGCCAGGATCACCAGGTCCAGGGAGGAGAGGAAGCCGCCGCCCACCCGGACCCGCACGTCGGCGAAGGGGGTGTGGAAGGCCTTGGTCTCCGGCCCCCATATCAGCTGGGCCGCCTGCTCCAGGACGAGCCCCGCGGCGATGGTGGTGAGCAGCAGCACCGTCCGGCCAGAACCGGCGAAGGGGCGGATGGCGACCCGCTCCACCGCCAGCCCCAGCAGGGCCGAGGCGACGAGCACGAGCAGCAGGGTGGGCAGTAGCGGCAGGCCCAGCCAGGTGACCGCCATCCAGCCCACGAAGGCGCCGACCATGTAGAGGGAGCCGTGGGCGAAGTTGATCACGTTGGCCACGCCGTAGATCTGGGTGATGCCCACCGCCGTGAGGGCGTAGAGGTTGCCAACCACCAGGCCGTTGATCAGCTGGTCCAGCATGCTCCCCCTCCTACGGGTTCCAGATCGCAAAGGCGCCGCCACGGACCACCAGCGGTACGAAGCGGGGGTTGCGGAGCCGCCGGTCCTCGCCGAAGGCGGTGGCGCCCTGCAGGATGGTCTCCAGGTGCTCGGCCTGCTCCAGGCCGTCCCGCAGGGCCTTGCGGTCCACCCCCACCCGGTTCAGCACCGCGGCCAGGATCTTCATCCCGTCGTACGCCCCGGCGGCGAAGGTGTCGGGGTCCGTGCCGTACCGCTCCCGGAACCGCTCCACGAACTGCTGCGCCTCGGGGCGGGGATCCGCCGGGTGGAACCGGCTCACCGTGTAGACCCCCTCCACCGCCGCCCCGCCCAGGTTGAGGAACTGGGGCGAGTAGACCGAGCTGGCGGCCAGCACGGTCACGTCCAGCCCCACCGCGGGGATCTGCTGGGCGATCAGCGCTCCGTCGTTGTAGTAGGAAATCAGCACCAGAGCGTCAGGCTGGGCGTCCCGGGCCTTGGTCAGAACCGGGCGGAAGTCCTTTTCGGTAAGTAGATAGGCCTCCTGCAGCACCACCTCGGCGCCCAGGGCCCGGGCCTGCTCGACGAACAGATCGGCGGTGGTCTTGCCCCAATCGGTGTTCTGGTGCAGCACCGCCAGCCGCTTCCGGCCCAGCTGCTCCACCGCCAGCCGGGCCAGGAAGGGCGCCTCGTCCGTCTGGCTGGTGGAGTTGCTCCAGATGAAGTCGCCGGTCTTGGTGAAGTCCGGGTGCGAGTTGGTGATGCCCAGCTGCACCAGCCCGGCCCGCTGGAAGATGGGCGAGGCGGCCATGGAAGCGGGCGAGCTGAAGTCGCCGATGACCGCCACGACCCGCGGGTCATTGACGAACTTCTGGGCGACGGCCGGGCTCTGTTTGGGATCGCTCTGGGTGTCCTCAAACACGTAGTTCAGCGGCCGGCCCTGCACCCCGCCGGCGGCGTTGATCTCCTCCAGGGCCAGGTCAAAGCCCCGGCGCCAGATCTTGCCGTACTCGGCGCTGTCCCCGGTCAGAGGCCCCATCACGCCGATGAGCACCTCCCCCTGCGCCCCGTTCTGGCTCCCTGCGGATCCCTGCGCCCCCGACGGCGCCGTCGCGGCGGAGCTACAACCGGCCAGCACCACCGAAAACGCCAGAACCCATGCCAGCCAGAACCGGGCACGTTGCGCCCCGCGCAGAGACACCAGAACCACTCCCCTTTCTCCGTGTTTTCACGCGTGCGATGGCCGACCCGAAATCTCACGTATTCCGGTCGGAATAGGTTGCATTGAAGCGTAGCATTATTCCGCTTTCCCGTCAACGGGGGACAGCGGAGAAAAGTGGGTCATTCCTATCAAGAAAACAGGAAAACCCGGATGCCAGATGGCATCCGGGCCTGGGGCGACGCCTTCTCTGGGATGGGGGCTGCCTGCACAGGTGAGTCGCCCCGAACCGGGGCCAGGATGTTCGGGTTCGGGGCGAAACGTGCACTCCTCTGCGACCCCCGGGTGCACATTTCGCCTCGAACTCCCTGCTGACCACGCACGCAGCAGGCGGAATGTGCACCCCACCACAGACCACAGGTGCACATTCCGCCTCGAACCGGGCCCGGGATCAGACCCCAGACTGCGCCGCCGCATACCCGAGCGCCTGCTCCAGGTCGGCGACGATGGCCTCCAGGGCCTGGCGGGTCGGGTTGCCCGAGCGGGCGTAATCGTACGGACCCGAGCGGTTCAGCCCGGGTTGACGGAACGTGGAAACCTGGTAGATGGGCACGGCGGCCGCGCCCGTGACGGAGTCCACCTCGCGCCCCGTGTGCAGAACCCGCGTCCCAAACTCCAAGGCTCTATCCCTCCAGCGCCTGAGCAAGATCGGCGATCAGGTCGTCGGCGTCCTCGATGCCCACCGAGAGCCGCAGCAGCCGGTCCGTGATGCCCAGCCGCCGCCGCACCTCCTCCGGCATGTCGGCGTGGGTCTGGGTCCAGGGGAAGGTGATCAGGCTCTCCACGCCCCCCAGCGACTCGGCGAACAGGATCAGCTTCACCCGGCGCAGCACCTGCGGCACCAGAGAGGGCTCCGTCACGGTGAAGGAGAGCATCCCGCCCACGCCCGGGTAGAGCACCTCTTCGACCCGCGGGTGCTCCCGGAGCCAGGCGGCGATGCGCGCCGCGTTCTGCTGGTGGCGCTCCATCCGCAGGGCGAGGGTCTTCAGCCCGCGCAGCACCAGCCAGCTGTCCTGCGGCCCCAGCACCGAGCCCACCGCGTTCTGGAGAAAGGAGAGCCGGTCCCCCAGGGCGGTGTCCCGGGTGATCAGCGCCCCGGCCACCACGTCGTTGTGGCCGGCCAGGTACTTGGTGGCGCTGTGGACGACGATGTCCGCGCCCAGCTCCAGCGGGCGGCAGAGCCAGGGCGTGAGGAAGGTGTTGTCGACGATCAGCAGCAGGCCGTGCGCCCGGCAGAGACCGGCCAGGGCGGCGACATCCGCCCGCTTCATGCGCGGGTTGGTGAGGGACTCGACGAGGACCGCCCGGGTGTCGGGCCGGATCGCCGCCCGCACCGCGTCCAGATCCGCCGTGTCCGCGTAGGTGTGCGGCAGGGCCAGCACCTGCTCCAACAGCCGGTAGGTGCCGCCGTACAAGTCCTCGGTGACGACCAGGTGGTCGCCGGGCCCGAAGAGCCCCAGTGCACAGGTCAGTGCCGCCATGCCCGAGGCAAAGGCGAGCGCCCGGGCGCCCCCCTCCGCCCGGGCAAGCGCTTCCTCCAGGGCCGCCCGGGTCGGGTTGCCGCTGCGGCTGTAATCGTAGCCCGTCGACTCGCCCAGGGCCGGATGCTGAAAGGTCGCCGATTGGTAGACCGGCACCGAGACGGCGCCATAGGCCGGGTCACGCCTGACCCCTGCGTGGACGAGCACCGTGTCCAGTTTCATGGTTCTCCCCCCAGGATGGAAGAATCGGCACCCGAAGCGGGCCCTTCCGGGCCATCGCCAGCAGGTGAACGGCAGCGATCGCGCGTCGACGATGGCCGTCACCCCTGCCGGAGCCAGGCCGAGACCGCCTCCACCTCCTGCGCCAGCTCGGCGGCCGCCGCGTCATCGACGGGCCCGAACAACGCCGGGACCACCCGCGAGCCCTCCGCCCGCCAGGTCCCGATGACGCGACCGCCGCTCAGGATCACCGCGGCCACGTCCGCCGCGGCCCGGAAGACCGCCTTGTAGTGGTCCTCGTCCAGGTAGAATTTGTCGGCGTGGGCCAGGAGGAAGGGGTCGAACTTGGGCAACAGGCGCACGCAACCCGCGTCCGCACCAGGACCACCGGCCTGCCGGTCCGGGGCACAGGAACCGCCGCCCTCCCCTTCCGGGACCAGCCAGCCGTCCCGCACCGCCACCCGGCCGCCCAGCCGGGTCAGGGCCTCCCGGGCGCGCCGCACCGAGACGCCGCTCCAGTGGGCGAAGTCCTGAATCCGGGCGGGGCTGTACGCCCGCAGGTACCGCTCCAGCAGCACCGCCAGGGCGTCGTCCGGATCCATGTCCGCGACCGGCAGGTCCAGCCAGTCCTCGGTCCGCACGAACTGAACCTCCCCATCCCGCTCGGGGCCGTACACCACCCGGCCGGCGTACGCCAGGTCCTTCAGCACCCCTCCCCACGAAGAGAAGAGATACGCCACCCACTCGTCCCGGCATCCCAGGATCTGCTGCGCGCCCTCCAGCAACTCCGCCCGGGTGGCAGGCCCCCGCGCGAGGATCTGCAGGCAGGCCGCCGCGGCCGCCTCCCGCTGCACACGGGTGACGTGCTTGTCCAGGTACTTGCTCCAGCGGGACTCCCACTCGGGCCGCAGCGCCCGCCAGAGCAGCGGCAGGTCCTCCGCAGCCACAACGTGCAGGGTCCCCCGCACCGTCCAGGTCCGCACCAGCCGCCGCGTCTCCTCCAGCTCGCGCCGGACGTCCCCCGGGCGGGCGCCGGCGAGCCTGGCCCTGGCGGCCAGGTCCGGCGTGGTGCGGAGCTGGCTCTGGATCCCGACCAGGTGGCGCGCCAGCTCCACCACGCCGCCGGTGCGCCTCTCCCGCCCCAGCCATTGGTTCTGCGCGTACCGTTCACACTGCACGCATCTCGCGTCGCGCATTTCAGACCGTTCCTCCCTCGTCGGGCATGTACCGCCGCCGGGCGGCGCCTGCACCCGGGCAAATGCAAACAGCCCCCTGCCTACCGGCAAGGGGCTTTTCCGTTTACGGAAAGACGTGTAGCCTGCGCCGACCATGCTGCAACCAGTAGCAAAGCTGGGCCCCCTAGGGTCCCGCCCTCATGATAATAGCTTACCCTACGGATAATTTGCAGTCTAGTCTTGATCGCCCCGCTTCTGTACCCTCTCCCTGCAAGCCTGAACAAGGAGGGGAACCGCATGGCTTCCTCCATTCCCGTGCAGCCGCATCCGGCACCTGGCCTCCGCCGCAACCGGGCGTTCCTCACCGCCCTTGGCGGGACGGCGGTGGCGCAGCTCGGCACGTCGCTCTACCCGATGATCCTCCCGGTGTGGGTCATGCAGACCACCGGCTCTGCGGCCCGCGTCGCTGCCCTGAGCAGCCTCGGCACAACCGTCCGCCTGCTGGCGGCGCCCCTCGCGGGCACCGTCGCGGACCGGTCCGACCGGCGGGCGGTCATGGCCCTCGCGAACCTCGCCCGGGCGGCGATCGTCGCGCTCCTCGCGTTGGCACTGGCATCGGGGCACGGCCAGTTCTGGGTCCTGGCGATCGGCAGCGCAGCGCTGGTCCTGGCCGGCGCCTTCTTCTCGCCCGCCTGCGCGGGCGCCCCGGGAGGCAGGACCCCAGCCCGCGTTGGGGAAAATCATGGTACACCAAGAAAACCACAGGGCTGAACCAACGGTCCCCCCGCCCGACGGGTTCAGCCCTGTGCGCGCCACGGTTCAGATGCGGGTCTACCCCCCGGCTCCTCAGTCGAAGTCGGTGGGCAGGTCCGGGTTGTCGTAATGCTGGAACATCCGGCGGATCTGGGCTTCCGTCACCCGGCTCGTCGACAGGGGCGGCAGGTGATCCCGGTCGAAGAAGCCGACCTGGTCCGTCTCCAGGCTGTTGCCGGGTGTACCGGCGACCAGCTCGCAGCGGATGAACAGCTTGTACACGTACCAGATCAGCGGGGGATGGTCGTGCCTGGCCCGGTCGTACACCGCCAGCATCTTGGTGGGCCGCACCTCGTACCCGGACTCCTCCCGCACCTCCCGGACGGCGGCCTCGGCGGGGCTCTCGCCGACGTCGGCCCATCCGCCCGGCAGGGACCAGAGCCCCTCCTTCCGCTCCCGCACCAGGAGCAGCTCGCCCCGGGGGTTGAACACCACCGCGCGGACGTCCACCTTCGGCGTCAGGTAGCCCTGTTCGGCGGCCAGCTCCTGTGAGAGAATGTCGTCAGGGATGGAGGTGTACCTGGCCAGGATCTCACCGGCGATGGCGCGCAGCTGCTCGAACCGCTCCCGGTCGTACGGGTCCTTGGTGTACGTGATCCCGGCCTGGGCGATGGACTGGATCTGCTGTGCCCACTGGAGCCACAGCGGGTTCTGCGACATGTTGAACACCCACCCCTTCCGGCGTATGACGCGCTGCAGACGCCTGACCCAATTCCACGGCAGACTTGGAGGAGGAGACTTTGTCGTTCAAGTGCGTGGCCTTCGATGTGGACGGTACGCTCCTGGACACCGAAAAGGCCGTCCTCGTTTCCCTGCAGAAAGTCCTCCTGGAGGAGACGGGGCAGACCCCTGCGGAGGAGGAGCTGCGGTTCGTCCTGGGCATCCCGGGCGTGACGGCCCTGGAGCAGCTCGGGGTTCCGGACCCCGGGGCCGCCTTCGACAAGTGGGTCGCCTATGCGCGGGAGGTTGACCACCTGGTCACCGTCTTCCCCGGCATCGTGGAGCTCCTGGACGAACTGCAGGACGCCGGGGTGACCCTGGGGCTCGTGACCTCCCGGACCCGGATCGAGCTCGACGGGGACCTCGTCCACTTCGGGCTCCTGGAACGCTTCCGCGCGGTGGTCTGCGCGGACGACACGGAGGGTCACAAGCCGGATCCCGATCCGCTGCTGAAGCTCATGGCCGATACCGGGTTCAGCCCAGGCGAGGTGCTCTACATCGGGGATACGGTCTACGACAGCCAGTGCGCCCGGGCGGCTGGGGTGAAGTTCGCGCTGGCCCTCTGGGGCGCCGGGGACCCGAACGTCCCGTGCGACTACCGGGTGGCACACCCGGCGGAGCTGGCCGCCATCTGCCGGCCGGCTCCCGGCCGCTGACCCGTGCCATCCGGTGCTG
This sequence comes from Symbiobacterium thermophilum IAM 14863, assembly GCF_000009905.1. Classification (GTDB taxonomy): domain Bacteria; phylum Bacillota; class Sulfobacillia; order Symbiobacteriales; family Symbiobacteriaceae; genus Symbiobacterium; species Symbiobacterium thermophilum. The sequence goes on from NC_006177.1 coordinate 2,557,693, forward strand.
CGGACATGCGGTGCACGCGCGGACAGCTTTCCCCTCCCGCCGCACCGGCATCCCGATGGTAGGACGTCAGCCAGGATCAACAGCCCTTCGGGGCGAGGTGCTCCCGCAGGATCCGGTCGAACACGTCCGGGCGCTCGACCATCATGCTGTGGCCGGCGCCGGGCACCATCCGGGTCGGCACCCCGTGGCTGCGCAGCGACTCCAGCAGCGGCTCCAGGCCTGGGGTGCGCTCGCCGTACACGTAGGTCCGGGGGACCGGCAGGCTCAGGAACCGCTCCAGCAGCCCCGGCGTGTCGGAGGTCCGGACCAGCCCGGCGGCGTACCGCCACAGCACGTCGGGCGCGCACCGGCTGAGGGTGGCGGCGTAGAGCAGATCGTCCTCCCGGCCGTCCAGGCCGCTCCCGGCGAACTTCCCGACCAGCCGCGGCAGCGCGGCCCGGACGCCCTCCGCGCCCATCGCCGCCAGCCTGCGGCTCAGGGTGGCGTCCTCCGGACGCAGGTTGCCCTCGGCGCAGAGCAGGCCCGTGAAGCGTCCGGGGTCACGTTCAGCCATGAGTATGGCGATGGTGCCGCCCATGCTGTGGCCCACCAGGCTGACCCTGCTGAGGCCCAGCCAGTCCAGCAGCTCCATCAGGAGATCCGCCAGGTCGTCCATGGCACAGGCGAAGCCTGCCGGATCCTCGCTGTCGCCGTGTCCGGGCAGGTCGGGAAGGATGACCGCCCGCCCCGCCAGGGCCTTGCCGGCCGCGGCCGGCAGGAAGAAGACGTGGGAGGCCCCGAGCCCGTGGAGGAGCAGGACGGGTTCCGGGCCTCCGCCTGCGCGCATGCGCACGGCCAGGGTGCCGGCGCGCGACGGCCATCGGATGAGGCGGAGATCCATCTCGCTTCACTCCCGAATCGGAGGGCCCCGCGCCGGAGGCCCTTCCGGCGTCGTAGGGCGGCACGATTGCGGTGCCGCAGAGATCCCTTCGTTAGACGAGACCCGTTGCCGTGCGAGTTCGGCACCACGCTCCGGCCGGCGGGGAGGGCGATGGCCCACCGCCCCCGCCCATGGAACCTGATCCGGGGCCGGAAGGTACCGACCTGGTCCGACTGGCCGAGAGCATCCGGTAGCCCCCTGCGACAGCAAGAGCCCTGCGTGCGCCGCAGGGCTCGTTCATCTCACGCGGTCGGCTTCCGCGCCTCGATGGTCGCCGAGAACACCTGGTTCTTCAAGGACTCGCCGGCTCCCCAGGCTTCCAACAACTGCTCGCTATCTTTGGGCCGGATGACGATGTCGACAAAGCCAGCCTCCGTGAGCATGGTCCGCAACTCGCCAACCGTGGCCACGCCCGCCACGCATCCGGCGTAAAGGGCCAGGTCCTCCCTGACCTCGGGCGGAAGCGGGGCGAGGCTTACCATGTCGGCCACCGCAATCCGGCCGCCGGGCCGCAGAACCCGGAAGGCCTCCCGGAACACCTGCTCCTTCTCCGGCGAGAGGTTGATCACGCAGTTGGAGATGATCACGTCCACGCTCTCGTCCGCCACCGGCAGGTGTTCGATCTCGCCGAGGCGGAACTCGACGTTGGCGAATCCGCCCTTGCGGGCGTTCTCGCGGGCCCGAGCCAGCATCTCGGGCGTCATGTCCACCCCGATCACCCTGCCGCTCTCCCCAACCTGGCGTGCGGCGAGGAAGCAGTCGAACCCGGCCCCGCTCCCCAGGTCCAGCACCGTCTCGCCCGGCTTCAGGCTCGCGATCGCCTGCGGGTTGCCGCATCCCAGACCAAGGTCTGCGCCTGCGGGCGCCGCGGCCAGTTCGTCGTCGGAGTACCCGAGGACCCTCCCCAGCTCCTCCCCCCCGGCCCCGCTGCCGCAGCAACAGCCGCTCACCACCAGGAGGTCATCCCCCTTTGGCTCCGGAGCACAGCACCCGCCCGCCGAGCCGGCGGCGGAACCCCGGGCCGCTTCGGCATAGCGCTTCCGTACCATCTCACGCAGCGCGTGCGCGTCCATCCACACCCCTCCTCTGATTTCCTGCAGCCCCCATGCCCGAAGCCGCCTCCCGGCCGGCAGCGCCCCCGGGTCAGCGGCTCCAACGACGACAACCGACGTCCGGCTTGGACGCCTTCAGCAACACCCCCGGCCATCAACCCCGCACAGTTCCGGGATGGTCGTGAGGTCCGCGTCCAGGAAAGCCCGAAACGCCTTCAACCCTTCCAGGAGCCGCTCGCGGTCGGCCTGGTAGTACACCCACATCCCCGCTCTGCGTTCACGGACCAGGCCGGCCGCCTTCAGCTTGGCGATGTGCTGGGAAACCGCGGGCTGGCTGATGCCGAGGACCGGATAGAGCTCGCACACGCACCGCTCCCGGTCCCAGATCAACTTCAGGATTTTCAGGCGCGTCAAGTCTCCCAGCGCCTTCATCAGGATCACGTGCCGCTCCATCCGACGCCCTCCCTGCTATATAAGTATATGGTTATGTCCTTCTTGATACCAACCGCGTTTTCTCATCCGGCTGGCAGCAGCGGGCGTGCGTGGGCCATCGGACTGGCTGCGGGGTTATGGATGGCGCAGGCAAAAACTTCAGACGCCCTGGACATCCAGGGCGTCGTGATCCCACGGAACCCGTGTCGAACACCCGACCCGAGCGACAGAGCAGGCTCCGCACGGGCAGATCGCGTCACAGGCTGCGGGCCAGCGCCATCAATCGCTCCCGCAGCTGGTCCAGTCTCTCGTTGACCCGCTTTCGCTCTTCAAAGGAATCCCGCCAGATCACCAGGTCCCAGAGCGTACCGGGGGCGTTGGGGATCCCGAGCAGGTACTCCTTCAGCGCCGCCGCGGCGTCCGGTTCGTTTCCGGCCCAGGAGAGCAGTTCGAAGCAGCGCCGCAGCAGGTAACCATACTGACCGTCGAGGCCCTCCGCCTGCAGGAGACGCTGAAGCTCCGTCAGCACCTCCCGCATCTCCACAAGTTCCGCCCGTTCCGTCATCTGACGACCCTCCAGGAATCGACCACCTGCAGGCCTCAATGGCCCACGGGTTGGGAATGTACGCCTGCATGATGTGCTCGCCGCCGAGATAGGGCCCGCCCTGGCTGGCGACCGGCCCGACGTACACCACGGAGTCCTTTCGGAACCTTTACCGCGTACACCTTCTCGACGATCGAGCGGCCCATGTACTCCAGGGTCTGCGGATGAACCCACACCGGCTTCACATCGGTATCCACCCGCACCAGCGCGTGGCTCACGGGCGGTTCAAAGGTGAACCGGCGCCCAAGCGGTTTTCCCCGCCGGCCCGGTAGAGCACCCGGACCTCAGGCAGCACCACTTCGTTGTAGCGCATGCCGTAGAAGTTGCGTGCAGGGTCACCGACCGCAGGCCGCCCAGGGGCCCCTCCCGGAACACATCGTACTGGTAACCATGGGTCGCCCGCCACCGGGCGATGTCTTCCCACTCCGCCTCCGCCCGCACATACTCCCGGAAGCGGGAAGCCTCACGGGCCCGGCGCGAGTCCAGGATGTTCCGGAGGACCCGGGCGCGGATCTCGCTCCCCGGCGCAGCGGCAGAGGACCCCGGGACGGGATCCGGCTCCGCAAGCGCGGCCGCCACCATGCTCCGGGATCTCGCCCAATCTCCCGCCGGGGCATGCGTCCCCAGGCGCCAGGTCCAGAACCGGCTGGTGAGGGTGTTCAGACCCATGAACAGGCCGGAGGTGAGGCCACCCTGGGCAAAGGCGCCCACCGCGCCGCGGACGGAGCGCTCCGGGGAGTGGACCAGGTAGCTGACCAGACTCGACGCTCCACCCGCCGCGATGTTGGTGGCTGCGATCCCGACCCGGGCAGCCAGCCGCCCACGCCGGCGCTGATCCCGCCGATCACCGACCCGATCACCGCTTCGACCCAGTTGAACAAGCGGCCACCCACCACCAGCTCGTAGAGCGCGCCGCTCACCAGGGCCGCGCCGCCTACCGCCAGCAGAACCGGAACACTCAGCGTGAAGAGGGCGGTGAGGCCGGCGGCCCGATCCTTCACCCATGCCGCCAATCCGCCCTGGCCGTTTTCAGGTGCAGCGCCTCCAGCGGAACCTGCGCCGGAATGGGTTCGGCCGCCACCAGCACGCCCACCCGGTCGCGCTGCTGGGCCTCCGCCGCGGAGACGCGTGGGTACACCAGGTAGGCCGACAGACACGACAGAAGCCACGCCAGGACCAGAAATCCTGCAATGTGGCGCTTGGCCTCACGCATAGCTGACCTCCCTGGGCCCGTGGAGTCGAAAGGATGATTGTTCATATAACCGAAAAACCTTGATCGTCGGACCAATCTCGCTGTACTGAGCGCTGGACGACTGGCCGGGGCGGCGCCGCGTGCCTCCAGCGATGGGGGCGCCGCGTCCCTTCCCGGTGCGGCGCTGCGTCCCTCCCCGGTGCGGGCGCCGGCGCGCATCTGCAGGTGCGCAGAGGCTGCAGGGACCAGGCCCTGCAGCCTCTGTGCCACCAGGATGCGCCGCCCTGCGGCGCGCCCCTCCCGTTTCGGTTTGCGGTCTCCGCTCTGCGCTCTGCGGTCTCCGCGTTCAGTCGCTGGCGGACAGGCGGTCTGCCGAGTGCCGCCGGAACCGCCGCTGCCTCCGCCGGGCCTGCAACCGGTCGGTGGCGATGACCGCACCGCACAGCGCCGCGCCCGTCGCCATCCAGACACCGGCCCGTTGGTACCATGCCGCGGCCCCGGCGCCGGGGGGCTTTCCCGAGCCCCCATCGCTGTGAGCCGGCGGCTCCGCCTGGGCAGACGCCGTCACCGGCGCCAGCACCGGCTGATGGGCGATCACCCGGCCATCGACCAGGGCCTGGACCACCGCCACGGTCCCTTCAGGCCACTCCTCACCCGGCAGCGGCCGGCGGTAGGCGATTTCCACCTCATCCCCCTCCCGCAGCCAGGCGCGCAGCGGCTCCTCCAGCCGGCCACCAGCACCCGGCAGGTCGCCGGCCGAAAGCACAGTGGTGAGGGAGAAGTCGTACAGACCGTGGCGCAGCAGCCGCTCCATGTCCGCGTACATCTGCTCCTTGTCCGGATTGCCCAGGAGCACGCCGATGACCTCGCGGCCGTCCGCCGCGGCCGAACCGACCAGGGTGAACAGCGCGGCCTCGGTGTATCCGTTCTTCACGCCCGTGGCCTCCGGCATGCGTTGGATGAGCAGGTTCCGGTTGTAAATCTCCCGGGTGGTCTCCATCTCGGGCCACGGGAACGTGAGCCACTCGGTTCCCGCGATCTCCCGGTAGACCGGATCCGCCATGGCCACCCGGCCGAGGCGCGCCAGGTCGCGGGCGCTGCTGTAGTGCCCGTCTTCATCCAGGCCGTGCGGGTTGCGGAACTGGGTATCGGTGAGGCCCAACGCCCGGGCCTTTTCGTTCATCTGCCGGACGAACGCCTCCTCGCTGCCGCCCAGGAAGATGGCGATCGCCACCGCGGCGTCGTTGGCCGACTCCAGGATCAGCGCCTCCAGCAGCTCCCGCAGCGTGTACGTGGTCCCCTGGGTCAGGTAGACCTTGGAGCCCTCAATCAGCTCCGCCTCCGGCGGGATGGTCACGGTCTCGTCCAGGCGGCCGGACTCGATGGCCAGGAGGGCGGTCATGATCTTCGTGGTGGAGGCAATCGCCAGGCGTTCGTCGGGGTTCTTCTCCCAGAGCACCTGCCCCGTGGCGCAGTCCATCAGGATACCGGATTCGGCGCTGGTCTCGTACCAGGTGTCGTCCGCCGAGGCCGGCAGGCGAAGCAGAAGCGTCAGCAGCAAAGCGCAGGCGATGATGGCCCTGAGCCGCTTCAGCGCAATCTCCTCCCTGTGTGATGGCATCCGGGCCTCATCCCACCGAGCCATGAGGACCAGCGCGACGGTGCGCTGGTCCTCAGCCTGTCTGCTGGGGGCCGCTGGTCCTACACTTCCGCGCCCCGGCTTGAAATCCCTGCATTTCACGGAAGGGTTATCTTGTTAAGAAGGACCACCGGCTGGGGCACGAACACCCAGGGGGCACGGCGGCGCCGCACCGTCCGCCCGAGCCCCCGCACAGTGGAGACGCCCGGCCGGTGGGGCACACCCCCCGCAACGGGCCGGCATTCCTGTACCCCGCACCGCGCCGGGCGCCCCCCCGGGCGCGTGCCCGGGCCCCTGCTCAGGATGCTCCGGCAGTGTGGACCGGTTCGGGGAGGTCTGCAGCCTCGAGAACGCCCCTGACGACGAGGCGGTGGGTGTTGATCCACTTCGGCGTGCAGGTGATCAGCGTGATCTGCGCCTGTTCCGTGGGATCCAGCACCCAGGTCTCATCCGGCTCCACGACGAAGATCTCGGACGCCCGATAGACGTAGGTCGCCCCGCCGCTCCGGACGAGGATGGGATCTCCGACCTCCACCTGGTCCAGCCGCAGGAAGAAGGGGCCGTAGATGTGCCCACGGTGGCCGACGAGGGCGAAGTTGCCCGGTTCACCGGGACCGGCCGTCTCGGCGAAATGCCCCACCGCGTGGCGCAGGGTCCGGTCGTCTGTCCCCTCGGCGATGGCCACGGTCAGGTCGATCTTGGGAATGGTCAGTATCCCGATGACCTCGGGTCCGGGCGCTTGATCGGCACGGTCCGGTGACTCTTCGCCTGTGCCGGCTTCCGGTCCCGCCGTCTCCATTGCCGGCAAGCCCGCTCCGGTGTCGGCGCCTTCCTCGGGCAGCGCCGGCGGTGCGCCTGAGGGGGCCGCCGCGGCAAACGGCCGGAGGCCGGCCAATCCCGGCGCGGTGCCACCGGCGGCGGCCAACGCGGCAACCTCCCGCTCATACCTCTCCATCAGGCGGGCCTGTTCCCGCCGCGAGACCCCGTTGACCACACCTGCCACCAGGACCAGGAGGCACCCCAGCAGGAACAGGGCCTTCGGCAGATAACGCGCGACCATCTGCGCTCGCCTCCGTTGCGAAAGGCACAGGGGTACACCTACGGCGAGGGTACCCCTGTGCGGCTTGCGATCATGGCTGGCCCCGTCTGCGCCTCCGGTTCAGCACGCTCCACCCGATGCTGGCGAGCATCAATGCGGCTCCCGAGACCATCAGGCCGCCGGTAGTCATCACCCCGCCCGCGGCGGGCAGCTCGGTGATGGTAGGCCGCGGGGGTTCAGCGGGAGCCTCCGGCGCGGCAGGCGGTTCGGGCTCGCTGGGCGGCTGCGGCAGCGGGGGGCTTACAATCGGAGTGGGTGGCTCCTGTGCAGGCGGAAGCTGCGGGGTGACGGGTTCCACGGGTTCTGTGGGCTCCTCCGGCTCCCCGGGCTCCGGCTCCACTGGCTCCGGATCGCTGGACGTGGAGGGGCTGGGCGGCCTGCGGCTCGGTGGGTCGGAGTCACGGGGATCCTCCGGCCTGCTGGGGTTCCCAGGCTCTGCGGGATCCCCCGGATCACCGGGATCGCCGGGATCACCAGGATCTCCCGGGTCGCCGGGGTCGCCGGGCTCTTCAGGGGCGCACGGATCCTCAGGCTCGCCAGGTTCCTCCGGTGTGCCGGGATCCTCAGGTTCGCCGGGCTCACCGGGCGTCCCGGGCTTCCAGGGCTTCCCCGTCCAACCCAACTGGCTCACCTGCTCAGGGACACAAGGTTCCACGGGATCATCCGGGTCGCCGGGATCCTCGGGAGGGCACGGGTCCTCAGAATCGCCAGGCTTCCCGGGGTTGCCGGGGTTCCCGGGGTTGCCAGGGTTCCCGGTCCGGCCCCGACCACCGCGGCCGGCCGTGTCCATCTCTCCGGGCTCACAGGGATCCACCGGGTCATCCGGACCACCTGGGGTACCGGGGTTGCCGGGGTTCCCGGGTGGGCCGGGCTGCCCGGGGCCTCCGGACCCCCCGGTTTCCGGCCGGTAACCGTGGGCTCTCCGCCGGTCACCCCGGCTTCCCCCCTCGCTGGCCCATGCGTACGGCGCCAGGGCCTGTAAGAGCAACAGTGCGGGCAGGAGGAGCCCGATCCAGACTTTCCTGCGCAGCTCCCATCCCCTTTCGATCTCCGGATGGGGCTGCAGCGGCCGTGAGCCCGGTGGTATAAAGCGACACCAACGTGATCTCGGGCGCTGCGCCCACCCACATGGTTATCTGGGAATGGAAGCGAACATGACGATCCCCGGGCACCTCGGCTGAAGAAGCTGCACACCCGGGCTGCCTGCAACCTCTCGCGCGGTATCCCCCACCGCCGCGGGAAGACGGATGGGGGACGAGTATCGCAGACGTAACACAAACGCCTCCCCCAGGGAGGCTCTACCTATGCAAGGCAAGTGGGTATGTAACCAAAGCAGGTGCAGTTCGTTTCAACGAATGGGAGGATACCCGACAACGAACCAGGAGGGACAACATGCCCAACGCAAGGCGTGCGGCCACCCTTCTCGCCATCCTCGTGCTACTGACGGGCTGTGCCGGCAGCCAGACGGACGCCGACGCGACGCCGGTGGAAAAGCAGGCATCCGCAGCGGATGAGAACGACACGCCCGATCGCGACGCTGCCGATCGCAACATCGACCCGGTGAACGACCGGGAGTGGGCACTCCGGCCGGCAACCCGCGTTGATCTCAACGGCGACGGCCTGGACGAGTTGATCATCGGCGAGTTGGGCCGGTGGAGTACCGAGAAGGTAAAGGTGCTGAGACAGGACGGAAGCGACCTGCTGAAGCTGGATCAGTGGCTGCCGGACACGACACAGACCCGGGTGGACCTGGTGACGATGGACGGCTTGCCGAACCCCGTCCTGGTCATCCACGTTGGCGATCCTGATGAATGGCACAGCATGGAGTTCACCTGGATGGAGGGCGAAGAGCTGGTCAGCGTGTGGGGATGGCATCCCAAGCACAACGTCGCCTTCGGCGAGGACTATGCCATCAGGCCGGACGGTACCGTGGAGATCACCGGTGACATTGCCGGGTTCACCATCGTCCGCCGTTACCGCATCGAACCGTATGCAGACGCGTACATGCCCTATGTGGCCAGGAAACAGGACGAGGTAGTCATCCCGGGATCCTATCCCACCACGGCGGCAGACCTTCTCACGGCGCTTTTCATCGCCAGGTGGTACGACCTGCCGGACCTGGTTGACCAGTACCTTCCCGATCCCGATATCCGTAAGGCCTTCATGAAGGAAGACTTCGGCGAAATCCGCTACAGGCCAATACCGGTGGAAACGGGCCTCCTGGTCTACACCGACTGTGGCCCGCAGATTGAGCCGGCTGATCCTGACGACAACGGGCTTGTGGAGTTCCTGGTATCCGTTGCGTCATACGAGGAGCGGCTCTACTGGACCGGAGAGGCCGTCATCAGCACTGAAAGGGATGGGAGGCTGGTGGTGAAAGATATCCGGATCACCGATCGAGGCGGGTTTCTCCCGAGACGGGGATGACGCTCCCGGGAGCGTCGCACAAAGCCCCCAGATGCAACACGCAGTCCTCCAGTCTCGTTGCGGATGGAGGAGTATGGCCATGCACGAAGACAGTGCAGACCAGCATTTCCATGGGGAGATGACAGTGGCAAGGCATCGTGTCCTCCTGGTGGTGGCCGCCATCCTCGTGGGGTGTTCCCGTCCAACGGACACTGTGACCAGTACCCCGTCCCCCCGCCCTTCGAGCCTCCGCAGGTCACGCAGACACCTGCAGACTCCGCTTCGGATCCCGACGCTGTGCGCTCAGACGTTGATCTGGTCGTGAACGCTGCGAAGCTCAGCGCCCTGGGGAATGCCGAAGAGGTTTACCGCCTGCCCACAGGAATGGGCCGCATCGCCCTCTCGCCCGATGGACGGTATCTGCTGTACACCACCTGCGATCTCTGCGATCGCGGGTCGCCGTACCGCCCCATGGTGCTTGACCTCCAGACCTTGGAGGCTGCTGAGGGCTCCGACGTGGTTTTGTTCGGGATCGGTTAATTTCAATTGGGGCGACTTCGGTCGGATGGCCCGCTGCGATGTGACTGTGGAACGTATCCCAGCCTTGATCGATGCCTGGGGACAGGCCAGCGGAGCGAATCCCACAGGCAAGATGGTAATTAGCGTCACTGACCCGAATCGCGAGGACGTGGTCGCAAGAAGCGTCGGCTCCAACCAGACCGTCAGCTTCAACGTGGGCAACCACGGAGTGTTCGGTACATACGAGATCCGCTATTCTACGCCGCACAGCCACAAATGGAATCTCTGACCGCGCTTCTGGCACTACCTGGACAACGGCCAGCCGTGCATCCCGGAGATTGGCTGCATGGTTCCCGAGGGCACGCCGCAGGAATTTACCCTTTATCGGATGCAGGATGGTGTGCGCGTGACTGCTGTGCAGGTTGGAGACCGTGTGTTCATCAAGCCCTCGCCGCAGCATGCTGCCGTGAAATCCCGAACCGCGGCTGACCAGCATTATCTCACGATGGCCGACCTACAGCGCCAGTTCTACGAGCCTACGATTGGGGTCGACGTCTACGATTTGGCCGATTACGAACCCGGTGATACCGTCCTGATTCGCGATCGATTGGTTGAAGTGCGCTACGATGCAGCCAGCGACGAAACGACCCTTGTTTTCTCTGATGAAGAAGGGCTTCACCTTGACTGGGCGTTCCGCGGCAACCTGACCGACAGGTACGCAGCGGGCGACACCATCACGCTCAAGTTCAAGGTGGTTGAATACGCCGGTGAGTTCGAGATTCTTGACTACATGGAGACCCTGTGGACTGACGGCAGGGCGCCGGCACTTGACAACTACCTGGTTAACTAGCAAATGATGCCAACCGATCCCCGGGCGCTTATATGACGGCGCCCGGGGGTCTCGCGCTCTGCGCCCAAGCGGCCACGTATGCGGCCTGACACATCTGCACACGAGCGACGTTAAAAATACAGAGCCCTGCATGCCTGCAGAGCTCTGTACCGTGTGAGAGTCCGGCTATACCCCTGGTTCTGTCCGCCCGCCTTTCGGCGGGCGTGATGATCATTTATCTCACGGCCCGACCAGACCGTGGTCCCGGATTACTCCTGGGACTGCGTCCTACCCGCGCTCAAAGGCGCCTACTTGGACTTGCACCGTGGCGGAGATTGCCCGTGCCACTCCCCCGTCGCCGGGGGACCTGCGTCTCTCTAGCTCGTTACAGGTACAAGCGACTCGCACCAGGCGAGACCGCCTTCCCCATCGTCGGCTCGCGCCGCCAGAGCTTGCGCTCTGCGCCAACTTTCTTCCGGCTACGGGTCCTGATGCGTCTGCCTGGGGCAGACTCGGACTTCACCGGAAGCGGTGCCAGGAAGTTCCTCACCGGGCCATCCGGGTCATGCGGCTTGCGCCTCCCCATCTGCCCGGCGCGATCATCCACCGAACTCTCACGATATGAAACTGTGGTCGGAAAGGTTAGATCTCAAGTCTAACAGAAAAAACACATGCCGTCCACCGGCAATGGTTGGACGGCACGGCATGGTGCGAGAGCCGAGATTCGAACTCGGGACCTCACGGTTATCAGCCGTGTGCTCTGCCGACTGAGCTACCCTCGCACATTGCGGGCCGCTTCCGATATCGGAAGCGGCCAGAACATGGAGCTGATGACCGGGCTCGAACCGGTGACCTCGTCCTTACCAAGGACGTGCTCTACCACCTGAGCTACATCAGCACAACCTGGTGGACCGCGTAGGACTCGAACCTACAACCTGCCGATTAAGAGTCGGATGCTCTACCAATTGAGCTAGCGGTCCGTGCTGCATCGCCGTGCCGTATTGCATTTGCTGAGCGCACCGTTATTCTATCCGGTCGGCAGCTTCCTGTCAACACCCTTCACCGCCTCAATCGCAGCCCGGGACCGGAAGCAATGCGGCGCCAGCTGCCGCAGCATCGCCCAGCAGGTGCGGATCGCTTCCTGCAAGTCCCAGTGCACCTCCGTGCGGTACAGGTACGGATCCATCTCGTCCTCGTGCCCGAGCCAGACCCGACTGCGATACGCCACCTTCCCTTCGAGCCCGCTCACCGGTTCTGCCATCACCATGACCTGCGCCTGATATCCATCCGGCAGATGCAGGAACTGATCGAACACCTTTCCCTCGTCCACCGGCCGCTCCCTCCAGGTTCTCTCGTATATCCCTACGGACGGTCCGGAAGGAAAGTTCACGTGGGAGTGAGACAAGTACAGCCCCTTTCATCTCTGGAGCATTCCGGTGCTTGTCCCCTAACAATGGATACGCTTATAATGGTGTTATCGTAAACGATGAGGGGGACGAATCGTGGAAGAGATCCTGCGCGGCTACCGCGATCGCGCTTACGCACTGCTGGCCGAAAACCGGGCACAATCCCGCGAGGGCATCGAACTCCTGGTCCGGGAAAGGCTTCCGCATGTGGCCGCCGCCATGCAGGCCGGCGGCAAGCCGCTCACGACTGCGCAGCTGGACGCCCTTTACCACGAACTCCTGGAGATCTCGTTCACGATGTTCTCCCTGGGTTACACGATGGCCCACACGGTGGATCAAACCGCTGGCACACGCGCATAGACGACCCGGCCTAACCGGCCGGGCCTTTCTCTTCTTCCGGGCGGGCGGCCGGTGCCGGCAGGACCGGCAGCGGGTGGACCTCGGTGAGGCGGGCCACGACGAAGGACCAGAGCACGCGCACGAGGGCGGCGGCCGGGACGGCCAGGATCAGCCCCCACGGTCCTGCCAGGTAGCCGCCGGCCAGGACGACCAGCAGCACCCCGATGGGATGCAACCCCACAGACTCGCCCATGATCTTGGGCGAGAGCACCGCGTTCTCCAGCTGCTGGATGATCAGGAAGACCAGGGCGATCTGCAGGCCTCGCCAGGGCGACTGGGCCAGGCCTGAGAGCACCGCCGGCACGGCGCCCAGCACGGGCCCCACATAGGGGATGAACTCCATCAGCCCTGCCCAGATGCCCAGCAGGACGGCGAACCGGAGCCCCAGGAGCGACGAGGCGGCCGCGGCCAGCGCCCCCACGGACAGGCCGAGGAGGATCTGTCCCCGCACGAAGCCGGAGATCACCCGGTCCAGCTCCCGCAGGAGCTGGATGATGTCCTGCCGCCAGCGGCGGGGCAGTGACCGCACGAAGCGCTCCCGGAAGTAGTCCAGGTCCTTCAGCAGGTAGAACGCCAGGAAAGGCGCCAGGGCCAGGCTGAACAGGAAGCCGGCGGCCGCCTCCAGCGTCTGGATGTCCACCAGCCGGTGCAGGGCGGCCACCGAACGCACCTCGATGTTGGTAATCGACCGGTCCAGGCTCTCCCGCAGTTCCGGGGGCAGCCCCGCGTCCCGGGCCCAGCGCTGCAGACCATCAGCCATCTCCCGGGCCCGGGCGGAGTAGAGCGGGATGGCCTCCGTCAGCCGGCGCACCTCCGTCAGCGCGGAGGGCACCAACTTGACCACCACCAGGACCCCGGCGGCGGCGAGCGCCGCATAGACCGCGAGGATCGCCCAGGGGCGGGGCAGGCCCAGGCCGACCAGCCGGTTGACCAAGGGCGCCAGCAGGTAGGCCAGGACCACCGCCAGGAGAAAGGGCGCCAGCACCGGGCGGATCGTCCAGAGCCCCCAGGCCAGGGCGAGAACCAGTCCGCTCAGCACCAGCGCCGCCAGAATCCTTCGTCCCCGATGCGTCACGGGTCAGTCGACATCCCCCGTCATGGCGTCCGCGACCGCATCCATGCCATCGTTCCACATCCGCCGCATGCCCTTGCCCATGCGGCTCATCCCCTGCATCACCGGCTGACGGGTCTGGGGCGTGAGGGCGACCACCAGGATGGCCCCCAGGGCCAGGCCGGCGAGCATGCCCGAGATGAAAGCGCCGTTGTACCGCATCCCGTTCCACTCCTATCGACGACGTTCGTTGGTGGGTCCCAGAGGCGCCGACGCCTCCACCCGGTGCTCCGCGGCGGCGATCAGCTCGCCGTCCGAGTCCAGGTGGTAGATGCGCACCGCGCCGCGGGCCGTGTTGAACTCCACGCAGCAATCCCAGCAGTAGTATTGCTCCGCCCCGACACGGCCAATACTGCGGCTACCACAGTTCGGGCACCTCACGTCCACAGCCCCCCTTCGCGCTCCGCCACCGCGTCCAGCAGGATCGCCCCTTCGCCGGTGACCGCCGGCCCGTTCAGGGGCACGATCGCCTTGCCGCTCAGCAGATCGTCCACGAAGCCGCGCGAGAGTTGCAGAGCGTGGATCTCCCCCGTGCTGGGTTCGAAGTGCAGGTCGTCGAGCATGCCCAGCTCCTCGCCCGAGCCGTCCAGCACGGGCAGACCGGTCAGGGCCGACCCGCACCGGGTCTCCGCCTCGTCCTCCAGGTACCGCTCCTCTGCCAGCACATACGTCGAACCCACTGCCTTGACACCCTGGTAGTCCAGTACCCGGCGGCGGCTGAGCAGTCCGCCGGTCTCCAGCACCAGCCCACGGATGCGCCGCCCGTCGCGGCTGATCAGCACCTCCTGTACCCGCCCCACCGGCCGCATGTCGGGACTTGCCAGCACCGACAGCCCGATCAGGTCCCTGGCCCTGGACACGTCTGCATCGATCCCCCGCTCGCGCAGATTCAGGATCATCCTGTTACGAATGCCAGTCTGCCCCGATCCGCCCAGGGATAAACCAGGAAGTTTGCCGGTAACGCCGGTCGTTGAGTTGCGTCCCACTCCGCTGCGCCACGGCGTCCCGTCCCCGGTTCGAGGCCAAATGTGCACCCCACCCCCGCCCACCCGTGCACATTCCGCATCGTCGCAGCGGCCCGACGCCACCCCGCCTCCCAGTTCGAGGCGAAATGTGCACCCCGCCCCCGCCCGCCGGTGCACATTCCGCCCCGTCACAGTGGCCCGACACCACCCCGCCTCCCAGTTCGAGGCGAAATGTGCACCCCGCCCCCGCCCGCCGGTGCACATTCCGCCCCGTCACAGCGGCTCGACGCCACCCCGTCCCCCCGGTTCGAGGCCAAATGTGCACCCCACCCCCGCCCACCCGTGCACATTCCGCCCCGTCACAGCGGCCCGACACCACCCCGCCTCCCAGTTCGAGGCGAACTGTGCACCCCGCCCCCGCCCGCCGGTGCACATTCCGCCGCCACAGGCCGACTGTCCGGGCCCAGCTGCAGACCGACGGCGTTTCTGCCCCCAAACCCATCGCCGAGGCCAAGCCGTAACCACACAAACCACCGCCCCCGGACCCGCCCGAAGGCGGATCCGGGGGCGCTGCAGCACGAATCACCGGACTGTCTGCTCAGTTGATCGCACGCTCAATCGTCCCGCCGCCCAGCACCCAGTCGCCGTCGTAGAAGACCACCGCCTGGCCGGGGGTGATCGCCCGCTGGGGCCGGTCGAACTCCACCCGCACCGCGTCCTCGCCGATGGGGTAGATCGTGCACTCCGCCTCCGGCGCCATGCGCCGGATCTTCGCCCGGCAGCGCCGCGGGAACGTGAGCCCGGGGATGGCGATCCAGTTCAGGTCCGAGGCCACCAGCCCGCCCCGGTAGGTCTCCTCGTCCTCGCCCACGATCACCGCGTTGCGCTCCACGTCCAGGTCCACCACGTAGACCGGGCGTGGGGTCGTGAGGCCGAGCCCCTTGCGCTGACCGATGGTGTACAGGGGCAGCCCCTGGTGCTGCCCGATGACCTCGCCCCGGGTGTTCAGGATGGGGCCGGGGACGATGGCCTCGGGCGCCCGCTCCTTCAGGAACCGGCCGTAGTCGTTGTCGTAGACGAAGCAGATCTCCTGGGAGTCGGGCTTGTCGGCGGTGACGAACCCGTACTTGGCCGCCAGCGCCCTCACCTCGGACTTCTGCAGGTGTCCGACGGGGAAGAGCGTGTGGGCCAGAGCCTCCTGGGTCAGGTTGTGGAGCACGTAGGTCTGGTCCTTGCGGGCGTCCGCCGACTTGCCCAGGAGCCAGCGGCCCGGGAAGCGGTCGTCCTGCCCGATGACGGCGTAGTGGCCGGTGGCCACGTAGTCGCACTCCAGCTGCTTCGCCTTCTCGAGGAAGGCCGAGAACTTCACATACCGGTTGCAGGCGATGCACGGGTTGGGCGTACGGCCCCGGGTGTACTCCTCGATGAAGTAGTCGATCACCGTGCGGGCGAACTGCCCCTGGAAGTTCATGACGTAGTACGGGATGCCCAGCTTGTGGGCGACGGAGCGGGCGTCCTCCACCGCTGCCAGGGAGCAGCAGCCCGAATGCTGGTTCATCTGGATCTCTTCCGGAATGTCGTCCGTCCAGGTGTTCATGGTGACGCCGATCACCTCGTAGCCCTGCTCCACCAGGAGCGCGGCCGCCACCGAGGAGTCGACGCCGCCGGACATCGCCATGAGGACGCGCTTGGCCACGGGTCGCCCACCCCCTTCCTTCGTTACGTATAGTGTAGCCCGTCGGGTGCGACCGTAACGGCGCCCGGCAGGCACTTCTTACCGGCCTCGCGCCCGTCCCGGCCCCTGCTCACACGTGCGCCGGGTCAGCGACCCGGCGCCGCAAGCTTTCGCAAGAACTCGACCGACTTGACGAACTGCTCGACCGCGTAGTCCACGTCCTCCGCGGTGTTCTCCTCCCCGAAGGAGAATCGCAGCGACGACTGGGCCTCCTCCCGGCTGCAGCCCACCGCCAGCAACACGTGGCTGGGCTGCAGCGATCCGGAGGTGCAGGCCGACCCCGACGAGGCGTAGACCCCCGCCATGTCCAGGCGCAGCAGCAGCGCCTCGCCCTCGATCCCGTCCACCGAGACGTTGGCGTTGCCCGGGTGGCGCAGCTCCGGGTGTACGAACGGGTCGACGCCGTTCAGCCGCACGCCTTCGATCGCCAGGACCCCCCGCAGGAACCGGTCCCGCATCTCCCGGGCGTGAGCAGCCCGGCGCTCCAGCTCCCTGGCCGCGATCTCCGCCGCCAGGCCGAAGCCCACGATGCCGGGCACGTTCTCCGTGCCGGCCCGCATCTTCCGCTCCTGCCCGCCGCCGGTGGTGAGGCCGGGCCCGAACCGGAACCCCTTGCGCACGTACAGCGCCCCGACGCCCTTCGGGCCGTAGATCTTGTGGCTGGAGATGGAGAGCAGGTCCACCCCGAGCGCCTTCACGTCCAGCGGGACGTAGCCCGCCGCCTGCACGGCGTCGGTGTGGAAGATGACGTCGGGATCCTTCGCCTTGGCCGCGGCGCACAGGGCCGCGATGTCCTGCACGGTGCCGATCTCGTTGTTCACCGCCATGATCGAGATCAGCACGGTGTCGGGGCGCATCGCCGCCAGCAGCGCCTCGGGCCGGATGATGCCGGTGCCCGGCTCCACGTCCACCAGCGTGACCTCGTACCCTTCCCGCACCAGGGCCTCAGCCGTGTCCAGCACCGCGTGATGCTCGAAGGGCGAGATGATCAGGTGCCTGCCCTTGGCCCGGTTGGCAGCCATGGCGCCGCGCAGGGCCCAGTTGTCGGCCTCGGTGCCGCCGCTGGTGAAGAAGATCTCGCCGGGCTGGGCGCCGATCAGGGCGGCCACCTGCGCCCGTGCCTCCTCCACCCCCTTGCGGGCCCGGCGGCCGACCGCGTGGATGGAAGAAGGGTTGCCGTAATGCTCCGTCAGGAACTCGTAGACGAGCCGGGCCACCTCGGGATGACAGCGGGTGGTCGCGGCGTGGTCACAGTACACCGTCCGCATGGCAGTTCTGCTCCCCTTCTCACTCATCTGGGCCCCGCAGACGGGCTTCGGAAGCCACACAACGGGACGTGCCCCCGCCGCTGCGCGTGGGCGGGCTGCAAGACCGGACCGGCACCCCAGCCGGCGCGCTCCGGCGGGCCATACGACGGGACCGGCAGCCCGGCCCCTGCGCTCGGACGCACGACCCGACCGGCACCCCCGCCACTGGGCCTGTACGGGCTTCACGACCCGACCGGCCCCCCCGCCGCTGCGCCTGGCCAGGCTGCACGACCGGACCGGCGCCCCAGCCGGCGCGCTCCGGCGGGCCACACCACCGGACCCCGGCCCCCACCGGCGCCTGGGCGGGCCACACACGGAGCCGTACGGCGCCGCAGAAGGACCGGCAACGCTAGATGTGGTACATCGGGTTCCCCCGCTCCGCCAGGGCCTGGTCGACCAGGTCCTGCAGCGTGATGGAGTCGATGACGGCGATGATCTGCTGCGTCACCCGCTCCCACACCCCGTGGACCGGGCAGGTGCTCGCGCACTCCGGGTCGGGCTCGCCCTCGGTGGCACAGTCCGTGTAGCCGATGGGCCCTTCCAGCACCCGGATGATGTCGCCCACGGTAATCTGGTTGGCCGGCCGGGCCAGCATGTAGCCGCCCTGCGCCCCGCGCACGGCGGTGATGATCCCCGCCCGGCGCAGCGGCGCCGCCAGCTGTTCGAGATAGTGTTCCGAAAGCCCCTGACGCTCGGCGATGGTCCGCAGCGAGACCGGACCCGAACCCTCGTGCATCGCGAGCTCGAACAGGGCCTTAACGCCGTATTTTCCCTTGGTCGACAGCTTCACGTGTACCGCCCCCAATTCCGACCAACAATATCGGGATCGCCACCTAGAGTCTATGCGCCATAATCCCGACTGTCAAGACCGGATTTCCGGGATCAGGGGCGGGCCGTGGAGAGCCTGACGGTGATCACGCTGCCGGACGGCACGGCGGTCCCCGGGGCCGGACTCTGCTCCACCACGAACCCGGCGCCGCCCCCCTGCTTCAGCAGGAGGCCCAGCTCGGCGGAGAGCCGGCCGGCGTCCGCCAGGGTAAGGCCGCTGAAGTCGGGCACCGTCACGGTCTCGCCGCCCAGCGGGCCAAGCGTCAGCTCCACCTCGCTGCCGGGGGCAGCCTCGGCACCCGGCGCCGGCTTCTGGGCCGTCACCACCTTGCCCTCGCCGGAGACCTTCGGCTGCAGCCCCGCATCCCGCAGCCGCTGCAGGGCCCAGTCCGCCGGCAGGAACCGGGCGTCGGGCACCGCCACCCTGGCCGGCTCCTGCGCCTTCTCCCCGGCCGGCTCCACCTGCGGCTCCGCGACCTCCTCGGGATCGTCAGGCGGGACGCCCAGGGCGCGCAGCACCTCCGGCATCAGCTTGGCGAAGAGCGGCGCCGCGATGGTGCCGCCGTAGCCCGGGGGCCTCGGCTCGTCGATCAGGACGAACATCGCCACCCGGGGCTCGGTGGCCGGGGCGAAGCCCAGGAAGTCGCCCAGGCCCCGCTCCTTCTCCCGGCCGCCCTCGTACTTCTGCGCCGTGCCCGTCTTGCCGCCCGCCGTGTAGCCCGGGACCTTCGCCTGGGTATAAGCCTCCTCGATGACGCTGACCATCAACTGCCGGACCTCGGCCGCCGTCTGCTCGCTGATCACGGTGCGCAGGGGTTCCGTCGGGGCCTTCCACACCGTCTCGCCGTTGGCGTCGCGGATCTCGCTCACCAGGTGCGGCCGCACCAGCTTGCCGCCGTTGGCGAAGACCGCCGCCGCGCGCACCATCTGTACCGGCGTCACCTCCAGGTGCTGGCCGATGTAGATGTTGGCCCAGTCGATCGCCCGCTTCTCCTCCCAGTTGGTCAGGCCGTTGGCGGCGGCCTCGTGGGGGAAGTCGAGGCCGGTGGGCTCGGTGAAGCCGAACGCCTGCAGGTACCGCTGAAAGGTCTCATGGGGGATGCGCTGGCCCACGTGGATCAGCCCGACGTTGCTGGAAGTCTGCAGGAGCTGGGCGATGGTCCGCATCTGCGGCTCCACGTGGACGACCCGGTCCCAGTTGGTGATGGTCCAGCCATCGATCTCGATCTGCCCCGAGTCGGGGATGAGGGTTGTGAGGTCGATCAACCCCTCCTCCAGGGCAATGGCCGTGGTCACCGTCTTGAAACTGGAGCCGGGCGGCAGCGGCGTGACCGCCCAGTTGGTCAGCCGCTCCACGTCCAGCGTCCCGTCCTCCTTAACCCAGGAGGAGCGGTCGCTCAGGTCCGCGCCCGGGCGCATGGCCAGGGCCAGGATCTCGCCGGTGTGCACGTCCATGGCGATCGCCAGTGCGCGCCGCGCGTCTTCCCGGGCGATCACCTCATCCAGCGCCTCTTCGAAGGTCCGCTGTAGGTAGATGTCGATGGTGGAGATGACGGTGTAGCCGTCCTCGGCGGGGATGTTGCTCCGCACCGTGCCCAGGATGGGGGCGTTGTCGTAGGTGAGCTCCGCCCGGACGAAGCCGGGTCTGCCCCGGAGCGCCTCCTCGTACTGCGCCTCCAGCCCGTAGACGCCCACCCCGTCGGCGTCCAGATAGCCGATGATCTGGTTGGCGGCCTCACCCTGGGGATAGACCCGCTGGCTGGTCTCCTCCAGCGAGATGCCGGGAAGCATCAGCCCGGCGATCTCCTCCGCCGTCGCCAGGTCCACGCCCCGGGCCAGTACCAGGTACTGCGAGTCGGGGTTCTCCCGCAGCAGCCGCTCCAGCTCGAAGGCGTCCTGCCCCAGCAGGGGGGCGAGGCTCTCGGCGACGCGGGCAAAGTTGCGGGCCTCCATGTGGAAGGGCGAGGCGACCACGTTGCGCTGGGGGATGGAGACCGCCAGCGGACGGCCGCTCCGGTCCAGCAGCGCCCCGCGCACCGGCGCGAGCGAGGCCTCCTGCAGCCGCCGGGCCTCTTCCCGCGCCAGGACCTCCTCGGCCTCCATCACGTGGAACCAGCCGAGGCGGCCGACCATGAACAGCAGGACCGCCGTCAGCACGAAGCGCAGGATCTTCGCGCGCCGCCGCAAGGCCGTCACCTCCGCCTATAGGGTCCAGCCGAGCAGGTTCAGGAAGAGGCGGGCCGCCTGCTCGAACCGCTGGCGCTGCTCCTGGATCCAGAGGCCGGTCTGCAGCTCCGTCAGCGTCATGTAGCCCTCGCGGGCCTTGAAGTTCAGCATCAGCTCCTCGTCCTCCGCGGAGCTGGCGTGGAACGTGTAGCCGGTGGTGGGCGTCGCCCAGTCCCAGGTCATGGCGAAGCGCCGGTCGAGGAACTCGGCCTCGGCCGCCCCCCAGGCGGGGGTGAAGGCCTGGGCGACCAGGTTCAGGGGCCGTCCCTGGCCCGCCTTCAGCCAGGCGGTGAAGCCCACCTCCACCGTGTTCAGCCGGAAGGCGCCGGCTTCGGTGAGGATGATCGCCGCCAGGTTGTGCAGGAGGAGGTCCGGCCTGGCCCCCAGGATCTCCAGGCGGAAGCTGTCCAGGCGGATCAGCAGGTTGGACTTGTCCGTGCCCCGCAGTTCCAGTTCGAAGTCGTAGATCTCAGCCTCCAGCCGTTCCCGGAGGCCGGCGGCTGCGAGCTGGCTCCGCACCTGGTCGGCCAGGGGCCGCAGCCGTTCCCGCAGCGAGAACAGTTCATCGAACTCGACGTACAGACTCTGCTCCTGATCAGGCAGCAACCGCTATCGCCTCCATTCCCCTATTCTACCAGAGGCAGACAGGCGGTGGCTACGGTTGCAGCGGGCCAACGCGCGCAGGAGTTGCCCCCGCTCCCGCCGAAGTGATGACATGGATGCCCACAGACGAAGGGGGGACGGGGCATGACGAAGGTGCTGCTTGCGACCGATGGTTCCGCCCACAGTGTGCGCGCGGCCCAGAGCCTGCGGAAGATGGCCGAACGGGATCAGACCATCGAGGTCACGGTGTTCCACGTGGCGCCGCTGCCCGACCTGACCACCCCTGCGGCAGCCGGCGCGCCCGTGCCCAACCCGCTCCTGCCTGACACCTATGCGCAGGCCCAGGCGGAGCGGGCCCTCTCGGTGACGCTGGCGGCGCTGGGCCTGCCGCCCGAGCGGGCCCGGGGGAGCTACGTCATCGGCGTGCCCGGCGAGGCGATCCTCGCGGAGGCCCGGCAAGGCGGCTACGATCTGATCGTGATGGGCCGGCGCGGGCTTTCACCGCTGAAGGAGCTCCTCCTCGGCAGCGTCAGCCAGGTCGTGCTCCACCGCGCCCCCTGCCCCGTACTGATCGTGCCGTAAGGACATCCGCCTCACGTACCCCGAGGCGCGCATGAGCGGACGGCCGCCGCCCCCGGCGTGCCGTCCGCTCCTGTTTTCACGGTGGGGCGCCCTCCTTCCGGCTAACCCCGGGCCGCCTGTACGGCCTCGACGATCCGCTGCGCGACCGTCTGCGGGTCCGAGCCCTCGATCTGGCTGCGGGGGATCATCGCCACGGCCTGGCCGTCCTTCAGCACCGCGAAGGAGGGCGACGAGGGCGGATACTGCGGGAACAGGGCACGCGCCGCAGCCGTGGCCTCCTTGTCCTGGCCGGCGAACACCGTCATCAGGTGATCGGGCTTGACCTGCCGCAGGGCCAGCGCCGCCGCCGGCCGCGCGATGCCGCCGGCGCAGCCGCACATGGAGTTGATGGCCAGGAGCGTCACGCCCTTGGCGGTCGGCAGCTTCTCCTGCACCTCCTCGGCCGTGCGCAGCTCCTCGAAGCCCAGCCGGGTCAGCTCCTCCCGCATCGCCTGGAAGTCGGGCACGAACATATGCAGATCCACGCTGCCCCTCTCCCTTCTGCACCTTTGACGTTCCCTTCGTGTCCCTTGTGACGTACGCGAAGGGCCGCCGGTTACGGATGGGCGGCGGGCGGCGGCCAGGCGGGCAGCCGGAGGGCCAGCACCGTGAGTCCGGCGAACAGCACCGTGAGAAAGACCTCAGACCAGCCGACCCGATCGAGCCGGGCGGCTCCCCGGCGGCGGGCGCGCCAGGCGCAGACCACGGACCACACCAGCGGCGGCACCAACGCCAGAGGCACGAGCGGCGGCGCCCATCCCCGGACGGCGGGGTAGGCCGCGGCGGCGAGGAAGGCGAAGTGCACCGCCACCGACAGGTCGTGGAAGGAGCGGCGTTTCCGCTCCCGCGCCATGGTCTTGACCCGGAAGATGGAACCGGCGAAGAAGGCAAAGCAGGCGTAGGTCAGCGCCCAGCCGCGGAGGGACATCCCGCCCGCCCCGGCCAGTTCGTACAGCGGCGCCCCGGCCATCAGGCCGGTGACCGACAGGAAACCGGAGAGCAGCGAACGGGTCCGGCCCCGCTGGGCCAGCCAGAACACCAGGCAGGCCAGCAGCAGGGCGCCTGCCAGCAGGCCGAGCACGGCGGGACGGAGGGCCGCCACCGGCAGCAGCAGCGCGGCGGCGGCTGCGGCCAGGGCCAGGAGCCAGAATCCGGCCACCTCCGGCTCGGCGCTGGCCATGCCGGCGCGGCCCGAGGCGCCCCGGCCGAGCAGGACCTCCAGGGGACCGCGCGCCGCGTACGCCGTCAGCCAGCCCAGAAGGGCCACGAGGCCGAGCGGCTGCGGTCCGAGCGCGAGGACGGCGACCACGGCCGGCGTGAGCACCATCGCCCACGCGCCGTGCTCGCGGGGAAGGGGAACGGGTCCGGGTCGAAGTCGCATCGCGGTTGCACCCCCGTCTGCGCACAGTGTACCATTCAGGGGCGGGAGTGTTCTGTGCGCGTTGTCACGTCAGCCCCGCGGCAGGAAATGCTGTGGGACGAGCGAAACCTTTCGCGTGACCAAGGGAAAGGAGCGGTCCTGGGATACATGTTTGACTCGGCGGAGTTTGCGGCGCTGCGGGAGGAGTACCTGCAGGGAGCCCGGGAGCGGGCCGGCCGCCTGCGGGAGGCGGTGGCGGCGCTGCGGGAGGGCGGCCCCGTAGACCTGCGCCAGCTGCGGCAGGAGGTCCACAAGCTGCGGGGGTCCGGGGGCTTCTACGGCTTCAGGGCGCTCTCCGCGGCAGCCGCCGCGGCGGAGGATGCGCTGCTCATGGTCCTGGACGGCGAGCAGGAGCGGGACGACCACGCCCTGGCGGACCTGGTGGCCCGGGTGGTGGCGGAGATCGAAGCGGCTACGCTGTAGATTGAAGGGCCGGCCCCGGGGAGCACCTCGCTCCTCGGGGCCGGCCGCGCGCGTGGGGGTGCGTCGGGCTCCTCAGTGGGAAGCCAGCAACTCCCGCACCCGCGCCACGATCTCCTCCTGGATCACCGGCCCCTTGGTCACGTGCCGGGTGGGTCCCAGCTGGAGCAGGGTCTTCTCACCCTCGGTGAGGTCCAGGGCGGTGAGGACCAGCAGCGGGATCTGCTGCGTCCAGCGCCGCTGCCGCAGCAGCCGGACCAGCTGGAAGCCGTCCAGGTTCGGCATCATCAGGTCGAGGATGAGGAGGTCCGGCCGCTCGGCCATGATCATGCGGAAGGCCTCCTGCCCGTCTTGGGCCGTGCGCACCGCATAGCCCGCCCGCTCCAGCATCACGCTGACGATGCGCCGCACGTCCGGGTCGTCGTCCACCACGAGGATGGAGGGCTGCGGCCGCTCGCCGCGCCAGGTGCCCAGCACGGTCCGGATCGTGGCCAGCAGGTCGTTCTCGTCGATCGGCTTGGCCACGATGCCCGAAACGCCCGTGGCCACCAGTTCCGGCTCCTTGCCGGCGCCGTAGGCCGAGACCACCACCACGGGGATGTCGCGGGTGGCCGGGTCGTGCTTCAGCTGCCGGAGCACCTGCACGCCGTCGGCTCCGGGCATCATCAGGTCGAGGGTGATGACGTCCACGTGCCGGCTCCGGGCGATCTCCAGGGCCTGCTCGCCCGAGGTGGCCCCGACCGCGTGGAACCCCTCCCGCTCCAGGGCGAGCATGATGATGCGCACGATGTCCGGATCGTCGTCCACTACCAGGACCGTCCGGCTGCCCACGGGGATGGGCGGCTCCGCGACGTGCCCGCCCGGCTCCACCGGGATTGTGAACGAGAAGGTGGAGCCCTCGCCCAACGCGGATTCGACCCAGATCTGGCCGCCGTGCTCCTCCACGATCGCCTTGCAGATGGTGAGGCCGAGGCCGGTGCCGCCGGTCTTGCGGGAGGCCGCGTTGTCCACCCGGTAGAAGCGTTCGAAGATCAGGCCCGTCTGGTCGGCGGGGATGCCCGGGCCGCGGTCGATGACGTCGAACCGCACCCCGTCGCCGGTCTCCCGGGCCCGGATGAGTACCTCGCTCCCCTGGGGCGAGAACTTGATGGCGTTGGAGATCAGGTTGTCCAGCACCTGGTGCAGCCGGTCGGCGTCGGCCATCACCCGCGCCAGCCCCTCCGGCACGTCCGTCGTCAGGGTGATGTTGCGCTGCCGGGCAAAGGCGTTCATCTCCTCCACGGCTCGCCGCACCACGTCAGCGGGGCTCAGCGGCGCACGGCGGATCTCCATCTTGCCGGCCTCGATGCGGGAGATGTCCAGGATGTCGTTGATCAGCCGGATCAGCCGGTCGGTGTTGTTGCGTGCGATCGTGAGCAGCTCCCGCGCCTCCGGCGGCAGGTCGCCGGCCGCCCCGCCCAGGACCAGCCCCAGCGCGCCCTTGATGGAGGTCATCGGCGTGCGCAGCTCGTGGGAGACCGTAGCGATGAACTCCGTCTTCATCCGGTCCAGCTCGGTCTCCTTGGTGATGTCGCGGTAGACATAGATGCGGCCGAGGACGTGACCCTCCGTGTCCGTCACCGGAGCGGCGAACTCGTGGAAGACGCGGGGGCGCTGCTCCCGCGTCTCAATGACGTTGGTCTCCGGCTCGATGGGCGGCCCGCCGTTCGGGGCAGGCTGCCACTGGAAGGCGGAGACGCCCAGGGACCGCAGGGCCAGGGCGTGCAGTTCATGTACCGATTTGCCCACGATCTGCTCCGCGGGCAGCCCCAGCATGCCGCCCGCCTGGTGGTTGGCCACCACGCAGATGCCCAGGGTGTCGACCATGATGATGGCCTCGCCCACCGAGTCCAGCAGCGCCGTGAGCCGCGTGGCCTGCGCCTGGGCCAGCTCCCGGGCGGACTGGATCTCGGCCAGGTTCTGCCGGAGCTGCTGCTCCATCGCCTTCCGCTGTGTGATGTCCCGGGCAATACCGACGTAGGCAACCACCGATCCTCCTTCGTCCACGATGCGGGTGATGGACAGGAAGGAGTACCAGAGGTTGCCGTTCTTGTGCCGGTTGATGACCTCGCCGACCCACTTGCCCTGCCGGCCCAGCTGCGTCCACATGTCGCGGAAGACCTCCGGCGGGGTGAGTCCCGAGCGTACGATATTGGTTTTTCTGCCGATCAGCTCGTCACGGCTGTAACCGGTCACCGCCTCGTACGCGGGGTTGACGTCGAGGATCACCGTGTCCTTGTCGGCGACGACGATGCCGTCGAGGCTGTGCCAGTACACTTCCCGCAGGATGTGGGTGACGTCCAAACAGAACCGCTTCCTTTCGCCCGACCGCGGGGACTAGGCCCGGAGCATCGCCTCCAGCTGGTCGGACAGGGTCATCGGGTCGAAGGGCTTGACCAGATAGCCGATGGCCCCGAGCGAACGGCCCTTCTCGATCTCGGACTGCTGCGCCCGCGCGCTGAGGAAGACGATCGGGATGGAGGCGGTGGCGGGGTTGGCCTTCAGCCGCCGGCAGGTCTCATAACCGTCCATCTCTGGCATCATCACGTCCAGCAGAATCAGATCCGGCCGCTCCTGCTCCGCCTTCGCGATGCCTTCCTGCCCCCCGGAGGCGACGCTGACCTCGTGCCCGCCCTGGAACTTCAGGGAGAGCTGCACCATGCGCTGAATGTCGGGATCATCCTCGATCAGCAGGATCCGAAGTGCCATTCGCCCCCTCCTTTCGCCTATCGAATATCTCTTCTCATATTGTAGGCTTACCCATCACTTGTGTCTACTGTCTCCAGAGTAGGCGAGGCGTGATTCGCTCGCCCAATCGTGCCAATGCGCCTCAAGGCGACGGGAATCGCCATGTGAATAGTATCACATAGGGCTCCGTCCCGCCAGAGGGAGCACCCCACATATGGCCCATCGGAGGGATATGCCGTCCGGGGCCGGGGCAGTACCCGGATGGCACTGCACAACCTGCCGGGGGCAGGGCAAATCGAAGACCCCGCTGCCGGCGTGCAGCGGGGTTCGCGGGTTTCGCGGCGCAGCCGCCGTCTAGTACCATCGCATCCGTCGGATCAGCCCGTCCCGGAAGTGGAAGATCACGCACCGGGCGCGCCGCTCGCCCTGTGCCTCCGCCGTCACCTCGGCGGCGGCCGCCGGCCCGTCGACGAGCACGTGCTCCACCCGAAAGGTGAGATCCGGGTAGGTCTGCCACAGCCAGACCAGGTAGCTGTGGACGCCCTCCTGGCCGCTGGCCGTGCGCTCGGCGGTCAGCTCCACGTCGGCGGTGAGAAGGGGTGCGACGTTGCCCGGGCAGTGGGAGTTGCACATGTGGAAGAACCGGGTCACGGCCTCCTCGACGCGCAGGCGTTCCGTCATGACGCTCTGTGACACGGGCGGGTCCTCCTTTCGCCGGCGGCGGCCGAAAGCTGTGCCTGTTTTCAGCCTATCACAAATGGACGCGCAGCCATATCCGCCCTTGGTGCCATGCACCGGCACCCGCCCGTGTCATCCTCCAGGCGCTCTGGCCGCGCGGACCCGTGGCCGCCCGGCGCCGGATGCAGCCCCCGCGCCCGCTCAGCGCCCGCGCCGCTCCCGCAGCAGCCGGGCGAGCTCCGCCTCCCGGCCGTACCCCTTGGGCTCCCAGAAGGGGCCGTCCACGCCCTCCGGCAGGTAGCGCTGCTCCACCCAGGCGCCGGGGAAGTCGTGGGGGTATTGATATCCCTTCCCGTAACCCAGCCGCTGGTCCGAGCCGTAGCCGGTGTCCTTCAGGTGATTGGGCACCGGTGGCGTTTTCTCCCGCTCCACCACCGCCAGGGCCCGGTCGATGGCCAGGTAGGCGCTGTTGGACTTGGGCGCGCAGGCGAGGTAGACCACCGCCTCGGCCAGGGGGATGCGCCCCTCGGGCATGCCGATGAACGACACCGCGTCCGCCGCCGCCTGGGCGATCACCAGGGCCTGGGGGTCGGCCAGGCCGATGTCCTCCGCCGCGGAGATCACCAGCCGCCGGGCGATGAACCGGGGGTCCTCGCCGGCGTAGAGCATCCGCGCCAGCCAGTAGAGCGCGGCGTCGGGATCCGAGCCCCGGATCGACTTGATCAGCGCCGAGGCCACGTGGTAGTGCTCGTCCCCGTCGTGGTCGTAGACCACCGCCCGCTTCAGGAGGGCCTCCTCCGCCGTCTCCAGGGTCACCGTCCGGCGCCCCTGCTCGTCCGGCTGGGTGAGCAGCACCGCCAGCTCCAGGGCGTTGAGCGCGGCCCGGGCATCGCCGCCGGCCATGCGCACCAGGTGCTCCATCGCCTCGGGAGTGACCGTGGCGTTGTAGTTGCCCAGGCCCCGCCCGGGCGTGCGCAGGGCCCGGTCCAGCAGGTGGGCGATGTGCTCGTCGCTGAGCGGCTTCAGCTCGAAGATCCGGGTGCGGCTCACCAGCGGCGCGTTCACCGAGACCAGCGGGTTCTGGGTGGTCGCGCCCACCAGCGTGATCAGCCCGTCCTCCACGTGGGGGAGCAGCGCGTCCTGCTGGTCCTTGCGCCAGCGGTGGATCTCGTCGATGAAGACGACGGTCTTCTGGCCGCGCTCCGCCAGGCGGGCGCGGGCCTCGTCGACGATGCGGCGGATGTCCTGAACGCCCGAAGTCACCGCGTTCAGCTGCTCGAAGTGGGCGTTCACGTTGCTCGCCATCAGCCGGGCGAGGGTGGTCTTGCCGGTGCCCGGCGGGCCGAAGAGGATGCAGGAGGGCAGGTGGCCTGCCTCCAGGGCCCGGCGCAGGAAGCGGCCGGGGCCCACCAGGTGCTCCTGGCCCACGAACTCATCCAGGGTCTGCGGGCGCATCCGGGCGGCCAGCGGCGCGCTTTGCGCCGCCTGCTGCGCCGCGGCCCACGAGAACAGGTCCACGGGACCACCTCCTGTTCAGCGATCATCCCCGCCCCCGGGAGCAGGGCGCGCACGGCCCGCCCCTGGGGCAGGCCGGCCTTGGGACTCCCCGGAGGCAGGGCCGCCCCCTGTCCCCGGGACCGGACGGCCATGGTACGGCCCCTCGTACTGGTACAGGTCGCACTCGATGCGGCCGTTGTACAGCTTGCGCTTCCGGTCGGCCCGGCGGCCGAAGTGCCGCTCGAACCCCTTGTGCGGGGTGATGACGAAGGCCGACCAGTCCTGCAGCCTCCGGACCAGGCGGCCGATGTCCCGGTACAGCGCCTCCACGGCCTCCCGCTCCCCCATCCGCTCCCCGTAGGGCGGGTTGGTGATCAGGTAGCCGTAAGGCGCGTCCCGCCCGATCTCCTGCAGCGGCTTCCGCTCCAGCCGGACGGACCGGGAGAGCCCCGCCGCCCTGAGGTGGTGCGCGGCCAGCTCCAGTGCCCCGGGGTCAATGTCCGAGCCACGGATATCCAGCGGCCGGTCATAGTCGGCCAGGTCGAAGCCTTCCTCCCGGGCCTCGTCCCAGAGGCGCGCCGGGATGCACCCCCACGTCTCGGCGTCGAAGGACCGGTGCAGCCCGGGCGCCAGGTTGTGGCCGATCAGGGCCGCCTCGATGGGGATGGTGCCCGAGCCGCAGCAGGGGTCCAGGAGCGGCCGGTCCGGGTGCCAGCGGGAGAGCAGGACCATCGCCGCGGCCAGCGTCTCCTTGATCGGCGCCTCGGTCACCAGCTTCCGGTAGCCCCGCTTGTGCAGCCCCGGCCCGGTGGTGTCCAGAGTGACGGTCGCCACGTCCTTCAGCAGGGAGACTTCAATGCTATAACGGGCGCCGCTCTTGGGGAACCACTCCAGCGGGTACCGCTGCCGGAGCCGCTCCACCACCGCCTTCTCCGCCACCTTCTGGCAGGCGGGCACGCTGGAGAGCTGCGACTGGTGGGAGCGGCCGTTGACGATGAACCGGCCCTCGGCGGGGATCCATTCCTCCCAGGGGACGGCCCGCACGCCCTGGAAGAGTTCCTCGAAGGTGGTGGCCGGGAACGAGGCCATCTCCACCAGCACCCGGTCGGCCGTGCGCAGCCAGAGATTGGCCCGGCAGATCGCCCGCGCGTCGCCCCGGAACCGGACCCGGCCGTTCTCCACGATCTGCTGGTCGTAGCCCAGGCCCTTCAGCTCGCGCGCCACCACCGCCTCCAGCCCCATGGCGGCGGTGGCGATCAGCGTCAGCTGCTGCGTGTCGGACATGGCTAGGGCCCCGCCTTCACCGTGCGGGCGATGGCGTCGAGGGCCAGCTCCACGTCAGCCGCAGTCACGTCCTTGTGGGTGACCAGCCGGACGCTGCGCGGCCCGGTGTCGTTGCACAGCACGCCCTGCGTCCGCAGCGCCTGCACGAAGGCGCCCGCGGTCCAGCGTTCGTCGACGATCTCCACCACGACCATGTTGGTCTGCACCGTCTCCAGGTCCACCCGCAGGCCGGGGATCCCGGCGATCCCCTCGGCCAGCCGGCGGGCGTTGGCGTGGTCGTCGGCCAGCCGGTCGATCATCATCTCCAGCGCGACCAGCCCGGCCGCCGCCAGGACACCGGCCTGGCGCATGCCGCCGCCCAGGAGCTTCCGGTAGCGGCGGGCCTCGGCGATGAACTCCCTGCTGCCCACGAGCAGCGAGCCCACCGGGGCCGCGAGCCCCTTGGAGAGACAGAACATCACCGAATCCACCGGGGCGACCAGCTCGGCCGCGGGCCGCCCCAGGGCCACGGCCGCGTTGAAGATGCGGGCGCCGTCCATGTGCACCGGGATGCCGTGCCGGTGGGCGACCGCGGCGACGGCCGCCACGTTCTCGGGGGGAAGCACACAACCGCCCGAGCGGTTGTGGGTGTTCTCGACGCAGACCAGCCCGGTGCGGGGGAAGTGGACGTTGTCCGCCCGGATGGCCGCCTCCACCGCGGCCGGGTCCATCGCGCCCCGCACGCCGGGGATGGTCTTCACCTGGCAGCTCGACAGGGCGGCGATCCCGCCGACCTCGTACAGGTAGACGTGGCTCTCGGCCTCGACGATGACCTCCTGGCCCCGGCGCGTATGGGTGAGCACCGCCACCTGGTTGCCCATCGTGCCGCTGGGCACGAACAGCGCCGCCTCCTTCCCCAGGAGCTCCGCGGCCCGCTCCTCCAGCCGGTTGATCGTCGGGTCCTCGCCGTACACATCGTCGCCGACTTCCGCCTCGTACATCGCCCGCCGCATCTCCGGCGTGGGCTTGGTTACGGTGTCGCTTCGCAGGTCGATTGCCCGCATGTTCTTCGCCCCATCCCTTCAAGTGTGAAAACGAGCGACCCGCCAGGGGTCGCCCGCTCCGTCATCTAGGCCTGGGCCAGAGCCCGGTCGATCTTGGCGGCCAGCTCCTTCTTGGGCTGGAAGCCGACGATCCGCTCCACCGGCTCCCCGTTCTTGAACAGGATCAGCGTCGGAATCGACATCACGCCGTACCGGGCGGCCAGATCGTTATTTTCATCGACATTGAGCTTACCGACCTTCATGCGGCCTTCATAGTCTGCCGCGATCTCCTCGACCACAGGCGCGATCATCCGGCACGGGCCGCACCAGACGGCCCAGAAGTCCACCAGCACGGGCAGCGAAGACTGCTCCACCTCCGCGGCCCAGTTGCTGGCCGACAGCGTGACGACCTTGTCGCCGGCCACTTTCTGCATCCTCCTTTACGTATATGCACCCAACTGACAGCCCCTATTCTAACCAATCGCGAAGTAAGCTGTAAAGGCAGCGCGGGTGAGCCGCAGCGACGGGGCCATCCGATCTGGCATCCCGACGGGCGGCACGCGCTGCTCCAAGGGGGCCTTCGAGGAAGCATCACGCGCCTGTTGGTCAGAAGTGGAGGGCAGGTGCGCTGACCCGCAGGCCAACGCCACAGGCAGCGCACGGACGCGGCCGATCCCGCGTCTGCGCCGTGCGATCGAAAAAGGGCGACGTCCCTCGCGGAACGCCGCCCTGTGGTCAGCATACCCCACCATGCCGTGTGCCCGGTAGAACAATGAACCTGCTCTCCACAGGTGGGTGCCCGCTCCGCTGCTTTCTGAGTCCCCTGACCACGGCCGTGCCGGGGGGGCGTTCAGGCCACATCGGAATAAAGGCTCCCTTTCTTGAATGTGTTAGGTCATTTCTTACCGGTGATCACGCACATGGTCGGGAGCGCCCTTAGCTTGTGTGCTCTCCCCGGTTCTCATGATACTGCTGCGCGATGGGGAACACAAGACTTGACAACCGAAAACCCCGGCGTTCGGCCGGGGTTCACGCTTTCTGCAGCCGCACCTCCAGTTCGTCGTCGGAACGCCACCTGACCGATGCAGCGCCGGGCACGACCAGGCAGGGGAGGCCGAAGGTGCGGCGCACGGCGCTCATCGACGAGCTGGCGCGGAAGTAGCCCCGAGCCTCCACCCGCTCCTCGTGGGTGCGGTAGCCGGACACGGAGACCGCCGTCGGCCCGACCTCCACCCGGATGGACTTGGGGTCGAGGCCGGCGGTACGGAACCGGAGCGTGAGAAAGCGCTCGTCCTCCCCCCACTGCGGGGTGAGCTGCGATCCGTCGTCCGGCGCGGGCCAGGGCGGGCTGAGCATGAGGTCCAGCAGCGAACGATACATGCCGTTCACCCCCGTTGGTCCATCCTATGCGGCAGGGACGCGCCTGAACGCCATCAGAAGGAAGTCCGGGATCATACAATGAAATGAGTTTTAGGTACTTTTACTTTGAGAAAGCCAAATTTATGGAGGAGGATTATCATGGCAGCGCGGACGATTCAGGATCCCCCGTTTGCGCGGTTCCTCTTTGACAACACGTCCTCGTCCTGGATCTGGCTGCTCGCCCGCCTCTACCTGGGGTGGCAGTGGCTGCAGGCCGGGTGGCACAAGGTGACCGACCCGGCCTGGATGAACGGGGGCACCGCCCTGCAGGGGTTCTGGGCCCGCGCCGTGGCGGTGCCCGACCCGCCCGCCAAGCCGGCCATCACCTACGGCTGGTACCGGGAGTTCCTCACCTTCCTGCTGGAGGGCGGCCATTACACCTGGTTTGCGAAGCTGATCGCCGTGGGCGAGGTGCTGATCGGGGCGGCGCTCATCCTGGGGCTGCTCACGGGGTTCGCGGCCTTCGCGGGCGCCTTCCTCAACTTCAACTTCATGCTGGCCGGCACCGCCAGCACCAACCCGGTGCTCTTCACCCTGGCCATCCTGCTGCTGATGGCCTGGAAGGTCGCCGGCTACTGGGGTGTGGACCGCTGGCTGCTGCCCGCCCTGGGCACGCCGTGGGACCGGCGGCCCGCAGCCCCCGAACGGTTCGAACCCGAGCCGGTGTCACCGGCGGATGAACGACCGCGGGTGTGACGGGACAGCCCCCGTGCGGGGGCTGTCCCTTATGTGTATCGCCGGCATTGCTCCTGTACGGCCCGCCAGCCGGGCCGCCGATGCGCGGGTCCCCATCTCCGGCCGTCCACCTGCGACGAGCGACTGCCCTGTACGTTGGCCCAGGGCCGGGGACGCCGAATCGTGTGCGTCAGTAGGACAGCAGGCCTCTCTGTCGAAGCAAACCAGATGTGACGTGCCGAGCGGGGAGGCTGGAACGGGTGATCAACTGGGTGGACCTGCGCAGCGGGACGGCCGCACAGCGGCAGGCGTACGCCGCGCTGCAGGAGCTGCGGATCATGGAGGTGCTGGCGCCCTACGATCCGGTGCTGGCGGGAACCTTCCCCCTGGACCTGAACGTCCCGGGCAGCGACCTTGACATCATCTGTGAGGTGCACGACGGCGAGGCGTTCGGGCGCACCCTGACCGAGGCGTACGGTCACCTGCCCGGGTTCGCGGTGCGATCCGCGGTGAAGCACGGCCTGCCCGCCGTCATCTGCGGCTTCCGCTACGGGGACCTCCCGGTGGAAGTCTTCGGGCAGCCGATGCCCTCCCGGGAGAACCATGCCTGGCGCCACATGGCGGCGGAGGCGCGCCTGCTTGCCCTCGCCGGCCCCGGGGCAGCGGAGGAGATCCGCCGGCTCAAGGCGGGGGGCCTGAAGACGGAGCCCGCCTTCGCCGAGTACTTCGCCCTGCCCGGCGACCCCTATGAGACCCTGCTCGCGCTGGCCGACGCGCCGGACAACGAGCTGGGCGGGCTGGTCGAGCGCGCCCGGCGCACCCGGGCCGAGTGCCTCTTCTGCCGGATCGCCACGGGCGGGGAGGCCAGCCGGGTGTACGAGGATCCGTACACCCTGGCGTTCATGAACATCCGCCAGGCGAACCCGGGGCACGTGCTGGTGATCCCGAAGCGGCACGTGGAGCAGGTCTTCGACCTGGACAGCGACCTGGACAGCGACCTGGCCGGCCGCCTCGGCCAGACCATCGCCGCCGTGAGCCGGGCGATCCGGGCGGCGTTCGGGGTGACCGATCTCAACGTGTTTCAGAACAACGGCGAGGCGGCTGGTCAGGAGATCTACCACGTCCACTTCCACCTCTTCCCCCGACGCCCGGGCGACGGACTGTTCCAGGTCTACCCGGGGCACCTTCCGCCGCCCCAGCCCCGCGCTGTCCTCGACGACCTGGCCGGGCGCATTCGGGCGGAACTGTGACAGGAACTTCAGCCGACAGCCCGGGGACCGGAAGGCGCCGGGCTGTCGTTCAGACGTGAAGTGGCAGAAATCCGCAGAGTGCTGCGCTGGAGGCTGCGGGAAAAGTGACACTTCACGTGTCAAGTGTCCCGGGCTCAGCCGGCATCCGGGGTCCGGGGAAGGCACCGGGCGGTCGTTCACACGTAAAGTGGCAGAAAATCCGCAGGGCGCTGCGCTGGAGGCTGCAGAAAAGTGACACTTCACGTGTCAACTGTCCCGGGTTCAGCTGGCAACCGGGGACCGGGGAACGCACCGGGCGGTCGTTCAGACGTGAAGTGGCAAAAAATCCGCAGGGCACTGCGCTGAAGGCTGCGGAAAAGTGACACTTCACATGTCAAGTATCCCGGCTTCAGCCGGCATCCGGGGTCCGGGGAAGGCACCGGGCGGTCGTTCAGACGTGAAGTGGCAAAAAATCCGCAGGGCACTGCGCTGAAGGCTACGGAAAAATGACACTTCACGTGTCAACTGTCCCGCGTTCAGCTGGCATCCGGGGACCGGGGAAGGCACCGGGCGGTCGTTCAGACGTGAAGTGGCAAGAATCCGCAGGGCGCTGCGCTGGAGGCTGCGGAAAAGTGACACTTCACGTGTCAAGTATCCCGGGTTCAGCTGGCATCCGGGGACCGGAGAAGGCACCGGGCGGTCGTTCAGACGTGAAGTGGCAAGAATTCAGCTGGCATCCAGGACCCTGGGAAGAGGCCGGATGGTCATCCAAGAACGTGCAGCGGCTCCGGATCGTCGTCCAGACGTAGGGTAGCACGATGCCGCGGGGGCTCGCGTCAGAGGCTGGGGACGGGTACTACTTCATTCTTCGAAGGTCCTGAGTCCGCCAGGGTCACAAGCGCGCACAACTGATCGGGCTGGTCGGCACAAGGCCGGCCAGCCCGATCGCATCAGCACCGTTGTCTCCCCGGCTCCTCTCATTCCACCCGCGGCCACGTCGCCTCCAGCAGGATGCCGTGCGGGTCGAAGAACAGCATGTTCTGGATGGGGCCGATGGTACCGGTGGGCGTGACCTCCACGCCATGCTCCCGCAGCCGCTGCCGCAGCGCCTCGGCGGCCCTGGCATCGGGCAGCGAGAAGGCGATGTGCTGCAGCGCGCCGGGGATGAACCCGCCCTGCTGGAGCTGCTCCATCGTCAGCCGGTGGATCTGGGCGGACGGGTTCTCGAAGAAGTGCAGGCCCCAGGTCTGCACCGAGTCGCCCGGGCGGATGAAGCAGTGCCGCTGCGGCAGCACACCCCCGCCGACGCGGATCTCACCGACCTGCATCCCGAGCACGCCGCCGTAGAGAGCAATGGTGGCGTCCAGATCTGGGGTGACCAGTGCGATGTGGTGGAATCCCTCCCACGGAATCGGTTGACTCATCCTCTACTCCTCCTCTGCGCACCGCTGGACGACGGGCTGAGCAGGCCGTCCCTCCGGGCGAAGATGCCATCTCCACCGCAGCCCCCGCGCCGGCCTCACGTTCGACCAGCTTTCATCCGGCCAGTGCACCGACCCGCCGCAGGATCTCCGCCACCGCTTGTGCGACGCCGTCC